>NZ_JBJUVG010000004.1:0-152179 GCF_046097595.1 Peptococcus simiae
ATGAGTAAAAAAATACTAGCAACTTTTATGACAGCAGCGCTTTTGATGATGCCGGGTCTGGCCTTGGCAGATAGTACAGATGTTAACCTGATTGTTAATAATACCTCTGTTACTACAGATGAAAATATAGGCCAGGTTTATATCAATAACCAGGACCGGACCATGATCCCCCTCCGGGTCGTCAATGACGCCTTTGGCTACCAAACCGACTGGCAACCTGACGGCACCATCCACATCACCGGCGCCGCCGGCACCGTTGACGTCACCCTCACCGTCGGCCAGGCCGCCTACACCGCCAATGGCCAAGCCGGCCGCTTTGCCACCCTGCCCACCCTGACCAATAACCGGACCTACCTCCCGGCCAGAGACTTTGCCCAACTCTACGGCCACATCTACTGGGATAGCCCCAGCCGGACCGTCTGGGTCTACCAGGGGAAAGAACCCCTCTACCAAGTCATCGGGACCAAAGTCCTCCGGGGCAGTGACACCGGCATCCAAGAGCTAACCCTCCCCGCCGGCTACACCCCCTTAACCCAAACAGCCACCAACCCCCTCGTCTTAAAAGAGACCATCCAGGGCGTTACCTACCTAGGCCTGATGACCCAAGGCCAAGACTTTAGCCAAAAAGTCCCCCTCTTCCAAGTCAAAGACCAAGCCCTCATCTACCTGACCGACGTTTTCGGATCCAGCCACTTCTACGTTGACGGCAGCAAAGTCTACTACACCGACGGCACCGGCGCCGCCAGCTGGACCAACCCCATCCAGCCCAACCGCCTCTACATCGCCGATACCGCCAGCGGCCAAGTGACCAGCCACGACCTGGCCTTCCCCGTCAATACCAGCACCTTCTCCATGAAAGACGGCAAGCTCATCGCCACAGATCAGCAAGGCCGGGGCACAGCCCGGGAGATTGAGCTGACAAAGCTTGGGGCCTAGTTGCTTGGCAGAGAGCAAAGGGGTTAATACCCAATATTATTGACTTAAGAGTCTAGTAAAAAATAGATATTTCTCCTTTATATTCAGTATATAGATTAACCAACTGGTGGCTGTTTTGAAAGGGCGCCATCAGTTGAGGGTATAAGTAATGACAAGTTGGATATAGTGATGGTAGAAATACCATGCCCTGGGTGGTGGTGACCACCCAGGGTTATTTGCGTTTTTTCCAATCATTCGTTTTGGAAGGAGTTTTATACATGAAAAAGAATACGATCATAGCTTTAGCATGCCTTTTAGCCCTATCCCCGACCTGTATTTATGCCGGGCCGGTTGTTGAAAATGAAGACCCTCCGGCCGCTAGGGTGGTGTCGGAAGATATTGAGCTGAGGTCTGCTTATATATTTTCCGGTAATGTTAATAATCAAGCCTATTTTTCTAAACAAGCTTGGTTAAAGCCGGAAGAGGGCTCTTATGTAAATTATTGGATTAAGAATACCGGTGGTTCCCCAATTACGATCAATATCAACAACCAAATCTACCGGACCTTCTCCCCTGGCGAACAGGGGCATATTAGTGCTAATGTAACAATAAAACAGATGTATTACTTTAACGCTTATCCTACCTATGGCGGGATGCTGAATATGCAATGTGCTATTAGACAAAGGAAATAACTTCCATGAAAAGGGTATATTTTATTAATCTTGCTATAATCACTTCTTTATTACTAACAGGCTGTACTTTAGATAACCTGAATACCTTAAACCAACCCACCATGAAAGAGTTAAGCCAGGAGAGACCCCGGCAAGTGGATCCTGCCCTGGGCTATATTGCGGATATTTCAATGCCGGCAGAGACCCATCCTTACTTTTTTGGCCACCTGGCCAATGCCTACGCCTTTGACCGGAGAGAGATGCTTGACCCCCAGTTTGAGGGTCGGTATGTGACTTTTTCTGTGCGTAATAATATGGAAAGGGAAGTCTATATGTTTATTGATAACAACCGGGGGCCGACGGTCCAGCCCGGCAAATGGGGGCGGATGACCATCCCCCTGGGGGCGGTGCCCTCTTATTATTCATTTACAGCCGAAGCCAAGGACGGGGGCGAGGACCTGGATATTGACTTCCGGATAGACCAATGGTAGGAGGTGGCTTGTGCGTATTCTGCTGATTGAGGACCAGCCACCGGCCCGGGAGGCTCTTTTGACCCTGCTGGAGGACTGGGTCCTGGACCACAAGGTCCCCTTTGACCTGGCAGCCGGGGCTGACCTGGCTGACCTGGCGGCAGAGCTGACGGCGGACACGGCCCTGGCCATCCTGGACATCCGCTTGCCGGATGGGAATGGGGTAGAGGCGGTGGGGGACCTCCGTCGGCAGGGCTTTACCGGGGATGTTATCTTCATCACGGCCTACCCGGCCGGGACAGCGGCTGTGGCCAATACCCGGCCCTTCGGTTTTGTGGATAAGGGAGTCCCGGAAGAGACCTTTACAGACCAGCTGACCGGGCTCCTAGACCTCTGGCTGGAGACCTTGGACCGGCGCTATTACAGCTATTCCTTTAATAAGTCTACCTATACCGTGGCCCTTGACAATATCCTCTACTTTGAAAAGAAGGGCCGGATGGTCCGGCCCCACTTGCTGAAGGGGGAGAGTCCGGATTTTTACGGGAAGTTGGAAAAAATCAGCCAAGACCTGGATAGCCGGGTTTTTGCCATGGTCGGCACCATGTACCTGGTGAATATCCGCCATGTCCGCTACCTCCACCAAGGGAAGTTGATCTTTACCGGCGGTCAGGCGCTGACCTTTTCTATTCCCCTACAGAAACCCTTAGAAAAATTGCTCTTAGCCGGCTTTGAGGAGGTAGATGACGGATGGATGGATTCCTAACCCTGGCCTTGGGCCGCTGGCTCCTGCCGGTCTACGGGGTTAAGCTGGCCCTGCTGGTCCTGGCCCTGGTCGCCCTGCTCTATGCCCGGCCCTTTAAGGAGCGGCCCCGGGTCCCGGCCGGCCTGGCCCTCTTAGGGAGCCTGGCCTTGCTGAGCTGTGCCTATGAGCCGGCCTTCCCCTACCTGGGCCGGAATGGAGCCCTCTTTGCGGGGCTCTTGCTCTTGGCGGCCCTTAGCCGGGACCGGTGGCCGGTCAAGGCTCTAGAGGCCTTGATGCTGACGGCCCTCCTCATGCCGGCCCAGGCCCTTAGCTTTGAATTTTACGCCCAGGTGGTCATGCGGCCCCGGTATATCGGCTATAGCCCGGTCCAGTACCTGGCCTTCCACCTCTTTGACCTGGCCCTGGCCCTGGGGATGGTGGCTGCCTTCTATTACTTTCGCCGGGCCGGCCTGGTCCGGGAAATGGATAGGCGGACGGGCCTGGCCCTGGCCGCCGGGGCCGGCGGTGTCCTCCTGCTTTTTGACTACTATATCCGCCAGTATGGCCTGGTGGCTGCCCCCTTAAACCGGGTCCATGTCCTCATCCTGGGGTCCAGCATGGGCATCTTTTTGCTCTTTCTCCTGGCCGGCCTCTTTTTCCAGAATAGGCGGCTGGCCCGGTCCCTGGTCCTTGCCGAACAGGACTACAGCGGTCTTTTGAAAAAGGACCTCCAGGCCTACCACCGGTTGACCGAGCACTATTACGATGCCGAACACGACCGGATTAACCGGCTCAAGGCCCTCCACCGGCTCATCCTCTACCAGGAGAACCAGACCGCCCTGGAAAAAATGGAACAATGGCTGGCCTACAAGGGCCCCTTCCTGGAACGGGTCACCCCTCTGACAGGGGACCAGCTGGTGGACGCCGTCTTACGGGTTAAGCAGGAAGAAGCCGGCAATATCCCCCTGGATATGCAGGTGACCGGCTACTTTCCCAAGGGGGACCATGAGGACATGGCCATGGTCCTGGCCAACCTCCTGGATAATGCCCTTGAGGCCGCCCGGGCAGCAGACCGGCCCCAGGTCTCCCTAAACCTGATCATCAAGTATGGGATGATCAGGGCCACCTTAATCAATACCTGGGTCCCCCAGGACAATAAGCAACCCGGCCGCGGCCTCTCCATTGTCCGCCGGATCCTGGAAGCACAAAACGGCCGGATGACCATCCGGACCCGGGATGACTACTACCGGGTGGATATCTTCGCCTATCTTAATGTGGATCCGGACTAAGCTGACCCCGGTTGGTTTCCTCTAAAGGAAACCAACCGGTTTTTTATGGGCAGAGATAGAAATGACGGCTATGGCAAAAAATCCGACAAGGTAAAAATATAGCCGGAAAATTTTGTTATAATGGGCTTATAAATAGCGCTAAGTGGATATGAAAGTAGGCCTCGTCAGCCAGTAATGGTGAGAAGAGGGGCCTTGAGGCTTTTAAGGATAGGTTCAACCCCGTGGGAGGGGAAAAGATATGAAGCAGAAATATCTGGGCCTTTTAGGGGCCATCATAATGGGTCTGGGCCTGGCGGCCTTGCTGATGGTGATCTATTTACGCAATAGGCCCCTCTTAATGATCCAGTTCAACGAGGCTGTCGGGCCGGTGGCTGTAGGAGTGCCCGGCTTTCTCCTCTTTGTGAGCACCATTTGCCTGCCCCTCGGCCTGGCCCTGGTCTACAGGGCCCTAGGGACGAGGGGGCAAAGGACCTACCTCCTGGCCCTCCTCCTGGCAGATGTTTTTTTCCTTGGCCTGAGTATGACCGTTTTCTTCCTGCCACTTGGCCAAGGATTAGTCAGCTGGTTCTATACCGGCGGCTTTATCCTTTGGACCGCCCTCCAGGTCCCGGCCGGCCTCTTCTTAACCCGGGACCGACCTGCCCGGTCAGGGGAAGAAAAAACCTGACAGTAAAAGAGGAGGTTTGTACTTGGAAGAGGAGTATAGAACGGTTTTCTTCCATAAGCTAAAAAGGCTGCGAGTAAAGTGTAAAAAGACCTACTTGCTGCAAAAATAAAGAAAATATAAAGAAAACGACGGCTATGGCACAAAATCCGACAAGGTAAAAATATAGCTAGGGAATTTTGTTATAATGGGCTTACAAAATATCGTAAAGGTAGAAAGGAAAGGCAGGCGATTCCAATGGGCGAGTAGGCTTGTAGCTTGTCGCAAGTGTTAGGGGAAAGAGAGCTATCTCAAATCAGTAAAAATATATATCAGGGGAAAAGGAGATGATGGCATGAAATCGCTTAGCTCCATTATCCTGGCGGTGGCCTTAGGCCTTGGCCTAGTGGCCTGCGGTCAAGCAGACTTGGATCCTTCGTCGACTGAAGCGCCCCCTCAGACCAGTGAGGGCCGGGTCCTTGCGGCTCCCTTTGCCAAAGCGATCGGCCCTATAGATGACAAGGGGCGGACGGTGGTGTATAGTCCGGTAGATGCCAGTGGGGCGCTGACCGTTGAGAGTAAGGCCCGGCTGGTGGATGATATGGGCAAGACCCTTCTGGAAACGGACTATAGGGATATCTGGCCCCTCTATACCGGTGATTATTACAAGTTCCGGCTGGTTACCGATGGCCCCTGGGGCCTGATGGATGCCCAGGGACAAGTCTTACAAGACCCCTTTGCCGATGCCCTTGAACCCTTTACCGATAAAGACGGAAATCCTCGCTTTAGCTATCAAAAAGAGGGCCTGTGGGGCATTTACGACCCTCAAAGCCGGACCATGACCCCGGCCTTGAGTGAAAGCCTACCCCTGCCGGCCGGTGGTGGCTTTGTCTACAGTCAAAAGGATTTATTCGGACTGGCTGCCGGTGATGGTAGCCCCCTGGTCGAGCCGGTATTTGATTGGATTGGGCCCTTTGCTGAGAATGACCGGGCCTTATACCGGTCCGGTGATGAATACGGGATGATAAATGCCCAGGGGGATCGGGTGAAGACCCTTGACCTGCCCGGCCGGCTGGAAGCAACGAGTTTTTTAAACGGCCTACCGCTTGCTTATGAAAAGGATGGCCGCTGGGGGCTCTTGGATAGTGATTTCAAGGTCCTCCGTGAGCCCTTTGCCGATGCGGCCATTGCGATGATTTCAAGGGGCAGTCAGGATGACGGGTACGGCTTGTATGAAGAAAAAGGCCGGGTGGGCCTTTTAGACGCCAAGGGTAAGGTTTTGCGGAAGCCCTTTGCCGACCAGGTAGGCCCCTTTACCCCGGCCGGTCATGCCGTCTACCGGGATGGGTCCCAAGGAGGTATTATCGACCTAAAGGGAAAAGAAGTCACCCTTCCCGAAAACCAGGGCCTGGGGGACTTTAACGCTCTAGGCTATGTGCCCTTTAAGCAAGGAGGTAAATGGGGCGTGGTCAATGAAAAGGGCCGGGTCGTCGTCAAACCGACCTTGGCTGAATTGCGCCTGTTTACCAACGGGTCCCAGGCATGGTTTAGGGAAAAGGAAAATGGCCCCTGGGGGATTATTTCCTTGAACTAAGGCGATCAAAGGGCATTAAGAATACCTTATAGTGTGTGTAAAATTTGTAGAAAGCCGCTTCAGAAGGAGATGGTATCATGCGTAAGATAGTTTTATCGGCTTGTTGTGGTTTGGGCCTGGTCCTCTTGGTGACCGGCTGTGGTGGGTCGGAGGCGACGAGTGAGGGGGCTGCTTCTTCCGGGTCCGGCTCGGTGGTGGAGACCTCCCTTGCCGGGGAGACTTTGGAAGGTATTGTCGACCTGTCAGACCAGGAATATTTGGATAATGCCCAGTACAATTATGAGCTGATTAAGGGGGAAATCGACAAGGCGGACCCCAAGGCACCCGTCCGGGACCTGACCCTGCAGGCCTTAAAAGATCTCCAGCCCCAACTCAAGCAGACGGCCTGGGATACCTATGAACGGAGCCTGGTCAAGGCCCAGGATGATATCCTCGGCAAGGGGGCTGACCTCCGGAAGGCTTCAGAGGCAGACAAGGATAAAATCAATGCCCGCCTGGCCCAGGAAGTCCCCCGGGCTCAAAACATGGTCTTGACGAAGAAGAACTTTCAAGAAATTGAGCGGGCAGACGGGTCCCGGGTTCTCTTCAGTACAGACGGGAATGTTGAAATCCATTCCTAGGGAGCAGCTGGTTATCGGCTGCACTTGAATAAGACATCAGAAAAATAAAGTTTGCATACAAACAAGCAGCCCCTGACTGGGTGATAGGCTCAGTCAGGGGCTGCTTGGGCTATAGGTTCCGGTTTTGGGCCGGTGGTTCTTATAAGGCTGCCAGGGCCTCGTGTAGGTAGGGGCGGCAGGTTTGGTATTGGATGATCTCAGGCTCGGCAAAGCGGTTAGCGGCGATGAGGGCGTCGATTTCTTCCAGGCTGGCCCAGCGGTAGTTGACGGTTTCCCCCGGTTGGAGGCGGATACCGTCCTGGGGGATGTCGGTGTAGTTGATGTAGCAATTGGCAAAGACCTGGCCATTTTGGATGACGGCCAAGGGCTGGAGGGCTTCCGGGCTGGTGGCCAGGCCGGTTTCTTCCCGGAGCTCCCGGCTGGCGGCTTGGGCGGGGCTTTCGCCGGCAATGACTGAGCCGCCGGTGTTTTCCCACTTGCCGGGGCAGATGACCTTTTCCGGGGCCCGGAGGGTAATGAGTACCCGCTTTAGCCGGCGGTGGATGGTCCAGACGCCGATGATGGCGTGGAAGGTGCCCGGGGGCATGGCCTCGCCCCGGGGGTGGAGGTCGCCGGTGGGGCGGCCGGTATCATCCAATAGTTCCCAAAGTTCCATGGTTTAGCTCTTTTTCCTCTCTTGTTTTTTACGGGCGGCGTGCTTGGTGCTTTTTTTGACCTTCTTTTTCGGGCCGGTCTTGGGACCGGCCTTTTTCTTTTTCTTCTTTTTGGGGGCCTCGTCCCTATCCGGAGCCTGGCCCAAAAAGCAAAGCCCATCCTGGACGAACATGGGCTCAAAGCGGATGCCCAGTTCACGTTCGTAGACCCGCAAGGCGGCCTCGTCCCGGCCGGCCACCAAGACCACTGAGGCACCGGTGGCTTCCGGGCCCCGGGCGGTCCGGCCGGCCCGGTGGACGTAGGTTTGGGGGTCATTGGGGAAGTCCAGGTGGATGATCTGGTCTATAATGGGCAGGTCCAGGCCCCGGGCAGCCAGATCGCTGGACACGAGGATGGTGATTTCCCCTTGGCGGACGCCCTGCATGACGGCCTGGCGGGCATTTTTATGCATGCCGCTGTAGAGGCCGGCAGCGGGCAGGCCGATATGGGTCAGCCGGTCCACAATCCGGTCAATCTGGTCCAGGGCGTTGATAAAGACCAGGCTGGTGCCGCCGTCCTGGAGGGCGAAGAGGAGCCGGCGGAGCTGGTCGAACTTGCGCTTATCGCCGCAGGGGAGGGTCAGGTGGCGGATGCGGTCATTCAGCTTGCCTTCGCCGTCTAAGCGGAGGATGTCCCGGTTAAAGAAGAGGACCTGGTCATCGGTCAGGGAGGCGGAGGCTAAGACGGTTTGGACGTCCCGGAGGAGGCGCTTGTGGAGGTCGGCAATGTCGGCGGGCTTGCCGAGGAGGGCGTCGATTTCATCGTAGACGACGGCCCGGATGGTTTGGCCGTTGAGCTTGCGCCGGTTGAAGAGCTCCAGAAGGCGGCCGGGGGTCCCGATGACCACCGGGGGCTTGTGGGCCAGCCGGTCAATCTGGTAGCGGATATTGGCCCTGCCAAAGACGGAGGTGACGGCATCCGGGTAGCCCAGGGCCTTGGCATAGGCGGCGGCGACCCCTTCAATCTGCTTGCAGAGTTCGGCGGTGGGGGCCACGACCAGGAGGCGGTTTTCCCTGGCGCCGAGGAGGTCATCGGTGAGGAGGGGGAGGAGGTAGGCCAGGGTCTTGCCGCTCCCGGTCATATCGGCCAGGGCCACAGAACGGCCATCGGCAATGTAGGGGAAAGCCTTGGCCTGGATCAGGGTAGGGTCTGTGATGGCAAAGAGGTCGGCTAGGGCGGCCCGGCGGGCGTCGTCCAGGCCCAGGTCGGTAAAGTTCATCAATCTGTCTCCTTTGGCAGGTGGTCAAAAAATAGGCTGTCCATATCATTAGGGGCGGAAATAGGCCCCTTAAAGTAGTCGCGGGCGGTAGACATATAGGACTGGCGGCGGGCGGGGCCGGCGTCCAGGCCGGAATGGAAGAGGACCAGGTGCTTGGCCCCGGCGGCCCGGGCGTTTTCAGCGGCCTCCTGGACCGTTGAATGGCCGATGGATTTAGGGGCAAACCGGCCCTGGCCCGGCTGGGCGATGTAGGCCTCATGGATGAGGTAGTCTGCCCCTTGGGCATAGGGGAGGCCTGGTTCCCGGAGGGGTTCATCCCCCAGGTAAACCAGGTCTTCGCCGGTTTGCAGGCGGACCTGACAGCCATACTGTTCCACCTTCTGGGCACCGATGTCGAAAAAGGTCACCTGCCAGGGGCCGATGGGGTAGGTCCGGCCATCCTCGATAGGGATGAGTCGGATATGGCTGCCGACCAGGTCCAGGACAGCGCTGGGCAGGATGGGCCGGCAGATGGTCATCAGGGTTTCCAGGAGGGCCGGGGACCCGTAAATCCGCAGGGGCGGCCAGTCCGGGTGGCGCTGCCTGCCATGGCCGGATAGGCGCATGAGCCAGGGGGCCCCCAGGATATGGTCGGTGTGGTGGTGGGAAATAAAGACATCGGTAATGGCCTCGGCAGGCACCTGGGCCTGGCGAAAGCGGTGGAGGAGGCCGTTGCCCCCGCCGGTATCCATGAGGAAGTGGTGGCCGGCCAGGCCGTCACGTAAGAGGAGGGCGGTGGTAAAACAGTCGGTATTCATAGCGGCACCGGTGCCTAAAAAAATCAGTTCTTCCAAGGGGATGGCTCCTTTTTCTTAATAATGGTAAAGCGCAACTTGTGGCTACGCGGGAATTCTCTTTTGGCCAGTCGGCGGATTTCTTTCATGAGGGCCGGCTCAGTGGAAAAGTCGGCGGTCTTGTTTTGAAAACCGTCTTCGACCAGGGTGTAGCCGGCCGGGGTGCAGCTGACGGTAAAGCCCCGGTCGCCCTTCCAGGTCCGGACGGAAAGGGATTCATCCGGACCGAGCTTTTTCAGGGCCCGGCGGCATTCGGTTTCCAATTGGTTGATTGTAATCATGGTATCACCCCGTTTATTGTAGCATATTCATTAAGGATTGACAGGGGCCAAGCCAGCCGTTAAAGTGATAAAAACAGGAGGGGTTTTATGAAAAAATGGAAAGTGGCCCTCGGTCTTTGCTGCCTCTTAGTGGGCCTGGCCTTAATTATTAACCACCAGGTCGACTGGCGGGGCTATCTACATACCTGGCAGCACGTGCCCAAGGCCCCGGTGGCCGACCAAGCCCTGCCGGCACCGGCAAGCAACCCCTATGCCGGGGACATCAGCCGCTACCAGGCGGCCAATGCAGATGTCTGCGCCTGGCTGGACATGCCCGGCCTGGTCTCGACGCCGGTGGTCCAGGGGACAGATAATGACCACTATCTTACCCATGACGCCACCGGTAATTACAACCCCAACGGGGCCGCCTTTTTAGACTATGAAGAGCCGGTGGATACCGCTGACCACCTGGTCATCTATGGGCATAATATGGCCAATGGCCAGGTCTTTTCCAACCTGGACCGGCTGCTTAACCAAGAAAGCGCCGCAGCCCACCGGTCCTTCCGCCTGGCCAGCCTGGCCCAGGTCTGGGATTGCGAGATCATCGGCATTTATGATATGAACCTGGAAGACCCGGCCCAGTTTTTCAGCTACAACAGCTGGCTGGTTTGGGGTGGGGAAAAAGACGCCCTCAGCTACCTGGCCGGCCTGGCCCCCAGCGAGCGGGTCCGGCTGGATACACCGGTTCAGGCGACCGACCGGCTGGTCACCCTGTCCACCTGCGACAATGCCCAAAACGACGCCCGGATCCTCATCGTGGCCGTCCGTAAATAAGTTCATTTATTTTCATAACAACCGCTTCGGCGGTTTTTTTATGGGCAAAAGTAGCCAGCCGGCCAAAAAGGGCAGAAAAAAACCTGCCGCTTGTCGCAGCAGGTTGGGGCTAGGCCGGTCAATCCCCCCGGCTTTTATAAATTTGGTAGACCATGTAGTAGAGGCAGAAGACGGCCAGAACGGCCCCAAGGAAGAGCGCAAACAAGACTAAAGTAAGAAACATGCCCATGGTACATCAACCACCTAACAATAAGTTTTGGGTCTTATCCAAGATAAGATTTTTGGCACAAGATGACGGTTCTGCTTAGTTTAAGTATAGCACAGGGTAGCCTTGTTTTTCACCTGGTTTATACTTTTTGATAGCCTTTTTTTTATGCCGGTCACCTGCATCTATAGCTTTAGTAGGACCGGGTCTTTCCCGGTAATAAAAAACCTGCCGCTTGTCGCAGCAGGTTGAGGGCCTTAACCGAATAGGCCTTTCTTTTCGCTGATCCCGGTAACGGTGTAGCCGGCATCGCTGATGACTTTTTTGATGGCTTCATCTTTGACCTCGCCATCATAGCTGATGACCGCTTCTTTCTTTTCCAGGTTGACTTTCACCTTGCTGACGCCATCCAGGCCTTCCAGGGCCTTGCCGGCGGCGGCTTGGCAGTGGGCACAGTGCATGCCGTCAATACCGATGACTTTTTTCATATGCTCGTCTCCTTCTGATGATGGTGCGGGTGCCGGGTCGCTTTCCCCTGCCGGCGCGGCGGGGGAAAGGACCGGGGCCCCTTCCTCTAGGGCTGGGGTGACCGGGTAGCTGCCGGTGAAGGTCCGCAGGCGTAGGCCGTTGGTCACAACAAAGATAGAGGATAAACTCATTGCGGCAGCGGCAAACATTGGATTCAGGTGAATCCCAAGGGGTATATAGAGCAGCCCTGCCGCAATGGGGATACACAAGATGTTATAGAAAAAGGCCCAGAAGAGGTTCTGCTTGATGGTCCGGAGGGTGGCTGCCGAAAGCTCAAAGGCCCGGGCAATATCCAGGAGATCGCTCCGCATGAGAACCACATCCGCCGATTCGATGGCGATATCCGTCCCGGCGCCGATGGCCAGACCGGTATCGGCCCGGGCCAGGGCCGGGGCGTCGTTGATGCCATCGCCGACCATGGCAACCTTTTCCTGCTGGTCTTGGAGGGCCTGGATGGCCTTGTCCTTGTCCTGGGGGAGGACTTCGGCAATGACCTGGTCAATGCCCGTTTCCCGGGCAATGGCATCGGCGGTCAGCCGGGTGTCCCCGGTGAGCATCATGGCCTTGACGCCCAGGTCGTGGAGGGCGGCAACTGCCTGGGCCGATGAGGGCTTGACCGCATCCTGGACCGCCAGCATACCGAGCAGCTGGCTTTCATTGGCCAGGTAGAGGGGGGTCTTGCCTTCCTTGGCCAGGTTTTCGGCCTTTTTATCCGCTCCCCGGCAGTCCACCCGGAGTTCATCCATGAGGGACCGGTTGCCGGCGTAGATTTTTTCGCCGGCAACCCGGGCGCTGACCCCCTGGCCGCTGTGGCTCATAAAGTCCCGGGCGGTCAGGTCAGTGAGGGCCAGCCGGTCGGCGGCCTCGACAATGGCCTTGGCCACCGGGTGTTCGCTGGCGGCCTCCAGGGCATAGGCCTGGCGGAGCAAGAGGGCCTGGCCTTGGCCCTGGAAGGGGATGACATCGGTCAGTTCCGGCCGCCCTTCGGTGATGGTCCCGGTCTTGTCCATGACAACGGTGGTCGTGTAGTGGAGGTTCTCCAGGGCCTCAGCGCTCTTAAAGAGGATGCCCATCCGGGCCCCCTTGCCGGTGCCGACCATAATGGCCACCGGGGTGGCCAGGCCCAGGGCACAGGGGCAGGAGATGACCAGGACGGAAACGGCCGTCGATAGGGCAAATTCAGCCCCGTAGCCCAGGAGCAGCCAGACGGCGGCGGTGACCAGGGCAATGACCATGACCGCCGGGACAAAGATAGCCGACACCCGGTCGGCCAAGCGGGCGATGGGGGCCTTGCCGGCATTGGCATCGGCCACCAGGGCCACAATATGGGCCAGGGTGGTATCGGCCCCCACCCGGGTGACTTCCATCCGCAGGGCCCCGGTGGTATTAATGGTGGCCCCAGTGAGGCTGTCGCCCGGTCCCTTCTCGACCGGGAGGGGCTCGCCGGTTAGGGCGCTTTCGTCAACGGCGGACCGGCCGCTGTGGACCCGGCCGTCGACCGGGATCCGGCCGCCGGGGCGGACTTCTAAGATATCACCCACTTGGACCTGGGCGGTGGGGACGGTGCGGACCTGGCCGCTGGTTGGGTCCACCAGGAAGGCCTCTTCAGGGGCCAATTCCATGAGGCCGGTGATGGCATCGGTGGTCCGGCCCTTGGACCGGGCCTCCAGGTACTTGCCCACGCTGATGAGGGTCACAATCATGGCGGCAGATTCAAAGTAGAGCTGGTGACGGTAGCTATTCACCAGGGCCAGGTCGCCGGTCGCATAGCCCTGGCTGATCCGCCACATGGCAAAGAGACCGTAGAGGAAGGCCGCTGACGCCCCTATGGCCACCAGGCTGTCCATATTGGGCGCCAGGTGGCGGAGGCCCTTAAAGCCGTTGATGAAGAACTTGCGGTTAATGACGAGGACCGGGAGGGTTAAGAGGAGCTGGAGGCCGGCATAGCGGAGGGCCGCCGCCTCCCCGATGAGCCAGTCCGGTAGGGGCAGGCCGACCATGGGCCCCATGCTAACGGTCATCAGGGGGATTAAGAGGACCAGGGATAGGATGATCCGCCGTTTGATGGCTGCCGCCTCCTGGTGCTGGGCGGCCGAAGGGTCCTCGGTCAGGACGGCTTGCCGGTCCGCCGGGCTGGCGGCGTAGCCGGCCTGGTCCACAGCCTGAACGATGGCCTCTGCTGTTGCCGGCGCTTGGTAGGCCACCTCCATGGTCCCGGCCAGGAGGTTGACGGCGACGGCATGGACCCCGTCCAGTCGGTTAACGGCCTTTTCCACATTGGCCTGGCAGGCGGCACAGGTCATGCCGGTGACCTTAAAGACCTGCCCTTGGCCGGTCGAATGGGTCGGGGCCTCCTTATCCGTAATGGTATAGCCGGCTTTTTCGACGGCGGTGGCGATGGCTGCCGGGTCAGCCGGACCGGTAACAGTCATATCGCCGGTCAGGAGGTTCACTTTCACGTCGGTGACATCCGGGACCTGACGGACCCGGCGTTCCACCGTGGCCTGGCAGGCCGCACAGGACATCCCACCGACCTGGAAGCGGTGTTCTTGAGAGGGGGGCATAAGCATCTTCCTTTATATATAATAGAGTAATATAAGTGGCTACATACAAGTTTGAGCCCTCTAACTCCTACTTAACCAAAAGGACCGCCTTTAACACAGGGGACCGGTGGCATGGCCGGGCGAACTATGCTAAAATAACAAGTATAAAAGTAGCGGTATTTTTGCAGCAGACGGTTGAAAGAGGTTATCTATGAAGAAGATTGAGTCGGATAAAAATCAATGGATCAAGCGGATGCATGCCCTGGAAAAGCGGAAGTACCGGCTGGCCTTTGAACAGTTCGTTGCCGAGGGGCGGCGGTTTGTTGAAGAGGCTTTGGCCAGCGGGGCAGCGGTCCATGCCGTTTTAATTGCTGATGGCAGCGAAGATAAATATACGGAACTCTTAAAGGATTACGAGGGGCCCGTTCTCCTGGTCCCTGAACAAATCTTAAACCAGGCCATGGCCACGGTCAATCCCCAGGATATTGCCGCCATTGTCAGCTTCCCGGACTGGAGCGAAACCCCCTGGCCGGATATGCAGACGGTGGTCGTGGTAGACGGCGTCCAGGATCCGGGCAACCTGGGGACCATCATCCGGACCACCATGGCCAGCGGCGCCGATGCCGTCTTCTGCCTCAAGGGGACGGTGGACTTTACCAACCGGAAGGTCCTCCGGGCCACCATGGGGACGATTTTCTCCCTCCCGGTCTATATGATTGAGGACGTGGAGGAGGTCATCCATGTCCTGCGGAAGTATGGCTTCCACTTTGTGGTGGCCGATGCCGACGGGGTCCCCTATGATGAGGCCGACCTGCCCGATAAGATTGCCCTTATTCTGGGCAATGAAGGCAATGGCCCGGAACAGATCGAAGAATACGACCAGGTCATCTCCATTCCCCTGGAACGGGGCGTTGAATCCCTGAATGTGGCCGTCGCCGGCGGCATTTTAATGTACCATATCCGGTCCTTGCGCCGGCAGAAGGAGGGCTAAGATGGAAGCAGAAGCAAAGGCGGGTTTTTTACGCACCCTCTTTGAGGGGGCCGGGACTGGGCTCTACCTGGTCTGGCTCCTCTTGTACGCCGCTCTGGTCCAGGGCCTGCTGGAAGACTTTTCCGGCGGGACCGCCCTGCTCCTCCTGGTGATTTTAACCACCGTGCAAATCATGGCCTCCCTCCTCTACCAGGGGGGCGTTCGCCGCCGGCTCAGCTGGGTCTGGATGGTCAGCACCGGCCTGCAGACGGTCTACCTGGTCTATCTTTGGATTACCGTAGCCACCGGTTTTGGTCAGGGCCTATTTTGCCTTTATACCATTGCTGTGAATGCCCTGCTCTTCATTCCGGCAGGGTGGTTTGCCCGGCAAAAGGATGTTTTTTAATTAATTAGGAGGATGAATGATATGGAAAACAGGTTGCCCGGCAGCACAGGCCGTCAGCTTGGTCTGGAGCTTCTCTTTTTACTCTTGTTTTGCATTTGGTCCGGGGCTTACTTTTACCAGCAAATGACCGGGATTGCTATTTTTTATGAAATGACAGATTTTATCACCTTTATGCTGATGGCAGGGGTCTATGGCTTTTTTTCCCTCTTTCTCTTGGATTTTGCCCGGACCTGGCTTTATTATCCCTGGGGGGCCATTAACTTTTGCCTCCTGGCTTTCGCTGTTTACCGGCTGGTGGCCATGCTTGACCAAGGGCTCTTCTGCCTGGTCTTAAATGTGGTCCTGGTCCTGGTGCCGGCAGTTCTTTTCGGCATCATGTGCTTTCACTTAAGCCGGCGGGAGCGGCTGGCGGCTAAGGTATATCTGAGCTAAAAAAGGAGCACCGCCTTGGCGGTGCTTTTCACTTGGACGATAATGGAAAATCCCTGGACTGGTCAGGTAAGGCCGGAGTAGGAGGAAGATCATGTATAACAATCAAGCAACCAAACCCTTAAGCGAGATGACCAGGGACCTGGTCCAGGTGGCCCTCGGCCAAAGGCCGGCCGACCTGATCATTCAGAACTGCCGGTTGGTCAATGTTCTCACCCGGGAGATTTTACCGGGGACGGATGTGGCTGTCTTTGGCGGCCGCATTGCCCTGGTGGGCGATGCATCGGCCTGCATTGGCGACGGGACGAGGGTTTTTGACGCAGCAGGCAAGTACCTGACCCCGGGCTTTTTAGACGGTCACATCCACGTGGAAAGCTCCATGATGACGGTGGGCAACTATGCCCGGAGCGTCGTCCCCCGGGGCACCACCGGGATTTATATGGACCCCCACGAGATCGCCAATGTCCTCGGCGTAGCCGGCATTGAAATGATGCTGGCCGATGCCGCCGGGACCCCTCTCCGGACCATGCTGACCGTCCCCTCCTGTGTGCCGGCCGTACCGGGTTTTGAAGATACCGGGGCCGTCATCGATGCGGCCGATGTCCAGGCCCTGATGGCGGCGCCCCAGACGGTGGGCCTGGGTGAAATGATGAACTTTCCCGGGATTTTAGCCGGGGAGGACAATGCCCATGCAGAAGTGGCCGCCACCCTGGCCGCCGGCAAGGTGGTGACCGGCCATTATTCGGTGCCGGATACCGGCAGTGGCCTGAATGCCTACATTGCAGCCGGCGTCCGCTGCTGCCACGAGTCCAACCGGGCTGAGGACGCCATCGCTAAAATGCGGCTGGGTATGTATGCCCAGCTCCGAGAAGGGTCGGCCTGGCATGACCTGGCAGAGGTGAGCCGGGCCCTGACCGAGCGGACGGTCGATAGCCGCCTGGCCAACCTGATCTCTGACGACACCCACCCCCATACCCTGGTCGCAGATGGCCACCTGGACCACATCGTCCGCAAGGCGGTGGCCTATGGGATTCCCATCTTAGAAGCCCTCCAGATGGTGACCATCAATGTGGCAACCTGCTTCCGGATGGACCATGAACTGGGGTCTATCGCCCCGGGCAAGCTGGCTGACATGGTCCTCTTTGATAACCTGGAAGACCTGGTCGCTGAAAGGGTTTGGATTGGCGGCCAAGCAGTGGCCGAAGGGGGGCAGCTGACAGCTGACATCGCCCCCTACCGGTACCCGGACCAGGCCTACCGGTCCATCCAGCTGGACCCCTTGGCCGATACCAGCCCCTTCCGCATTCCTTCGGCCGCCGAGGAGACCACAGAGGTCCGGGCCATCCGGATTGTGCCGGAAAGGGTCTTTAATGAAGAAGTCCACCTGACCCTGCCCGTCCGGGACGGGGCCATTGAAGCCGACCCGGACCAGGACGTCCTCAAGGCCGCCGTCTTTGACCGACACACCGGGAGCGGGACCGTCGGTCAGGGCTTTGTCCAGGGCTTTGGCATCCGCCGGGGGGCCATGGCCTCCACAGTCGCCCATGATGCCCATAACCTCTTGGTCCTGGGCGCCAGTGACGATGACATGCGCCTGGCGGCCAATACCCTAATCGAATCCGGCGGCGGCATGTGTATCGTTGCCGATGGCCAGGTCCTGGGCCATGTGGCCCTGCCCATTGCCGGCCTCATGTGTGACCGGCCTGCCGCAGATATTGCCGCCGATGTGGCCGCCATGGAGGCCCAATGGCAGGCCCTGGGCGCAGACATGGCCTCACCCTTTATGACCATGGCCCTCATTTCCCTGGCCTGCCTGCCTGACTTACGGCTGACCAACCGGGGCCTGGTGGACTGCCACCGCTTTGCCTTCGTCCCCCTGGAAACGGCGGAAGACGACCGGTTCAATTAACACTAAAAAGTCTTGACAGGCCCCGGGTTATTCATTATAATATTACTCTGAGTGTAGATGTCTCTCGTCTCACTCCAACCGCATGTTTCAGGTTTTCAAGCCTAGCACCTGCGACAGCGAGTCTATAACCCAGGGAGGTGTATATATGTACGCTATTATTGAAACCGGTGGTAAGCAGTATAAGGTTGAAGAAGGCCAGGAACTGGTCATCGAAAAACTGGCTGCTGAAGCTGACGAAACCGTTACCGTAGACAAGGTTTTATTGGTCAATAAGGACGGGGCCATCACTGTTGGCAAGCCCTTCGTTGAAGGCGCTAAAGTAAGCCTGAAAGTGGTTGAAAACGGCAAAGCCCGTAAAATCACCGTCTTTAAGTATAAGCCTAAAAAGAACTATCGCCGTAAAAAAGGCCATCGTCAACCCTTTAGCCGGGTGGTCGTCGAATCCATCGTTGGCTAATGATTCGGATTGACTTGGTCCGGGGGACTAACGGTTGGTGTGGGTACACGGTCCAGGGCCATGCAGGCCTGGATGACTACGGCAAGGATATCCTTTGCGCAGCTGTATCCGCCCTGACCATTGCAACAGCCAATGGCCTGTCCGCCCAAGGTGTAGCCTTGGCGGAGTGCTCAGCGGAAGCTGACCGCATTTGCCTGCGCTTAGCGGATGACTTGTCTCCGGATGCCCAGGTCAAGGCACAGGCTATTTTAGAAACCTATGTGCTGGCTGTTGAGGCCCTTAATGAAGACTACGATGATGCATTCATACAGATACATCGGACAAACCGGTGAGGAGGTGGATTCATGCTTAAGATGAACTTACAATTTTTCGCTTCTAAAAAAGGGGTAGGGAGCACCAAGAACGGTCGTGACTCTCACTCCAAACGCCTCGGCGCCAAACGGGCCGACGGTCAGTTCGTGAAAGCGGGAAATATTATTTACCGTCAACGCGGAACCAAAATCCATCCTGGTATTAACGTAGGCAGAGGTGGCGATGATACGCTCTTCGCTACTGCCGACGGGGTGGTACGTTTTGAACGTAAAGGTAAAAGCAAAACTCAAGTCAGCGTTTATGCGGGCTAATTGCTTTGGTAAGAGGGGTGGCCATGCGGTCATCCCTCTTTTTCATCATTAGGAAAAGAGGTGCCCATGACTGGACAAGACATAAAAAACCGGCAAGCGGCCAATGAAAAACAGCGCCGTGACCTGGATGCGACCCTAAACCGCCTGAGTCACCTGCGCCTTATAACGGCCATCTTACTGGTACTGGGCCTGGTGGCCTACCTGCGCCAGGACCTCCTGGTCGGTGCCGGTCTGGCCGGGATCATGCTGGTGGCCTTTGTTGCCCTGGTTTACCGCTTTGGCAAGATCCAAAAGGAAATCGCCGGCCTCTCCCGGGTCAGCGGGGTCCTCAAGCGGTATGAGGACCGGCTGGTAGACGCCTGGCAGGACCTGCCCGAAACCGGTGACCAATACAAAAGTAAGGATAATACCCTCAGCACAGACCTGGATATCTTCGGTAAGGGGTCTCTTTTCCAATACCTGTCCGTGACCCACTCGGCCAGCGGCAGCGACGCCCTGGCCCGGCTTTTGACCAAGCCGGACCTCAACCATATCGCTGATCGGCAGGCCTCGGTCCGGGAGCTCCTGGCTGACGATGACTGGGCCATCCGCTTTGAGGCCCTGGCTTATGAGCCCAAGGCGACCAAGCGAAACCGGGAAAAGGCCGCCGAGCAAAAGCTCAAGGCCTATGCCCGGGGAGAAAATGTAGAAACCATCGACCAGGCCAACCTCATTGGCCTGGGCCTGCCCCTGGCCCTTGTGGTAACCATCGGCATGGCCCTGGCCGGGCTGGTGTCTTATCTGATCCCCCTGGCTGTTTTCTTTATGCAAATGGCCCTGGCCATTACCCTGGCCGGCCCGGTTAATAAATACAAGGAGACCGTCCTGGTCTTCCAAACCCGGCTGGAAGGGCTCAACGAACGCTTTCAAATGCTCTTGGACAGCCCCTTTGAAAGCGCCTACCTCCGGCAAATGAAGGCGGACCTGGCCCAGGCCCCGGAAGGGGTTGCGGCCTTAAACCGCCTGGTGGGCCTTTGGAATCTCCGGGAAAACTTCCTACTCTACTTCTTGCTTTGCGGCTGCCTGGCCTGGGACTTTAATATGATTGCCCGAATTGACCGCTGGCGCCGGCAATACGGCGAAAACTTCGTCCGCTGGCTGGACTGGGTCGGGGAAGTCGAGGCTCTATCCAGCCTCTGCACCGTCGGTCGGCTCCGGCCCAATGCCGGCCAGGCAGAAATTTTGGAGACGGATGTCCCCAGCCTGGAAATGACCGCTGCGACCCACCCCCTCCTGGCCCCGGCCACTGCCGTGGCCAATGACTACCGCCAGAGCGGGGAGACCACCATCATCACCGGGAGTAATATGAGCGGGAAAAGTACCTTTATGCGGACCATTGGCCTCAATGCTGTCCTGGCCTATGCCGGCGGCTATGTCTGTGCCGACCGCTTTGCCATTAGCCCCATGCGGATCTTTACCTCCATGCGGGTGACCGACGATGTCGGTGAAGGGATTTCTACCTTTTACGGGGAAATCCTCCGCATTAAGAAGATGGCTGACTATGCCGGCCAGCGTCGACCCATGCTGGTCCTGATTGATGAAATCTTCAAGGGAACCAACTCAGCCGACCGGATCATCGGCGCTGAGGCGGCCATAAAAAAACTCTCTCAACCCTGGATAATGACCCTGGTCACCACCCACGACTTTGAGCTCTGTGACCTGGTGGAAGACGCCGGGGTCAATGGCCGGAATATGCACTTCCAAGAGCATTATGAAGGCGACCAAATCCGTTTTGACTACACCATTCGCCCGGGCCGCTGCCAGACCACCAACGCCAAACACCTCATGCGGATGGCCGGTTTGTTGGATGCCCAGGATGCCAAGGGAGCTGATCAAGATGTTTTATGATTATGCAAAAGTAAATGTCCAGGGGGGCAATGGCGGCAATGGCATTGTTGCCTTCCGTCGCGAGAAATACGTCCCCAAGGGCGGCCCGGCCGGCGGTGACGGCGGCGATGGCGGGTCCATTATCCTCCGGGCTGATGAGGGGCTCCGCACCCTCATCGACTTCCGCTACCAGACCCACTACAAGGGGGAGCGGGGCCTGCACGGCCAAGGGTCCAAGCAGCACGGCAAGGGCGGTAAGGATATCATCCTCCGGGTCCCGGTCGGAACCCTGGTCAGGGATGCAGCCAATAACCGGCTCCTGGCCGACCTCCGGGTCCAGGGTCAGGAAGTGGTCGTAGCCAAGGGCGGCCGGGGCGGCCGGGGCAATGCCCGCTTTGTCAACTCCATCCACCGGGCCCCGGCCTATGCCGAAAATGGCGAACCGGGCGAGGAACGCTGGATTACCCTGGAATTAAAACTCCTGGCCGATGTAGGCCTGGTGGGCTTTCCCAATGTGGGCAAGTCCACCCTCATTGCTCAGGTATCGGCTGCCCGGCCCAAGATTGCCAACTACCCCTTCACCACCCTGGAACCGAACCTAGGGGTTGTCCGGGTAGATGCCGCCCACAGCTTTGTCCTGGCCGATGTACCGGGCCTGGTCAGCGGCGCAGCAGAAGGGGCCGGGCTGGGTCACCGCTTCCTCCGTCATGTAGAACGGTGCCGGGTCTTGGTCCATGTGGTGGATGCCTCGGGGCTGGAAGGCCGGGACCCGGTTGAGGACATCCGGGCCATCCAGCATGAACTGGAAGCCTATGCCCCCAAGCTGGCCCGGAAAAAGGCAGTGATCTTTGCCAATAAGACCGACCTTTTATCCGAGGAAGATAAGGCCGCTGTCCTTTCAGCCATTGAAGCAGCCTTCCCGGACCTGCCCCTCTTTGCCGGGTCGGCAGCGACCGGTGAAGGCAGCCAGGCCCTGGTCTACGCCTTAAAGGACCTCCTGGAGGCCCTCCCTCCGGTCAGCGAAGAAGAAGAGGAAGAAGCAGCACCGGTCATCCCGGAACCGGCCCAACGCCCCTTCTGGGTGGAAGCCCACGAGGGCAATGTCTGGGCTGTGGTCGGGCCGGAAATTGACGGCCTGGTCCAGCGGACCCAATTCGAACGGGATGAAGGGGTCGAACGGTTCATGGGGATCCTTGACGGGATGGGGGTAGAAAAGGCCCTCCGTAAGGCCGGTATCCAAGAAGGGGATACGGTCATCATCGGCCCCATGGAATTCGACTACTTTGAATGATGAGCCCGACCGGGATCCTTCTCTTGCGCTTGGCCGTCCTGGCCTTTGCCCTGGTCAACCGACTGGTCCTGTGGAAGAGCCAGAGCCGGCTTGTGCCTTACCTGGCCGCTGTTGCCCTTATGCTCGGTGACGGCCTGGTGGTGGCCTGGCTGACCATGCCACCGGGGCCGGACCTTAGGCGGGTGACCATCTGGCTCTTTGCCGTCGCCGGCCTGGCCCTGGCCGCTCACTATGCCCTGGAAACGACCTACTACTGGGTCCGGGGCTTTCGCTGGGGCAAGGTCGATTATGACGCCATGGCCAAGGCCTTTACCATCATTTTACAAAAGGCCGGGCGGTCGCCGGCAGACCTCCGCTTTTTCCCAAATGGGGTCCTGGCCATCCGCCGGGTGGACCAGAGGCTCCTGGGGGCCCTGGAGGAGGCCCTGACCGATATGGACAGGCCTGACGACCGCTGGCTCCTGGGTGTCCTGCTGGCCGGCTTTGTCTTCCTTTCTTTACTGGCCCTTATCACAGGATTGGCCTATCTTTTACCCATCTCATATTAGACTGCCTCGGTCGACCGGGGCAGTTTTCATTTTTTTAGCGGGGCTAACCTTTGGGCATATTATAGCTGGATTTTAGCCCTCCTTTCGTTTACAATGCAAGAAGAGTGAATGCTTGAAAGGAGACATGATTTTGGCAGTTATCCGAGAGACTGTACAATTAGATAATGACCGCACCGCCCAGGCTCTTTTTGGGCCCCAAGACCGCTACCTGGCTATCTTGGAAGAAGGCATTGATGCCCAGGTCGTGGCCCGGGGCACCGAAGTGACCCTTATTGGGGAAGAAGCCGCTGTCCGGCGGGGCAAGGCCATCCTGGCCCACCTGGTCAAGCTCATCGATAGCCGGGAAATCACCGAAAGCGATGTCCGCTATGCCTTTGCCATGCAGGCCCAAGGCCGGTCGGAAAAGGAAGTGGCCGGGCTCAAGGAGACCCTCCTCATCACCGCCCACGGCAAGCACATCCGACCCAAGACCATCGGCCAAGGGGTGTATATCCAACAAATCAAGGACCATACCATCACCTTCGGCATTGGCCCGGCCGGGACCGGGAAGACCTACCTGGCTGTGGTCATGGCTGTCCGCGCCCTGAAACGGCGAGAAGTCAGCCGGATTGTCCTGACCCGGCCGGCAGTTGAAGCCGGGGAAAAATTGGGCTTTTTGCCCGGTGACCTCCAGGACAAGGTCGACCCCTACCTCCGGCCCCTCTATGACGGCCTCTACGATACCCTGGGCCAGGAAGTGGCCCAGCGCTACCTGGACAAGGGGATTATTGAAATTGCCCCCTTGGCCTACATGCGGGGCCGGACCTTAGATGACAGTTTTATTATTCTCGATGAAGCCCAAAATGCGACCAAAGAGCAGATGAAGATGTTCTTAACCCGGATTGGCTTTGGCTCCCGGGCTGTGGTTACCGGGGACGTGACCCAAATTGACCTCCCCCGGACCAGCGCCTCCGGCCTGGTATCAGCTAAGGCCATCTTAGACGGGATTGAAGAAATCGCCTTTTCCTTTTTAGAGGCGGAAGACGTTGTGCGCCACCCGGTGGTGGCTAAAATCATCCGGGCCTATGAGCGCGACAGTGCAAAAAAGGAGCAAGTCCATGACCCAGTCTTCAACCAAAATCACTTGGCGTGACAGGCTGAAAACTTTTTCAACAGGTTTCAAACTAGCTATTGTAAGCAGTTTCATCCTCCTGTGGGCCCTGTTTTTCTGGCACCTCCTGCCTGACCAGGCCTCCTGGGAGGTGGGCGGGGTGGCCGAACAGGATGTCCACGCCGACCGGTCGGTGACCTATGAAGACAAGGAGGCCACCCGCCTGAAGGAAAAAGAGGCCCTGAAGGGCTTTGAAGAGGTCTACACCCTTAGCTTGGTGCGCTTTAACCAAATCAGCCTGGCGACCATTGACAACAACTTTGATGACCTGATGCGGATTATCGTCCAGCGCAAGGGCAGCAGCAAGGAAGGGGCCGCCGCGCCGGACCTGACCGAAGCAGACCAGAAAAAGGCCCTGGCAGAAGGCCTGGGCTTAAATCTTAGCGATACAGAAGTTAATGAATTGCTTAAGTATGATGAAGCCGCCCTGACCAGCCTGCACAAGAACATCGTCGCAGTTATGAGCGAGATCATGGGGGCCGGGGTCCGGGAGGACCAGGTGGGCGCCGCCCGCAAGCAGATTTTACAGAGCCTGGCCGGGGCCCCGGCCCTATCCGACCTGGATAAAAAGGTAGCGACTCAGCTCCTAACCCATGTGACCCTCTACCCGACCCAGGTCTATGACCAGCGGGCCACCCAGGCCAAAAAGGAGGACATCCTCAAGCAGGTGGAACCGGTCTGGCAGACCGTCCAAAAGGGCCAGCTCATTATTAGCCGGGGGGAAGTGATCACCGCCAGCCACTACGATGCCATGACTGCCCTGGGCTATACCACCGACCGGTCACCGGTTGGGATTGGACTGGGCATTGCCCTTTTACTCCTGGCTGTCTATGTGGCCCTGATCCGCTACCTTTTACGGTACTACCAGGCAGAGGACTTTGCCAAGCGGCTCAGGCTCAGCCTCTTAATTATTTTTATCAATTTCCTCCTCTTCATCCTGGCCTCTGCCATCCGGATCGGGGATAGTGACATGGCCCTGCGCCAGGTCTACTTCCTGGCCCCGGTGGCCACCGGCGTCCTCCTGGCGGCAGTTCTCATGGAAACCCGGGAAGCCCTGGCCATTTTAGCAGTGACAACCTTCTTATATGGCATGTACACCCAGGATGCCCTGGCCACCCTGGCCACCGTCATCGCCGGCCTGGTGGCGGTATCCCAGGTACGGCACCTGCAAAGACGGCTGGACCTGGGCCGGGCCGCAGTGGCCATTGGCCTGAGCCTGACGGTTCTGGCCCTGGGCCATGGGGCCTTCTGGGAGCTGAGTTTCCCGATTATCGCCCTGGCCATTGCCTTTTCCTTTGCCAATGGGGTTGCGGTGGTCATCATTACCCTGGGGATCCTCCCCTATATTGAATCGGCCTTTGACATGACCACCTCCATTAGCCTCTTGGAGCTGGGGGACCAGAGCAATACCCTCCTCAAGCGGCTCATGGTCGAGGCCCCGGGCACCTACCACCATTCCATGATGGTGGCCAACCTGGCTGAAGCCGCCGCCGATGCCATTGGTGCGGATGCCCTTTTGGCCCGGATTGGCGGCTATTACCACGATATTGGTAAGTTGCGCCGGCCGGTTTTCTTCTCGGAAAACCAGTTTGGCCAGAAGAACCCCCACGAAAAAATTTCCCCGGTCCTGTCGACCCTGATCATCACCGCCCACGTCAAAGACGGGGTGGCCATGGCCCGGGAAGCCCACCTGCCGGCCTCGGTAGTGGACCTCATTGCCCAGCACCATGGGAATACAGTCATCCGCTACTTCTATATGGAGGCTAAAAAACAGGACGAGGACCTCCAGGAAGATGACTTCCGCTACCCCCAGAAAAAGCCCCAGTCCCGGGAGGCGGCGGTCCTCATGTTGGCCGATAGCGTAGAAGCAGCCGTTCGCAGCGCCGCCGGTAAGCTGTCCGCCGGGCAAATCGAGGGCTTTGTCCATAAAATCATCCAACAAAAGCTGGCCGATGGCCAATTTGACGAATGTCCCCTGACCTACCGGGACTTAAACGAGGTAGGCGATGTCTTTAGCCGGATGCTCTGCGGCATTTACCACAAGCGGATTGAGTACCCGGATAGCAAAGAACTGAAGGAAGGAGGACAGGCCTAATGGCAATCATCCGAACCGCCGAAATCAAGACCAGCCTGCCCGCGCACTGGCAGGCCCTGGAAGATGCCATCTGGGCAGCCTATGTCGCCCGGGAAGGCCTTCCGGCTGATGGCGAACTGGACCTGACCCTGGTCGATGATGCGACCATCCAGGCGGTTAACCGGGACCACCGGCAGATTGATCAAGCGACAGATGTGCTCAGTTTTCCCATGTATGAGGACCGGGACGACCTGGCTGAGGACCTGGCCGCCGGTTTGCCCATTATCCTTGGGGATATCATGATATCCATCCCTACCGCCCGGCGGCAGGCCGAGGCCTATGGTCACTCCTTTAAGCGGGAGCTGGCCTACCTCCTGGTCCATGGCCTCCTCCATGTGGCCGGTTACGACCATATGACCGCAGCCGATAAAAAGGCCATGCGGATTGCCGAAGAAGCCATCCTGGCCCAGGTTGGCGTCCCCAGGGATACAGCCCCCTCCAAGGTCAAGACCCCGGTAGAGGATGAGGCCAGGGAGAGGTTGGTTGAGGCTGCCCGAAAGGCCCGGGAAGGGGCCTATGCTCCCTATTCCAACTACCGGGTCGGGGCCGCCCTCTTGGCCAGTGATGGCCGGATTTTTACCGGGGCCAATGTAGAAAACGCCAGCTACGGTGCCACCTGCTGTGCAGAACGGACCGCCCTTTTTGCAGCGGTGACCCAAGACGCCCGGGACTTTACCGCCCTGGCGGTGGCCACCGCTGGCGAGGCCCCGGCACCCCCCTGCGGGATTTGCCGCCAGGCCCTGGCCGAGTTTGCCCCCAACCTGACCCTCTACCTGGTGGGCCGGGACCGGGCCGACCTCCAGGAGACCAACCTGGCGGACCTCTTCCCCCAAGCCTTTAGCCTATCCCCAAAGGAGAAGTCATGAAAAGCGGATTTATTTCTATTATCGGCCGGCCCAATGCCGGCAAAAGCACCCTCCTGAATGAAATCCTTGACCGCAAGGTGGCCATTACCAGTGACAAGCCCCAAACCACCCGGGTCCGGATCACCGGCATCTACACAGATGAAGACGCCCAAATGGTCTTCATTGACACCCCCGGCATCCATAAGCCTAAGCACAAGCTGGGGAGCGTCATGGTGGATGTGGCCAAGGAAAGCATTTACGACGGTGATGTGGTATACTATATGGTGGACGCCTCCGTTCCCTTTGGCGGTGGCGAAGCCTATATCCTCAAGGCCCTGGAAAAGGTGGATATTCCGGTTTTCCTTCTCTTGAATAAAACCGATACCATGACCCGCGAACAGGTCCTGCAGACCATTGTCCAGTGGACCGAAAGACGGCCCTTTGCAGAAGTCTTTCCCCTGTCAGCCCTGACCGGGGATAATGTCCAGTCCCTCTTGGATGTCACCAAGGGTTATCTGGCGGACGGGGCTCCCTTTTACCCGATTGATGAAATCACCGACCAACCGGAAAAGGTCCTCATGGCCGAGCTCATCCGGGAGAAAATCCTCCGCCTGACCAATGAGGAAGTTCCCCACAGCGTGGCCGTGATGATTGAAAGGATGGAGCGCCGGGAGACAGACGGTAAACTGGTCGTCTACGCCCTAATCTATGTTGAGCGGTCCTCGCAGAAGCGGATCCTCATCGGCAAGCAGGGGCGGATGATGAAAAAAATCGGCATCCAGGCCCGGCGGGACATAGAGCACCTGCTGGATGAGGAAATTGACCTCAAGCTCTGGGTCAAGGTCAAAGAAGCCTGGCGCAACCACGACATGACCCTGAGAGACCTAGGCTTGGACCAACGTTTTTAATTTTATTTTTATTGCCGGAAAGGCTTTAGGAGGTGAATTGATGTATGTCAAACGACGATGGCAGACCGCGAGCGCAAGTGTTGTTGTATAGTCGGAAAAAAAGCATAAGGGAGGTCATCAATGATCACATATATCGATTTGCCGACCAACGAAGATGAAGAAACCCGCCTGCGGGAGTACCTGGAAGACGTCCAGCCGGAAGATATTGCAGAATACGTGTCCGGCCTGGAAGACCGGGAAGAACAAATTGCCTTAATCAAGTTCCTGGAACCGGAAGACGCCGCTATTGTCTTCTTTGAACTGGACGACTTCTCCCTGGTTTCCGATGTGCTCCTGTCCCTGCCCCGCTGGCAGGCCATGGCCATTGCTACAGAAATCCCCAATGACGATGCAGCCGACTTATTGGCCGATATGCCGGACAAGGCCCGGGGCCGGGTCCTGGCCCTCTTTGATGATGAGGCCCGGGCGGATATTATCGAACTTTTAGGCTACGAAGCCGACACCGCCGGCGGTTTGATGACCACCGAATTCGTTGTCGTGCCGGCCTTTGTTACGGCCCAGAAGGCCATCGAAATGATGCGGGCCTTTGCCCCGGATGCAGAAACCATCTACTACGTTTACGTCATTGACGGCAATAGCCACCTGGTCGGGATCCTGTCCCTCCGGGAACTGATTATCGCCGGTCCGGAAACGGCCATTGCCGATATTATGCAAACCAATGTCATGAGCGTGAACGTCCAGGATGACCAGGAAGAAATCGCCGACTTAATGACCAAGTACAACTTCCTGGCAGTCCCCGTTGTTGACGATGAAGAGCACATCATCGGGATTATCACCGTCGACGACATCGTCGACGTTATCCATGAAGAGGCCACCGAAGACATCTACCGGATGGCCGGTATCAACGAGTCTGAAGATGATGAAGAACCTAGCGTCAAGGGGGCCTACCTGGCCCGGATGCCCTGGCTCCTCATTACCATCTTTGGGGAATTGGGGAGTGGGATTGTCTTATCCGGCTTCCAGGCCCGGCTGGAACAGGTTGTGGCCCTGGCTATCTTTATCCCCCTCCTGACCGGGGTGGCCGGGAATGTCGGCACCCAGTCCTCCACGGTTACCGTCCGTGGCCTGGCCATGGGGACCCTGGAAAGCGGCCACGCCTTGCGGATTATCCTCAGGGAGACCACCATCGGCCTGGCCCTGGGGGTGTCTGTCGGCCTCATCGTCGGCGGCATCGGGTCTTTTTGGCAGTTTCCGGCCCTGGGCCTGGCTGTCGGCCTGACCCTGGTCTTGAATAACCTCATGGCCTCCTTTATGGGGACCCTGGTGCCCTTGACCTTTAAGCGGATCAATGTCGACCCGGCTGTCGCCTCGGCCCCTTTTATTACCACGGTGGTAGACATCACCGGCCTTTTAAACTATACGCTCATTGCAGCTGCTATTTTAAATATCTAAGACAGGTGCGCCTGTCTTTTTTTGCTTTTAGGCGCCTGGCGACAGGCATGAGGAGAAAGAATGGATAAAAAGCTTTCAGGAAAATGGATAGAAGCCCTATGTATACTAGCCCTAACCTATGTCTTGGTCTTTGCCCTGGCGGTGATTTTAGCCGGGCCCCTCGGCCTGGCCGACACGCCCTTATTTTTAATCACCACCTTTATCCAGCAGGGGATCCTGCTGGGGCTGGTGGCCTTTATGCTGCGTCGGTCCGGTCGGCACTGGGCGGATATCGGTCTCCGGCCTATTTCTGCCCGGAGCGCCATGCGGAGCATTGCCGCCGGCGGCCTGATTTTAATCGTCATGGCCGGCTTTATTCAGGTCATTAACCTTTTCTTACCGGAGGGCCTGCCGGCCCAGAATGTGGAAGTCTTCTTTCATATGGCCAGCCCCAAGGTGGCTTTTGCCATATCTTTTCTGCTCATGGTGGTGGCGGCCCCCCTTGTGGAAGAAATATTTTTCCGGGGTTACCTTTACCAGGCCTTTGCCGCTCGGTTGAGCCCCCAGGCGGCTATGCTGGTGACCAGCCTCATTTTTGGCCTGGTTCATGGGGACATCTACCGGCTCCTGCCCCTGGCCGTCGGTGGGTATTTCTTAAACCTGGTTGCCGTCCGGGAAAAGACCATCCTGGCCTCTATGTTCGCCCATGCCACCTGGAATGCCATCATGCTTTTGGTGGCCTTTGGCAGCTTATCCTAGGCCGGAGTGGGCCATGATGTATTGTTCGTAATCATTTGGGAGGAAAGAGAATGGAATTGGCAAGTGAAGCAAGCATCCGGATCACCGGCATCAGCCATGATGGGGAAGGCGTTGGCCGCCTCGATGACGGCCGGGTGGTCTTTGTCGCCGGGGCCTTACCCGGCGAGACAGTGGCCATAGAAAATATTCAAAAAGAGAAAAAACGCCTGGTGGCCAGCCTGAAAGCCATCCACCAGGCCCATCCGGAAAGGGTCCAGCCGCCCTGCCCGGTCTACGACCGCTGCGGCGGCTGCCAGCTCCAACACGCCTCCGCCGGCCTCCAGGGGGACCTCAAGACCCTACAAGTCCGGGATGCCGTCAGCCGGATTGGTCACCTGGATACCCCGGTCCTGCCGACCCTGACCATGGCCAATCCCTGGCGCTACCGGAACAAGGGTATCTTCCATGTGAATGAAGCCAGCGGCCAAGCCCGGCTGGGCTTTTACAGCGCCCGGAGCCACGACTTCGTCCCGGCCAGCGGCTGCCTGCTCTTTTCCAACCAGGTCAATACCCTGCTGGAAGACCTGGAAGAGCGGATCACCGCCACCGGCCGGGCCGGCCATATCCGCAAGGTCATGGTCCGGGAAAGCAAGGCCACTGGCGACCTCATGCTGGCCTTCATTACCGAAGACCAGGCCTTCCGTCTGCCCAAGCTCGTCGAGGGCCTGATTGCCGACTACCCGGCCCTGACCTCTGTCTGGCACAATGTCCTGACCAACCCTCGCCTGGCCACCGGCCGGGCTTGGCACCACCTGGCCGGTCGGGAAAACATCCAAGACGCCATCGGCCACCTGACCGTCAGCCTGTCCCCGGCCTCCTTTTTCCAGGTAAATAACCTCCAGGCCCAGGTCCTCTATGATGAAGTCCGGGCCCGGGCTGGACTGACCGGCCAGGACCATATCCTGGACCTCTACGGCGGCATCGGAACCATCGGTCTCTACCTGGCTGACCGGGCTGGCCGGCTCACCGGTGTCGAATCCGTCGGCGAAGCCAGCCGAGACGCCAAGGCCAACGCCCAAGCCCTGGGCCTTACCAATACCCACTTCGTCACCGCCAAAGCCGAAGCCTGGCTCCCCCGCTACCTCAAAGACCAGTCCCGGCCCGACCTCACCATCGTCGACCCCCCGCGCAAGGGCCTGGACCCCCGCCTGGTTGATACCCTCATCCAAGCCGCCATCCCCCGGATGATCTACGTCTCCTGTAACCCCGCCACCTTAGCCCGCGACCTCAAAAGCTTCCAAGCCCAAGGCTACCAGCCCGGCCCCATCCAACCCGTGGACCTCTTTTCCCAGACAGCCCATGTGGAGTGTGTCGTATTGATAACAAGGAAATAGAAGGAGCAGGAGGAAAGATTATGGCGATTGCAAATATTAAAGTTACATTGTTGTGTCCCACTGAAGAAGTATGGAACAAACCGTCATAATATATTTTAGCGAGCGAAAGTAGCCGAGGTACTTCTCCTTAAAGCGGCGAAATCGAGTCTTTTTTGTCATCAATTAGTTTGTTAAGGTTTGTTCAATAGATGTGACAGCGTAAATTTTAAAACATGACATAAAAGGATAACTCCAGCAAACACTTGAATCAAAAACGGAGAAATACTTGAAAAATCAACAGAACAAAGCACATAAGAATCAGGTTTTCTGGCATTCGCTGAATGTCGGGAAAGCTCATTTTTTTGTAGATGTTGACTTCTAAAGAGACAGTTTGGTACTATAAATGTAACCAAAGACGAGGACGGTTGGGTTAAGATTCCTGCTGTTATCTTTGCACGATGAAAGACTGGTGAATGGGTTGAAAAGAGCGTACATGTTGTATGGTTCAAGTTTTGTTTATTTTGCCTTATTGGTGGTCATGTTTTTCCTTGAAATACCTAACTGGATACCAGCTCTTCTAGGCCTAGGGATATTTATTCATATTACGATGGAATACCTTAAGATAAAGGTATACAGACACTTCAGGGGAAGTGCCGTTTTTGATTTTATAATCAGTGCCTGTATAGCTGGAGCGGTGCTATTTGTCTTAAGTGTCTTGCAAACTTATCTAATCGGATATGATACGACGAATGCATTAAATAATAAAGTTTTTAAGTTGTACTGTACCTTGAGTCTATTTGTTGTGAATACTTTATTGGTTAACTATCGGGCAAGGAAAAGTGAATGACGCATTTTGGCTTTTATAGAATGCAGAGGGGATTCTTTGGAAGTAGAAATTGAAAATAGGATTGCGGAATTCCGCAAGGCGCTGGGCCTATCTCAACATCGATTAGCCAAGGCCGTCGGTATGAAAAGGCGATCCATCATGGCCTATGAAAATAATACGATTAGTCCAACCCTTGAGACGGCCTACAAGATATGCAAGGTGCTGGATAAGGATATCAAGGAAGTCTTTATATTTAAGTAAGGAGATCATATATGGGGATTTTATTTAATGATAAGAATGAGATAGACGCAAAAATGAACCATGATTTTGGAGATGTTGAGAACCATCTCATTGCCCTCAAACATAATGATATAAAGTCAGGTTTTCTTAAACTGCTGATGAGTAACCTATACCATACCTTAGATTCGAATCGGACCTTTATAGTATACTTTTCCAGCAAGGGCTTACATGAAAAGGAAATAAGCCATTCCGTCAAAGGGGATTTTTTACTGGTGCCTTGGCATGAAATTGGTTCATTTGAATTAAAGATGAAAAATAACAAGGCTTTGATTGAGTTGAGTCATTTAGGCAAAAAGATCGGGTATGAAATACCTTTTACTGGCAAGCTTTTTGCCGAGAACAAAAAGAACTTAAAGCACTTACAAGACAAGGGTTGGTATAAGGTTGAAGAATGATAAAATGAAAAACAGGTTTTTTGCTAAGGCGTGAAGTCATCTTTGCCATCGGGGGGCTATCTATAAAGCCTTATTTTCCCCATTTCTAGCCTGTAAAATTATTTTGACAGGGCGCAAATAGCCCGAAAAATCGGTATGTACAGGATATTTGCTAGACAGAAACATCGTCCTTGGATTAAATTGAGCGTGAAAGGAGGTTATAGCAATATGGAACTGGGAAGTCAGATAAAAAAATATCGCACCGACCAGGCCTTATCCCAAGAGGCCCTAGCTGAGAAATTGTATGTATCTAGGCAAACCATTTCTAACTGGGAAAATGATAAGTCCTATCCGGATGCGAAGAGTCTCCTTCTTTTAAGTGAAGTATTACAAACCTCAATCGATCATTTAATCAAAGGAGATGTTGAAATCATGAAAGAGCGGGTAGCAGCAGAAGACCAAAGGAACTTCGAAAGGGCAGGGAAAATATATGGGGCCTTACTATTGATAACGGTTCTATCTATGATTCCCCTGATCCGCCTCCTAGGCGGCCTTGGCGAGGCGGTATGGTTGGTGTTGATGGCGGCCACCCTAGGTGCGGCCTTCCTCGTCGAGAAAAAGAAGAAGCAATATGACATTCAAACCTACAGGGAAGTGATTGCTTTTTCAGAGGGGACCAAGCTGGATGACCTGGAAAAAATGAAAGAGGCGGCGAAAAGACCCTACCAGAAATTTTTATTCGCCATCTTATCAGGCTTGCTTATTTTTGTTGTGCTTAGAGTAGTGGATTTGTTCTTTTAATATGAGGGGCCTTCATTCATACGGGAACAAGGCTCTTTGATTGCGAGAGATTGCTAGGGGCAGATAAGACGGCTTTACCGCTAGCTAAAGCCGAGTAAGGAACAGGTGTCAGCTAAGAAGTGATGGGCTGCAAAGTGAGGGATTAATATGGCTGTCAGCATCAAATTGGCTTATCAAGACAAGGATGACCTAGGTCAATTATTTAAGGAATATACGAACAGTATTTTAGCGCAAGGGGAAGAAGTGGCAGACTGCTTGGCCGCCCAGCATTATGATGATGAGATCAATGCATTAGAAGATAAGTACGGCCTACCGGAAGGCCGCTTATATATCGCCTGGCTGGACAACCAGGCCGCCGGTTGCATTGCCTTGCGGAAAATGGATGACGACTATTGCGAAATGAAACGGCTATATGTGCGGCCTGGCCACCGGGGCCGGCAAATAGGCAGGAACCTGGTGGACCAGGTGATTACGGATGCCAAAGGGATCGGCTATAAGCATATGCGGCTGGATACCTTTCCCTTTATGGACGCAGCCCTGGGCCTCTATAAGCAGTACGGCTTTTATGAGATTGACCGGTACTATGACAACCCCACAGCTACGGCGATTTTTATGCAGCTGGACTTACGTTCATAGATGCCTTGGCAGATAACCGTCGATTGGCGCTAAAAGAAGGCCTTTAAGTAGTTTGGGTCCTTACGATATAGGCAAGAAAACCGCCTCAACCCTGATTGGACCTTGGGGGGAGGCGGTTTTTATATGCAGCCTGGGGTGGTGCAAAAAACGTTCTAAGGGACCAAGCCGGGACGTGTCCCTCTGCCTGCCCAGATGCGGGCTGAAAATTTACATGAAATTCACATGCTTTTCACGATTTTGTCTTTATCACTTGCTATGATGGGCGAAAAGGGGAGGGGCCTGTGACAAAAAAAGTAAAAGGAATCATTATAACGACAGTTATCCTTGCCTTGGGCCTGGTGGTTGCGGTGACCGCTTACACCGGCTACCAGGTGACAGAGGGCGTCTATCATTTGGTGTCCAGAGAAGAGACGGTTAACTATTATAAGGACCACTACCAGGCGGATTTTGAGGCCTTTAAGGCCAGCCACCCACCGCAGGCCTTGAGCCTGCCATCTAGCCAGTTTGACCACCGGATTCCCCTGCTCTACTATGACCTGCCGGAAGACAAGGGGTTGGTGGTGATGGCGCCTGGTCTCGGGGCAGTGAAGGAGGAGACTTTTGCGGAAGCGGCCATTTTTATGGACCTGGGTTATGACTTCATGGTCCTGGACATGCGCAACGCCGGCGAAAATATGGCGGAATTGAACACTTTCGGCTACCTGGAAAGCCGGGACCTCCTAGATGTTCTCGCTTATAGCCGAACCCGCAACGATAAAAAGACCGTCCTCTATGGTCAGTCCATGGGCGGGTTGGCGGCGGCCCTTGCTGCCGGGCAAGAGCCGGGAAATATTGATTACCTGATTTTAGACTGCCCCGTGGGCAATGCCTATGAGATGATTGAGCCCCAGTTTGACAAAATAGCCCGGGAGGAAAAGATCCCAAAAGACTTCCTGCTCTTTGCCGGCAACCTGGTTTCCAAGCTCCGCTATGGATTTGACTTTCATGATTTTAACGGCCCGGCCCGGTTGGCCGATACCAAGCTGCCCGTACTTATTTTAAATGCCAAGGCGGACCAGGTGACCCCCTACCAGATGGGTGAGGACTACTTCAAGGCCCTGCAGACCGATCAAAAAGAATGGGTTGCCTTTGAAGGGGCCGGGCATACAGAGCTCTATAAAGAAGACCCGGCCTTATATAAGCAGACGATTGAGAAGTTTTTAGGCGATGCCTAGACGCTCGTCAAAGCGGCCCGGCAAGCCTTTGTTGGCGGCCGGGTCCCTAGTCTATGGATACCCGCTTCTTGCACCGGGAACGGTGCAGGGCCTTATTGAGGAGAATAAACGATGAGACTACTTATTCATGATCGGCCCCCAGCCTTTGACAGGCAAATGCAGGCAAAATTTGACCGGGTCATTTTTGCAGATGGCCACTATGCCCCCTGCCAGGGCTGCTTCCAGTGCTGGACCAAGACCCCGGCCAGCTGCAAGATGAAGGACCGGCTCCAGGAAATCAGCCGGGTCATCGGGCAGGCAGAGGACATTATCCTGGTCACGGAAAACTGCTATGGCGGCTTTAGTCCCGCCGTTAAGAATATCCTGGACCGGTCTATTGCCAGCTCCACCCCCATGAGCACCTATAGGGGCGGCCAGATGCACCACACCCTCCGCTACGGTCACCAGCGCCGCTGGTCAGTCTACGTCTATGGCGATACCAGTCCGGCGGAACGGCGTACCTGGGCCCTCCTCGTCGAGCGGAATGCCATTAATGAAGGCTTTCCATCCTACGACCTCTCCTTTATTGAGGACCTAAAAGACCTGGAGGATCTGGCCTAATGAAAACCCTAATGATCAACTGCAGCCCCAAGAAAAGGCTCAGCGCCTCGGCCTTTATCCTGGACCTGACCGGCCTCTTTATGCGTGGAAACCAGGTGAAAGACCGGCTCAGGACCGGGGCCGACCACCGGCGGCTCCTGGCTGAGATGGAGACAGCCGATAACGTCCTCTTTGCCATGCCCCTCTATGTCGATGGCGTGCCCGCCCATGTCCTTCCCTTTCTGCAAGCCATGGAGGCTCATTGCCGGGCCCGGGACCTAAAGAAAAACATCTATGTCATTGCTAACAATGGCTTTATTGAAGGCCGGCAAAATGAGCCCCTCTTCCAAATTATGGAAAACTTCAGCCGGCGCAGCGGCCTCAACTGGTGCGGGGGCCTGGGCATTGGCGGCGGCGTCATGATGAACGTCATGCGGATGATGGTCATGGTCTTTTTCGCCATCAGCCTGTTAAACCTTATCATTGGCGGCGTCCAAGATAGCCTCCTGCAAACAGAGGCCATCCGCAACCTCACCCGGCAGGTCCTCGTGCTCATCGTCTTGGGCAGCGGCATCCTGGCCTTTGATATCCGCCTGGCAACCTGCCTCAACCGGGGGAAGGCCTACGGTACCCACTACACCAGAATCCTGCTCCCGTCCTTTATTTTTATCCTTTGCGCCGATATTTTCTTCGTCATCATCTCCCTCTTCCAAGGCGGCCTCTTCCGGGGCTGGCTGGCCAAGAAAAAACCGACCGCCGGCAAGCCGGTATAGGGGCCCGGCCTATGAAAGAGAGTCACCCTGCATTTATGAGAAAAGAGGACCAGTATGTATCGTTTATACCAAAAGGATGAGGTCGCCTTTGCCCTGGTCTGGATTGCCATCTACTGCCTGGTATCCATCCCCATCCGCGGCCGGCTGGGCGACCAAAGCCCCTATATGCTCATTGCCCTGGCCCTGATTGCCGCTGGCCTGACAGTCTTTATCCGGAAGCATCGCTTGCAAGGCAGGTATGGCCTTGACCACTGGCCCCGGCATACTGCCCGCTTTCTTTACTTTATCCCGGTCTGGATCCTGGTTACCGGCAACCTCTGGGGCGGCATCAGCCTGGCCTACACCGGCCTCTACCAGGTCTGCGCCGTCCTGTCCATGCTCCTCATCGGCTATATTGAAGAAGTCATCTTTCGGGGCTTCCTCTTTAAGGGCATGCTGCCCAAGGATGGCCCTGGAAAATCCATCATCATCGTCGCCATTACCTTCGGCATCGGCCATATCGTCAACCTCTTCGCCGGCCAGGCCAACCTGGAAACCATCGCCCAAGTCTGCTTCGCCATTGCCTGGGGCTTTATTATGACCGTTACCTTTTACAAAAGCCAAAGCCTCCTGCCCTGCATCCTGGCCCACGGCCTCATCGACGCCTTCTCCACATTTTCCCGGGAAAACCCCGTCATGGAATGGGCCTACATCATCGCCACCATCTTCATTGCCCTCGTCTACTGCAGCTACCTCCTAAGGCTCCCCGATACCGGCAAGGCCCTGCCCGAGAAATAATAGCAGGGGAGGAGGGAACTGGAAAAATCAGCTCAAGACAGCCAAGCTCATCCTCTTCAAACAAATAAGCTGCGGTGACGTTTCCGGACGCCACCGCTTTTATGATGGGAAAAGTGAACCAAGGGAGTAGCCCATAAGCTGTATACAGGCAGAAAAATTTTCAAAACCGATGATAAGGGCAGATAAAAACCTAAAAAATCGCTATAATGGTCTATAGCAAACGGTAAAAATTAGGAACAGCTTAGGTTCATTGAAGAGGCTAAAATTCACTGTGCCAGAGGGCACTTTAAGGCAATCGGTCATAACCAAGTGGTTTATGATGTGGTTGACAGCTATAAGTCTCTCCTGGATATTGTGACCAAGTAAGGGCTATGTACGCGAATAGGTTTATCTAAGCTAAAGGTTTATCTAATCAAACCATCTGGAGGATGCTTATGGATGAAAAAGTCGGTAGAAATGAATTAGAAGAGCTTACGGAGGAGGTCCTTGCGGAGGCCAGGGCCTCTATTCAGACCAGTAAGGATGTGAGCCTTCCAATTGCAGCCTTATCTTCCCTGGGTGGGGGTGTATCTTCGCTGGTGCCGGCCTTTCATACAGTAACGGAGACCACAACCTTTACTGCGCCGGAGGGGCTTTACCGCATTATCAATGCAAGACCGGGAGATGTTCTAAAAAAGGACAAAGATGGAGACCTATTGGGATTTTTAAAACCGCCTACCGGTCAATCAATCCAGGCACGGTTTAAGGAAGTGGATCATTTACCCATTAGGACAGAAACCGTGACGGCCTTTAACCCGGCGACGATTATGATGGCAGCGGCCCTTTATTCTATTGAAAAGGACTTGTCTGAGATAGCGGCGACGCAAAAGGCAATCCTCAGCTTCCTTGAGCTGGAAAATGAATCCCAGGCTGAGGCGGATGTTGAATCGCTGATGGAGATGGTCAATAATTATAAGTACAGTTGGGATAATGAGCGGTCGGTAGCGAGCAACCATAAGCTGGTCCTGGATATTCGAAACCGGGCGCGCAAGAATATGATTGCTTACCAGAAAAAGGTGGCGGAGATGCTTTCATCCAAGCAGCTGCTTGTAGGCCAGGGGAAAATGAAGTTGACTCTGGCTGACCTGGAAAAGAAGTTCAAGTATTACCGGTTATCCCTATATACTTTCGCTCTGGCCTCCTTCATGGAAATCATGCTCAGCGAGAACTTTAAGGAAGAATACATCTGCAAGGTGAATGAAGAGATCCGGGCCTTGTCGGATGCCTATAGAGAACAATTTGAAAGGGCCTCTTTGTACTTGGAAAAACTTGGGCGGGCCGGTGTAGAGGCCAATCTTATAAAGGGGATAGGTGCAGCAGGTAAAACCGTTGGGAACCTGGTTGCCGGCATCCCTATTGTTAAGAAGGGGCCTGTTGATGAATTTTTGCAAGACAGCGGCACCCATCTACAGATGAACGCTGCAGATATAGGTATGAAAGCGGTCAATGCTTTTGCAAAAATGGCCAACCCGGGCACCAGGGTGATTATAGAAAAAATGGAAGATCTGACGCAAATCTACAACCATACATCACAGATCTGTTGCGATAAGGAAAAAATATATTTCCTGGCCTGAGCCCTTGAGGTTCTTGAGGGTTATAAAAACTATCATGTGCTTAGTAGACCAAGAATAGAAATTAGAGCTTCTGGACCTTTTACCTGGTTCCAGAAGCTCTTTTTAGCATGGCTATGGGTATAGCGTGTAGAGGTATTGCTCTGAACGGAGAGGGTAATACAAAAAAATTAAATGACTCAGTGTACTTTAATTTTTGTAAGAAAAAGAAAAACAAAATTAGCAGACAGCTGGTGAAAGGGTATGCTATACTGGTGAAAAGTGAGAAAATTATGTGAAGGAGGATATGAAATGGCAGAAATTTCCAAACTTAGCAGAGCGGTTATTGTCATTATGGTTAGCTTATTGCTGTTTGTCGGTATGCCTAGTTATGTTTTTGCACAAACGACAACTCTCGATGGGCCGGAGGAAATTAGCAATTTTAATGGTACAGACGCTAGCCTAACGGGGGCCGGCCCCGCCTGGAATCAACCAGCTAACCTAGGAAAGTCTTTAACAGAGGTTATTTTGAACCTGCCTGCAAATGGAAAATCTACCCGTCAGAGCGGCTATACGGCGACCGATATATCTCAGCAAAAATACAAGGTGAGCTATGAATTCAAAAGTGGCACACCAGGCAAAGAATTGACATCCGACTTCAACAAGCATAAACCAACAGATAATACAGCATATGCAGACGGAACGCTGGTTCAGGCAAAATCCCCCTTGACAGCCTCTTACCAGATAGAAAATGGCATCTGGACCTTCCGAGGTTGGGACGCCCAAGAAAAGACGATTGCAGGTAGGGATATTACCTTTATTGGCACTTGGACCTGGCGGCCGGCCTTTACGATTAGTAAAACCGTCGATAAGGCCCATTACAGCGAAGTTGGAGAGGTTTTAAAGTATACCGTTACTGTAAAGAATATTGGTACCACAACAATAACCGGGCTGACCCTAGAAGATCCTTTGGTTTCGCTTAAGGAAGGGTTCTTTAGATTAGAGCCCAAGGCAGAAAAGACTTTTACCTACCGATACATCGTTCAGCAAAGAGACCTTGATAAAAAAAGCATCGTCAATACAGCTACAGTTAAAAAGACAAGCAGTGGGATAGAGAAAGCAGCTACATCATCTACAGCAACATCCACTTATCTTGAATATCGCGTAGTGTATGAATTCACCAGCGGCACAACAGGCAAAGGCCTGCCGGATGCAGTGGAAGCTTTACTGCCGATAGACAACAAGACCTATGTCACTGGAATAAGCGTTACTGCACAAAATCTAAGTAAAAGCGAAGTAGCAGTAGAGGATGGCAAGTGGACTTTCGAGGGCTGGGACAAGGCCTCCAAGGAAGTCAAGGATAGCAACATCACCTTCACCGGCAGCTGGACCTTTACGCCAACACTTAAATATGGCGTGGTGTATGAATTCAGCAGTGGCACTACGGATAAGCCATTGCCGAAAACAGTGACGAGCCTTTTGCCAAAAGACGATAGTAAATATGTCAGTGGAGCAAGTATAACGGCAAAAGAGCCAAGCAAGACTGAAGTAGCAGTAGACGATGGCAAGTGGACCTTTGATGGCTGGAAAGAGAGCACCAAGGAAGTTAAGGACAGCAACATCACCTTCGTCGGCACCTGGACCTTTACGCCCACGCCTAAATATGGCGTGGTGTATGAGTTTGCCAGCGGCACAACAGGTAAAGACCTGCCGGATGCAGTGAAAGCTTTACTGCCGATAGACAACAAGACCTATGTTACTGGAACGACCGTTACTGCACAAAATCTAAGTAAAAGCGAAGTAGCAGTAGACGATGGCAAGTGGGCCTTTGATGGCTGGAAAGAGAGCACCAAGGAAGTTAAGGACAGCAACATCACCTTCGTCGGCACCTGGACCTTTACGCCCACGCCTAAATATGGCGTGGTGTATGAGTTTGCCAGCGGCACAACAGGTAAAGACCTACCGGATGCAGTGATTCAACTGCTACCGATAGACGCCAACAAGTATAAGAATGGAACGACCGTTACTGCAAAAGAGCCAATCAAGACTGAAGTTGGCGTAGAAGACGGCAAGTGGACCTTTGATGTCTGGAAAGAAAGTCCTAAGGAAGTCAGGGACAGTGACATTACCTTCACTGGCGCCTGGACCTTTACGCCAACGCCTAAATACGGCGTGGTGTATGAATTCAGCAGTGGCACTACGGATAAGCCGTTGCCGGAAGCAGTGACGAATCTTTTACCGAAAGACGATGGTCAATATATCAGTGGCGCGACCGTTACTGCCAAAGATCCACGTCAGACCGAAGTAGCAGTAGAAGATGGCAAGTGGACCTTTGCCGGCTGGAAGGAAAGTCCTCAGGAAGTTGAGGATAGCAATATCACCTTTACCGGTGCCTGGACCTTTACGCCAACACCGAAGTATGGTGTAGCATATGAGTTCACCAGCGGCACAACAGGCAAAGACTTACCGGAGACAGTGCCCCAATTGTTACCGAAAGATGACGGCCAATATATCAGTGGCGCGACCCTTACTGCCAAAGATCCACGTCAGACCGAAGTTAGCGTAGAGGATGGTAAATGGACCTTTGCCGGCTGGAAGGAAAGTCCTCAGGAAGTTAAGGATAGCGATATCACCTTTACCGGCAGCTGGACCTTTACGCCAACACCGAAGTACGGTGTAGCGTATGAATTCACCAGTGCCACTGCAGATAAGACACTGCCGGCAGCAGTGCCCCAATTGCTACCGAAAGATGACGGCCAATATATCAGTGGTGCGACCGTTACTGCCAAAGATCCACATCAGACCGAAGTAGTGGTAGAGGACGGCAAGTGGAATTTCGAGGGCTGGGACAAGGCGTCCAAGGAAGTCAAGGATGGCAACATCACCTTCACCGCCACCTGGATCTTCACGCCTAATCCGCCGGCAACGACAGATGTCACCATCAGCAAAACCGTCGATAAGACCCACTACAGTCAGGTCGGTGAGGTCTTGACTTATACGGTTACGGTAAAGAATACCGGTGACAAGTCCCTGGAGGCCTTGACCCTTTCTGATACGCTGGTTACCCTTTCGGAGGGCGCCTTTGATTTAGCGGCCGGGAAAGAAAAAATCTTTAGCTATCAGTACACCATTAGGCAGGCCGATATTGACCGGGCGACAGTTGAGAACACAGCAATCCTGGCCTACGGTGACCAATCTAAAAAAGCTACCGCTACGGCCAGCTATCAGCCTGTCGATAAACCGCCGGTTGATACGCCATCTAGGGGTGGGACGGTGATAATCAGCTCCGAGGCCAAGAGGGACTTGTCAAATAAGGAAGACCACTGGGCCTATATGTTTGGCTATCCGGATGGAACCTTCCGTCCGAACAGGGGGATGACCCGGGCAGAAGTGACAGCCATGTTTGCCAGACTTTTAAAAACCTATCCCCAGGTCAGAGTGACCTACCAGCTGCCCTATTCGGATGTGACGCAGGATGACTGGTATTATGAGGCGGTAGGCTTTATGACAGAAAACAAGATGATTGTCGGCTATGAGGATGGCACCTTCAGGCCCAATGCCTTTATCACCAGGGCGGAATTTGTCGCTATGGCTTCCAGATTAGGTGCTCTTCTGGATAGGGACGGAAATAACTTTACGGATGTAGCAGGTCACTGGGCCATCAAGAGTATTAACTCAGCAGCGGCCCACGGCTGGGTAGCCGGCTATGAAGACGGCAGCTTCAAGCCGGACCAATACATCACGCGGGCGGAAGTCGTGACAGTAACCAATAGAATGCTCAACCGGTACGCTGACCAGGACTTTGTCAGAAAGCATAAGGCACAAGGCCTTGATTTTAAAGACCTGGACGAAAGCCACTGGGCCTATTTCAATATCATGGAAGCCACTCATGGCTCTGGATCCGCAAAGCAGGCCAATGGAAATTGGAAGACTGGCTCCGGCTCCTCCCCACAAGCGTTCAATAAAATAACGACCTAAAAAAGCCAGTCCCGGACAAAGCCGGGGCTGGCTCTTTTTTTGCAGCTGGTCTGATAAGGGGCCGGTCTTTAGCAGGCGGGGCATGTATGACAAGCAGTCCAGGGCCATTGGTCTAGCCCTGCAGCTTATAGCGGAGCCACAGGATACCGGCCTCTTTTTCTTCGACCTGTTCCAGTTGAAAGCCGATGGCCTTATTGGCAGACAGGCCCTCTTTCGCCTGAAATAAGGAGGGGGTGTCTCTAGACCCGTCGGCCACTGGGGCCAGGACCAGGCTCAATTCATCGCACATGCCGGCCTGGATAAAGGACCAGTTGAGGATGCCGCCACCGCCCAACATGAGGGTCTCAATGCCGAAAAGGTCTTTTAATTTTTCCAGGGCCAGGCCATAATCGAGCTGGTCCTCTCCGGCGATGATGTAAGAGATGCCCAGCCGGCGCAGGAGGTCCTTATAGGCATTATCGGCCCTTTCGGTGAGGACTTCAATGACCTTGGCCCTGGTGTCGCCATAGACCAGGTCGCTGGACTGCCAGCCCAGCTTGCCTGAAGGGTCAATGGAAACATAGTAGATATCCGCCAGGTCAGCGATATAGTCCCCTTCCGGTACCGGGTCTGCGGCTTCATTGATGGCCGGTTTTTCGTAAAAGGTAAAGTTATCATCTGTGGTCACCCGGCCGGATAGCCAGCCCTGGTGCTTGTAATAGGGGGCCTGGCCAAAGGCGATCCGGTAAAAAACCTCGCTTGCTGCCTCGGTTTCGGGGCGGTCCATATAGGGGCCCATGATCTTGCCGTTGAGGGAGGTCAGCATGTGACAGAAAATATAGGGTCGTTTCATTTGTTCCTCCTGTGGTGATGGATTGCTTGGGCGGCGTCCTTGACTAAAGGGGTTTTAGGATGAGGCGGCCTGGTTGGCTTTTTCGTAGACCTCATCAGAGACCGGCTCCAGCCATTCAGTAGCCGGATCCATTCCGGGTACTTCGATGGCTAAATGGGAGAACCAGTCTTCCTTTTTAGCCCCATGCCAATGCTTGACGCCGGCCTTGATATGGACCACATCGCCTGGTTTCAAGGCGATAGGCGTTTGTTGCCATTCCTGATAGAGACCGGCGCCGGCCAGACAGATGAGCACCTGACCACCGCCGGCAGAGGCCTGGTGGATATGCCAATTATTCCGGCAAGCCGGCTCAAAGGTTACGTTATGAACGGCCACTTGCCTCTGGGAGACAGGGGCCAGGTAGCTTTTGCCGGTAAAATAGGCCGCATAGGTATCGTTGGCCTGGCCGATAGGGAAGAGCATGGACCGGGCATGGGCCCGCATGGCCGCATCTTCATAGGGCGCATCTCCCTCGCCAGGGGCCCAAATCTCTTTTGCCAGGTGGAAGACGGCCCAGGCCTTTGGCCAGCCGACATAAAAGCCGACATGAGTGATGATGGCGGCGACCTCCTTTTGGCTGAGGCCATGGGCTTTGGCATTTTGGAGGTGGTAGGTCAGCGAGCTGTCAGTAATGCCTGAAGACATGAGGGCCACCAGGGTGACGATACACCTGGTCTTGATATCAATATCCAGGTTGTTCCAATTTTCCCCAAAAAGGATGTCATCATTAAAGTGGGCAAAATCATCTGCAAATCCCGCCAGCGCATCCCGGCCGGCAGTCTGTACGATTTTTTCCATGGTTCCTCAAATCCTCTCAATATATTTTTTGAGCGCGTCCTCCGTATACTGGTTGATGATCCCTTGGCGTAAGCGGGCCCCTTCCGCTGATGGCTGGAGCATCTCCAGGGTATGGCCAAAGTCACTTCCACCGGAGCTGGCAAATAAGGAAATCTCCTTACCTTTTAAGTCATAGCTTTCTAAAAAGGCATTGATAATCTTGGGGGCCTGGTACCACCAAATGGGAAAACCCAATAAAATTTTGTCGTACTGGTCCATCTTGATGTTTTGGCTGGAAGCAGCCAATTCCACCGGAAGGGCATTGTCCCTTTCAAGGCTTGTCCGGGAATGGGCGTCCTGCCAGTTTAAGTCTGCCGAGCTGTATGCCTTGCTGGGTTTGATTTCAACAAGGTCAAAGGCTCCGAGGTCGGCTATTTTTTCAGCCAAGTCCTTCGTTGTACCTGTCGCACTAAAATAAGCTACTAGGACCTTACTCATTTGTTATGTCTCCTAAACCCTTACTCGTGAATTTTAAAATCTTTTAAAAAGAGGACCGTATCCTCTTGGTCAAAGTCGATAATAGAGCTTTTGCCCTTATCCAGGGCCCTTATTTTCTCCAAGTCTTCCGCATCCAGCTTGAAATCCCAAATGGCATAATTTTCCTCAATCCGATCCTTATGGACGGATTTAGGGATGGTCACCGAGCCGGTATCCAGGTTCCATCTGAGCATTACCTGGGCCGGGGTCTTACCGTATTTGGCGCCGATTTCTTTCAGCACCGGCTGGTTAAAGATATCGTCCTGGCCCTCTGCAAAAGGCCCCCAGGCCATCAATTGGATATCGTACTTGGCTAAAAGGTCCTTTAAGGCCTTTTGCTGAAAGATAGGATTATATTCAACTTGGACAACCTGCGGTTTTATCTTGTTGTAGGCGATTAAATCAACCACCTGCCTGGGGCTGAAATTACAAACGCCAATAGCCTTGATCCGCCCTTCTTCGTAGAGGTCTTCCATGGCCCGCCAGGCGCCATAATAATCATTATAGGCTTGGTGGATTAAGTATAGGTCGAGATAATCGGTTTGGAGCTTTTCCAGAGACTTGTCAAAGGCCTCCTTTGTTTTTTCGTACCCGTAATCCTGGATCCACACCTTGCTGACCAAAAAGAGGTCCTCCCGAGCTAGGCCTGACTTTTTAATGGCCCTGCCGACAGCCGCCTCATTAAAGTAGGCAGCCGCTGTGTCAATCATCCTGTAGCCGCTATTCAGCGCATGCAAGGTTGAGGCCTCACATAAGGCCAGATCGTCAATCTGGTAGACACCATAACCTAATTGGGGCATTTCCAGACTATTATTTAATGTTATCTTTTTCATTCTTCCCATCCCTTTCGGTGAACCCTAAGCATTATTATCCTGACTTAATGATATAATAGAAAAATAAAGGGTAGAATCTCAAAAATGTTATAATGGCATTAACTTCAGGTTAATGGAGGTTCCTATGTATAGCCGAAAATTAAACATTTTTATAGAAGTTGCCAAGGCCGGGTCATTTAATAAGGCGGCCCGGATACTCTATATCAGCCCGACGGCTGTTATGAAGCAAATAGACCAGTTGGAAGATCTCCTGGACTTTCCCCTCTTTACCCGGACCAGCCAAGGCGTGGCCCTGACGGAAGCAGGGAGGTCTCTGTATCAAGATGGGCTGGCCATTATGGCCCAAACAGACCAAGCTATTAGTAGGGCCAGGCATATCGCCAATCGGTCGCCCTTTACCATCCGGCTGGGCAGGTCTTTTTTGAATAATGGGGCAGACTTTTTCCATCTTTGGAACCGGTTTACACAAGTCCATCCGGGGTTCAGCCTGGAAATTGTGCCCTTTGAAGATGACCATCTCCGGATCTTAAATACCATCCAGCAGCTCGGGAAGGATTTTGATATTATTTTTGGCCCCTGTGATTCGGAGGAATGGCTCCGGTACGTTCGGGTCTTGGAAAAGGGGCAGGCCAGGCTGACCTGTGCCGTATCTAAGACCCACCCCTTGAGCCGGCGCAAGGTTATCGACTTAGACGACTTGGCCAACCAAAAGCTTGTCATGGTCAAAGCAGGCCACAGTGCCAGCAATGATGCCCTCCGGGCCCACATCAACAAGACCCACCCTGCAATCACTATCTTAGACGCAGAGGATTACTATGATTTAGACGTTTTTAATAAATGCAACCAAGCCGAAGTCGTCCTCCTCAGCCTGGACATTTGGTCTAATATCCACCCCTCTCTCATCAATATCCCTCTCAACTGGCAAGGCCCCGGCGTCCCCTACGGCCTTATCTATGCCAAGCAGCCCCGGGAAGAGGTCCTTCAATTTATAGATGATTTTTCTAAGCTGGTTTGATCTTTAGGCTGGCGAGCGACAAGGTATTCATTCAGGATGGAGGTGGCCAGGATGGCCTATTGGCAGGAGGTATATGATTTTGCCGGTCAATGGCGGGATAGGTTTCGGGATTACCGGATGAACCAGCGGGACTTAGCCGGTCAGGCGCTGGGGGAGGCTTGTGCGGCCCTTGGCTTTGAGATGGACGGTGGTCAGGCTTTTTATGCGGCCTATGGCGAGGCGGCGACGAGCTATGGGGCACTGGAGGGGGTTATTGATGAGGTTGTAGATATCTCCCTCTTGGGGGCTGCTATTTATGCCCGCTGGCAGTATTTCAACCAATTGGCAGATGACCCGGCAGCTATTGAACTACCCCAGAACCGGGCCTGGTTTATCCTGGCCCTGGGTCGGTTGCTTACCCTTGCCGGCGGGCAACCGGCCCCCTTCCGGGGCCATCTGAAAGAGATGCGCCTGGTCTCTAATAGAGTGGCTTATGGCCTCCTGCCCGGCTCATGCGAAGAAGTGGAACAAGTGGTGACCGTTGACCATGAAGGCGGGGTGTCCTTTGCCGGCTATAGCTATGGCCACGGCCCAGGCAGCTACGAAAAAGCCCGCAGCCGGGATTTTGTCATTCAACAGGCGCTGACGGATGCCCTGCTTTGTGCCATGGCGGCCTATTTCAAAAGGGACCCTGAAGGGGTCTTCCTGACAGATTCCGGCAGCTGGGACCTGACCTTGACCAATACAGAGGACAGGGTTTATCTCTTTAAGGGGTCCCTGGGTGCAGATTTGGTCTATAAAGAAATCTCGCTGTCTGACCTCCTCCGGAAGGTCCTGGATATGGATGACTTATATGCCTTTGATGGCCGGGGCAAGCCGGATTTGATCACCAGGATTGCCCTGGACTATCATCGGACCAGGCGGCTCAAGGCAATCGCCTTCCCTAGGGATCGGTCTGAAAAGTCCCTCTTGCAAGAGGAAACCGCTTCGCTTGTGATTGACAAGGCAAGCGGTAGCCTCATTTTTAATCAGCAGACAGAAGGGGGCAGACTTTCTTATCGTTATGAAGAGGGCGATGCCGTTAGCCGACTGCTGGAATCTTTTGAGGCAGAGCGCCTATTTACAGCTATAGAAGGAAATCCCGCTGATGTTATTGATGACCCAGATGACAGCAAGACTTATGCAATAACCCTTGATTATCAAAAAAAGCCCCGGCGGGTCATCCGGGGCAGCTATGATAAAAGGGGGCTGCCGGTCGACTTTGCCGGCTTCGCCAATTGCGTCTCGGCCTTTATAAGGAGGCAGGGCCTGGGAGATATTTTTGACCCTGCCGTTTATGGTAAAGTCAGGCGCCGCCGGTCAGACTATATTTTCTGCAGTGTCTCTTTCAATTACATTGGCAAGGATTACTATTATTTGACAGACGATGACAGCATCGAAGCGGGCGACCTTGTTATTGTCCCTGCCGGCGAAGACAACACCAAGACCCTGGCAGAGGTCCAGGCGGTTGAGTACTTTAGCGCAGAAGAGGCCCCCTTTCCGCTGGAAAAAACCAAGCGAATTATCCGCAAGTGCACCGATGAAGAGATTGACCGCTATCTGGAATGGGACGGTGAGGAAGAATAGGGGTCTGTCTATTCAACGGATATTATATCCTTGCTGTAGCCTTTGCGGGTAGATAAGGAGACGCTATGATTCATCTTTTGGATGAAAAAGTAAAAACCATTTTAAGAGATGGCGAAAAGTTACTTAACTTTTATGTTTCACAGAAAGCGAAGTCGTCATACTTTATTATCATAAGGAGCGAAAATGAATTTATTACCTTCCGGGTGAGTAATCATCCTACAAGTGCCTTCTACTCAAATAGAACTTTTGATAGTAGAAAAGACCTAGACCTTTTGCTAAAAGATATCAGAGCGTATATGGATAAGAGCTCTTGGTACGTATTTAAATATGAAGACTACTTTAGCCTTAAGGCGCTTTCCCAAATTCCCTTTAAAAGAATTCAATTCTACATTGATAATTCCATGGGTATTTTTGATTATTTTTTAGGGGGGCTAGTATTTTATCAGAGCAGAAAGTTTGGAAGAAACCATAAAGAGTTTAATATCGTCTCCGAATCTTTTCAAGCAGAACTCAGGAAGCTTTTTTCTGTAGGCTTAATTAGTGAGTATAGGAAAGATAAAGATAATATCCTGGTTTATATTAATCGCTCCAGCCGATTTATGATGACCTACATGGAAGAAAGATACCTGGATCAATTTAAAAAAGATGAGAAAGAGATTGATTATAGGTATATTGAGCTGCCGGAAGCCCGCTGCTCATCTTAGAAGCTTTTTTCAGCAGGCCTTCAGTTGATATAGTTGATCAGGCAAATCGCAAATACTAGTCCTGCAACCAGGTGAAAACCCATAGCCAGCAGAGCCTTCTTTTTATAGAGGTTCAAGGCTATTTTTTTGTCTTTTGGGAGCGATTTTACCGGGAATTGTCGACGACGAATCAGGTATAGGAGTATGAAGCCATTCCCATTATTGCCTGCTGCATTTAAGAGTCCCCAAGCCTTTGGCTTTTGAATTCCCCTCGCTTCGGCATCAATGATGGTCATCTGATAGATGTTATAGGCTAGCATAACTCCGCCAACAAAAGTAACGGCTCCGGATATAGCCATGAGTGGTAAAAAATAATTCATTATTTCACCTTCCTTTAAAAACGGCGTATGATTTGCCTATATAGGATGCCGGCTAAGATGGTTGACAGGGTAAAGACAACAATTAATGTGACTTTCTCGGGAAACCACTGAGTTAAGAGAAGAGTAGCGATCATAGTAAAAAGGGTTGCGACTATTAACACAAAAAGTTTTTGGTTGCTTTTGACAATATTTGTACTTTCGTTTAAATGTTTCATGTAGCTATCACTCCCTTTTAGTAACTGGTCAAGGCTTATTTCATATAGGTCGCTTAGGTGGATAACACTCATGATATCCGGATAGTTTTTTTCATTCTCCCAATTTGAAATAGACTGACGTGAAACAAAAATTTTCTCAGCGACCTGTTCCTGGGTCATCTGGGCCTCGATGCGCGCTTGTTTGAGTTGTTGGCCGATTGACAAAGGGGTTCCTCCTTTCTGAGATCAGTATACATATGTTTTATGCTAAAAGCTGTCTAATGTCTTTGGCAGCTTTATTTTATCATGACAAAAGTATTTGACAAAGGCTCTATAAAGGGCTTTTTAGCCCTCATCTACAGCTAACCGGCCCTTTTCCCAACCATACCAAAATTTGACCGGACCTTTTCCAAGCCTTGAACTAAAATCCATGCCGGCCTGGTAAAATAATTGTAAGATAAGATTATTTGGCAGGATAGCCGGAACAGGTGAGGAGGATGGTCATGAGTCATGAGGTCGATGAAGGCCGGGAGGCGGGGGAGAGGACCCTGCGCAAGGGCTTTGCCAACCGTTATACCCGGGTCCACAATAATAAGGATTCTTTCCTGGTAGGGGTGGCGGATGTCCTCTTATCGGATGCACAAAAGCGGGAGACGGCCAGCGGGGGATTTCTGGAGCTGACGGACCGAAAGCTTTATTTCAGGCCCCACAGTGTGAACTTTGATATCTCTAGCTATACGATTCCCCTGGACACGATTACCAATGTCTACCAGTCCCGCAACCTCTTGATCAGCCAGCACATTATCGTGGATACCCTGGATGAGAGCCATAAATTTGTTGTCTACCGGGGGAAGGCCTGGGTGGCGGCCATTAAAGCGGCGGCCGGCCTGGCCTAGGGCCGGTTGTACCCGGTCGCTTGGATTAAATAGGACAATCCCGGCTGGCGAATTTTCACTAAATAAGTAAAAAAACAAGTAAAAGCTTATGGAAAGAATGTCCGGGTCTTTTCAAGGGTTCTTTTTAGGCGTATAATTTACATGATGTTATTCATCTTAATGAGGAGGCAATCATGGAAAAAATTAAATCAGGTAAGACAAAAGATGTCTTTCGCTTAGAATCCGGCCATATCCTTTTAAAATTTAAGGATGATGTTACCGGTAAGGACGGGGTTTTTGACCCGGGTGCCAATGAAGTTGGCTTAAGCATTGAAGGCAGCGGCGACGCAGCCCTGCGGATGACCCGGTACTTCTTTGAGCTCTTCAAAGAAAAAGGAATCCCGACCCACTATGTGACCAGTAACATTGAAGAAAAAACCATGGAAGTGCTTCCGGCGGAAGTCTTTGGCCAGGGTTTAGAATGCATTTGCCGCTACCGGGCTGTAGGGAGCTTTTTCCGTCGCTACCATTCCTGCGTTGAAGAAGGCAAGGACCTGGACGGCCTTGTTGAATTCACCCTCAAGGATGACGCTGCCGGCGACCCCCTGATTAACCAAGATGCAATGATTATGCTGGGGATTGCCAGTGCTGAAGAATATGACCTTTTGCATAAATGGACCCGGGAAATTTCCGATGTGATTAAGGCTGTTCTGGCGAAAAAAGGCTTAGAGCTTTATGATATCAAACTGGAATTCGGTAAAGACGCCGAAGGTCGAGTTATGCTCATTGACGAAGTATCCGGTGGGAATATGCGGGTCTACAAGGGCGACGAATACGTCCAACCTCTGGACCTTCCGGGTCTTATCCTCGAATAAATGAATGGCAGATGACGCTTGCATAAGTGCGCCTGCCGGGCTGCTGGTGCTGGCCCGGCAGGTGCTTTTGTTTTTCCTGTTCAGTGACCAGGGCTTTAAAAAGGCAGAATAGTCGTGATATTAAGAAAAATAATAGCCGGATAGCTGACAAATTGAGAAAAACTGGCTATAATAGAAACAAATATTTAAGGAGGGGATATTTATGCTAAAAGATAAAGTATGTGTTGTTACCGGCGGTACCCGGGGGATTGGGCACGCCATCGTTCGCGAATTCTTAGCCCAGGGGGCCAAGGTCATCCTTTTCGGATCCCGGGAAGAAACGGTCAACAAGGCCCTGAAAGACTTTGAAGGGGAGTATGACCAGGTCGAAGGGGCTTGGCCGGACCTCATGGATGAAGCCGCCCTCAAGGCCGAAATGGACCGGATCATCGACCAGTATGGCCGGATTGACGTCCTCGTCAACAATGCCGGCGTGGCAGACGATGTATCTGTTTATGACTATGACGCTGCAAAGTTTTCAAAAATCCTGGACCTAAACATTAAAGGGGTCTTCAACACCATCCTGTCCGTCCTTCCCCAAATGAAAAAACAGGGCGGCGGGTCCATTATTTCCACCAGCTCCATGGTCAGTAAATATGGCCAAACCCGTGGGGTCGCTTACCCGACCAGTAAATTTGCTGTGAATGGGTTAACCATCTCCCTGGCCCGGGAACTGGGCCCGGACCATATCCGGGTCAATGCCGTTGCCCCGGGGATTACCAATACTGATATGGTTAAAAACCTGCCGGAAGAAATGATCCAGCCCCTCATCAATAACATTCCCATGCGGCGGATTGGTGAACCGGAAGATATCGCCAAGGCCTGCGCCTTCCTGGTCAGTGACAATGCCTCCTACATTTCAGGGGAAATCCTCCATGTGGATGGCGCCATGCTGGTTTAATACAAGGCTATCAGCTCCTGCTCGGGCAGGGGCTTTTTTATTGGCTTTAACCAGGCGGGCCCCGGGTAAAGAAGGGCAAAAGGGGTATATAGGTGTCAGAGTCTAACAGGAAAAATCAGCCGGCAGCCCCTGCCAAGGTGACAGGACCGGGCCGGTATAGCCATAAGGAGGCAGGTATGTTATTTATCGCTTATCCAAAATGCTCCACTTGCAAAAAGGCACAAAAGTGGTTGGATGACCATGGCATCCAGTATACCGCCCGGCACATTGTTGAAGACAACCCAACCTATGACGAATTAAAGGCCTGGCAGGCCAAGAGCGACCTCCCCTTGAAACGGTTCTTTAATACCAGCGGTATGGTTTACAGAGACCTCCAGCTCAAGGACAAGCTCCCCGACATGTCTGAAGATGACCAATTAAAGCTCTTAGCCAGCGACGGCATGCTGGTCAAGCGGCCCTTGGTTGTCACTGAAGATACTGTCTTGCTCGGCTTTAAAGAAGCGGAATGGGCGGAGAAGCTCCTCGATTAGGGGTGAAGGTGACGGGGCTCGGATGTTCTTATCGGGGCTGGTCAATTAATAAAGGACGGATTATAATATAAGTAATCTTGAGAAAGTTGAGGATTAAGGACATGGTTACTTTTAACGATTAGGGCTAAGATGACTTCCCACTAGGGAGTGGTATGCTCTGCGCCATGGTTAAAAGGACCATGTCTTTTTGTGTACCCATTTTTAGCCCATACTGATGGCCGTGATGGAAGTCAAGGGAAAAGGAGCTAAGAATGGAAGTTCTCAAGTGTTCAAATATCGTTAAGGCCTTTGATGGCCAAGTCCTCTTTCAGGCGCCGGAGTTGATTGTCAACCAAGGCGATTGGATTGGTTTGGTGGGTAGCAATGGGTCAGGCAAGTCCACACTCTTGAAAATGATTGTAGGTGAGGATAGGGATTACAGGGGTCGCATCACTCGTAAAAAGACCTTTGCCTATGTGCCCCAGTTAAAGGAGCCCTCTAAGGCCTCCGGTGGGGAAGAAGCCTTTGGAGCGATTCGTGAAGCACTTAGCTGGCCGGTGGACCTGCTTATTTTGGATGAGCCCACTTCCAACTTGGACGCCGGACACCTAGCCCGTTTGTTGGAAGCCTTATCCCAATTCCCCGGGGCGGTTATCCTGGTTTCCCATGACCGGGCTTTTTTAGATCAAACAGTCCAGCAAATATGGGCCATTGACCAAGGACAGATATCCATTTACCCGGGCAATTACAGCAAGTATAAGGCGGAAAAGCAAAAAGAAGTTGAACGACAGGCTGCGGCCTACGCTGGTTACAAAAATAAGCTTGACCGGTTAGAGAAGGAGGCCCAAGGGCGGATGGAGCGGGCCAAGCACTTTAAAAAGAAGAAGAAAGGGGTCAGTGACGCTGATTTTAAGGTGAAGGGCTACACCGGTAGGTATGACGGCCAACAAAAAGCCCTGGCCAGGTCGGCCAAGGCCCTGGAAAAGCGGATAGACCGGCTGGAAAAGCCTCCAGTGCCCCAAGAGGACCGCTCCTTTCAGTTTAAAGAGCTGGGGCCAGTGGCCAAAGGGGGAGCCAGAACCCTGGTCAACTTGCAGGCCGGGTCGGTTCAAGCCGGGGGTAGGCCCTTGTTTGCCTTTTCAGGCTTCCGCATTCAAGCAGGAGACAAGGTGTCTGTAACCGGCCCGAACAAGGCAGGGAAAACCACCTTTTTGCGGCAAATCATTAACCATGATCTGGCGGGCTATTATGCCGATGATTTAAGGATCGGCTATTTTGCCCAAGATTTTACGGTGTTGGATGGGAAGAAAAGTATTCGGGATAATATTGGCTTGGTGGAGCAGCCGGAGACGGTGGTCCGGACTCTTTTAGCAGCCTTGGGCTTTAAGGGCTATAAGATGAAGACGCCGGTCGCCCAGCTGTCAGGAGGGGAGCGGGTTCGCCTGTCTATTGCCAAGGTTCTCTTGGGCAGCTACCACCTGCTTATTTTAGATGAGCCCACCAACTACCTGGATATTCCAACGCGAGAAGCCCTTGAGCATTTTATTCAGGGCTATCCGGGTGCAGTTATCCTGGTATCCCACGACCATGCCTTTGTTCAAGCAACGACAGACCGGCACTATTTTATTGACCGGGAAAGGTTGGTATCCTCTGCCTACCTGGGGAAAAAGAAAAGGGCCCGGGAGGACCAGGTGCTGCTTTTGCAATTTCAACTGGACCGGCTGATGATGGATGAAAGGGCCAGCCTGGCGGCCATTCGACAGGTTCAGCGGGAGCTTGATGACTTGAAAAAGATGGATGGATAGGTGTAGAAAAATGAATTGGCAAAGGAAGGAGCCACTACACATATAATAGAGGAACGGCCCCTTTTTGCTTAGACGCAGATTGACCGGTTTCGTTGGCTAAATAATGACTAGGATACCGGCAGACAAGGTGCAGGGGTTGCTTATAGAGGAAGCCATAAAAAAACCGCCCTCTGCGAGGACGGTTGTGCTGCGCTATAAAGGACTCGAACCTTTGACACCCTGATTAAAAGTCAGATGCTCTACCACCTGAGCTAATAGCGCAAAATAGCTGTTGCTTTCTTATGCAACGGAAATTATTATACCTAGGATAGGTAAAGATGTCAAGAAAAAATTGGGAGGCCATATGACCATTCAACAGTTGAGATACTTTGTCGCCATTGTCAAGGCGGGCTCTATTAATAAGGCGGCGGATAACTTATATATTTCCCAGCCCAGCCTTTCGGCGGCCTTGCGGGAGATTGAGCGGGAGGTGGGATGCACCCTTTTTACCCGGACGGCCCGGGGGATGGCCTTGACGCCGGATGGTCAGTCATTTTTAGGCTATGCCCACCAGGTCATTGAGCAGATGGAGCTTTTAGAGGCCCGTTGGCTAGAGGACCGGCCCACCCGGCAACAGTGCGCCATTTCCACCCAGCATTATGCCTTTGTGGTGAATGCCTTTGTCAATATGGTCAAGGCCACCAAGACGGAAGAGTATGCCTACACCCTCCGGGAGGCCCGGACCTATGAACTGGTCGAGGACGTCCAGGAGTTGCGCAGTGAGCTGGGGGTCCTTTACCTCAATTCCTACAACCGGGAGGTGATTACCCGGCTCTTGCGGGAACGGGGCCTGGTCTTTCACCCGCTTTTTATTGCCAAGCCGCATATTTTTATCGGCAAGGATAATCCCCTAGCCCAGCGGGAATCGGTGACCCTGGCAGACTTGGAGGATTACCCCCGCCTGTCATATGAGCAGGGCAAGGAGAACTCTTTTTACTTTTCTGAGGAGATTCTCAGTACAGAATTCGTGAAAAAGGATATTTATGTCGGCGACCGGGCCACGATTTTTAACCTGATGATTGGCCTCAATGGCTATACCATTGCCACCGGCCTGGTCAGTGCCGACCTGAATGGGGACAACATTGTCGCCGTTCCCCTGGAAGTGGAGGATGAAATCGAGGTAGGCTGGATTGTTCGGAAGGATATTACCATGAGCCGGCTGGCTAAACGCTTCGTCGAAGAGCTGAAAAACGTGGTCCGGGGCTATGGGGTAGAGGTCCTCCCGGATGAAGTAATAGGCTAAAACTATAACTGAATATATAAAATAGCTTGTGGCTATAACTGACCATCGGTGTTATACTCTCTTCACGTTAAACAACAAGTTGACGCAATACAATCCATGAGGATATATGGGAGGAATATACGATGAGTAAACGTTTTGAATTAGTAGGTAGCCTTTTACGACCGGCAGACTTGCTGGCTTACAAGCATAAGATTGAACACCGGGATGATATCACCTATCCCTTTTATGATGACTTCGAAGGCTATGAAGCCTGCGAAGCCGCCGCAACTAAGGATGTCGTTGAAAAGCAGATTGCCCATGGCATCCATATCCTGACCGATGGGGAAGTTTCCAAGTCCCTCTGGCACCTGGACTTTGTTTGGGGCCTAGAGGGGACGGAACGTTTTATCGCTGACCATGGTTACTTCTTCCAAGACCATGACGGTAACCACGGCTATGAAACCCGGAAGGACATCGGTATCCGGATTGTAAAACCCCTTTCCGGCAAGATCCACAACTTTATTAAGGTCTACCAACGGCTGCAAGACCTGGCCGGTAACCAAAATCTCAAGCTGACGGTGCCTTCACCCTCTCACATTTACGGGGAACTCTGTCTTCTGGGTATTGACCAGGTCATTGGTGAAGGGGAAGTCTACAAGACCCCTGAAGACCTGAAAAAGGACCTGGCTAAGTCTTACAAGGAATTTATCGATGACTATGTCGCCGTTGGTGGGAAGATCATCCAGTTTGACGACTGCCTCTGGCAGCTCTTCTCTTCAGATAATTCCAGCTCCCCCTTCTCAGCTGACAAGGTTAACCATGAAGAGCTGGCCCACCTGGCTCAAGAATTCATTGACCTCAATAATGACGTCATTGACTATGGCCACAGTAAGGGGCTCCTGGTTTGGACCCACAACTGCCGCGGCAACTACGATAGCCACCACATGAGCGATGGCTCTTATGAAACCATTGCCAATATCTTCCTGGAAAAACAAAACTACGATCGCTTCTTCCTTGAATGGGACGATGACCGGGCCGGCTCTGTTTCCGCCTTATCCGTCTTAAAAGACCAACCGCAAAAAGAAGTGGTCCTGGGCGTCTTATCCAGTAAGACCCGGACCCTGGACGATGAAGACCGATGCCTGGCCCTTTTAAATGAGGCAGCAGCTATTATCCCTAAAGACCGGCTCTACCTGTCCCACCAATGTGGCTTCGCCTCCTGCGACTGCGGTAATGACTTAACGGAAGAGGAACAGTGGGCAAAAATTGACCAAGGTCAACGTCTGGCCCAATCCTTCTGGGGCGAATAATCTCTTCTCCTTTATTAGATAAGGGCCGGGCCATCTATCCGCCTGCCGGCGCCGCCTTTAGGCCTCGGACCGGCAGGCGACTAAGACCAGGACCTCCATAGAGAGTACCGGTTCACCGGCCTGGTTGTAGCTTTCATAGCTGCCGTAAACCGTACCGGACCGGCCATGGTGGGAAAGCTTCTTATCCCGGATGGTCAGCCGCGAGCTGAGCCTATCCCCGGGATAGACCGGGGCCAGCCAGCGCAGGCGGTCGATCCCGACCCCGCAAATGGTCCCGTCCTTATTTTCCGGAGACTTGACCCAGGCACCCCAGGCGGCTGAAAGGGTGTGGAGGCCGGAGGCAATGAGGCCACCAAAGCGGGTGGTCCGGCCTGCCTCATGGGACAGGTGGAAGGGGCGGGGGTCAAAGGTTTCTGCAAAGCTGATGATGTCCTCCTCTGAAAGGCTAATAGGGGCCACATCAAAGGCCTGACCAACCTGGTAATCTTCAAAATACAAACAATCATCTCCTGAATAACAGACAGTGCATAGCGGCTTCCTTGAGTGTAACATAAAGGGCTGGCTTCCGGTACAGGCTTCTCCTTGACGGAGGCGGGCTGACGTGGTACATTTGACAGAAGAGAAGGGGGCCTGCCAAAGCAGGCTAAGCCTGGGATTTTCCCGGCCCCTAGAGCCTGATGTGGTGCCTGCCAACGTAGGCATTGACCACATGCTAAGCTGTTTTGCCTTGGTGCAAGGCAGCTTTTTTTGTACCGGAAAGGGGCAGCTATGTTCGGAAAATATTTACTGCAAGTGCGTGACCGGCACCCGATGGTGCACAGTATTACTAATTTTGTTACGGTGAATGATGTGGCCAATGCCCAGTTGGCCTGTGGCGCCGGCCCCTGTATGGCCGATAATCCCCTGGAAGCGGCCGATATGACCGCCATTGCCCAGGCCCTGAATATGAACATGGGCAACCCTTCAGGCCATGTCCTGGAGGCCATGATCGCCGCCGGCCGCCGGGCCAACGAACTGGGCCACCCCGTTGTCTTTGACCCGGTGGCCGTTGGCACCACACCCTACCGCAATTTTGTGGCCGAGAATATCCTCCGCCAGGTCCAGGTGACCACCATTAAGGGCAACGCCTCTGAAATGCGGGCCCTCATGGGCCTGGGCGGACATACCGGCGGGGTGGACGCCCTGGATGCGGATAAGCCCAACGAGGATAACCTCGCTGCCTTTACCGACCAGCTAAAGGCCTTTGCCCGGCGCCACCAGTGTGTGGCTGCCGTGAGCGGCCCCATTGACATCGTCACAGATGGCCAGCGGGCCTTTGCCATCCGCAACGGTCACCCTAAAATGGAAGAAGTGACCGGCACCGGCTGCATGCTGTCCGGCCTGGTGGCCGCCTTTTTAGGGGCCAGCCCTGACCAGCCCCTGGAAGCGACCGCTGCAGCAGTGGCCGCCTTAGGCGTGGCCGGCCAGGTCGCCTGGACCAACTTGCAACCCAATGAAGGTAATGCCAGTTACCGCAACCGCCTGATTGATGCCCTGAACCTGCTCCAAGCGGACGAGCTGGATGCCCGCCTGCAATGTGAAAGCTACTAGGCAGCATCCGGGCAGCCTGTCTGATATAAGGAGAACAAGCATGAAAAGAGTACTAACCATTGCCGGTAGCGACTCAAGTGGTGGCGCCGGCCTACAAGCAGACCTCAAAACCTTTGCCGCCTACGGCCTTTACGGGATGAGCGTCATCACCGCCCTCACCGCCCAGAATACCACCGGCGTCCAGGATGTCCTGGATACCCCGCCGGACTTTGTCGCCGCTCAAATGGCATCCGTCTTTGAAGACATCCGGCCGGACGCTGTAAAAATCGGCATGCTGTCTTCACCGGTCATCGTTGAAGTAATCGCTGAAAACCTGAAAAAATATGGCGCCGAAAACATCGTCCTGGACCCGGTTATGGGGGCCACCAGCGGGTCCAGCCTCATTAAAAGCGAGGCTGTAGAAGCTATGGAAGAAGCCCTCTTCCCCCTGGCCACCGTCATCACCCCCAACCTGAAAGAAGCCGAAGTCCTGGCCAAGCGGCCCCTACCCGATAAAGACGCCATGGTTGAAGCCGCCCGGGAAATCGGGCAGGCCTTCCCCTGCGCTGTCCTCATCAAGCGGGCCGAAGGGGCTGCAGATGCCGATGACTACCTCTTCCATGACGGCCAGGGCCAATGGATCTGCGGCGACCGCATCCCCAACCCCAATACCCACGGCACCGGCTGCACCCTATCCAGCGCCATTGCCGCCGGCCTGGCCTTGGGCTACGACCTGGACAAGGCCGTCCATGAAGCCAAGGCCTACATCGATGGGGCCATCCGCGCCGGCTTGGATCTGGGCCAAGGACGCGGCCCTCTCCACCACGGCTACCGGCAATTTCCCTTAAATCAATAAAGACTAAAAAATAACCCATATGTCTGCATCCAGGCATATCTTACCCAGTCAGACTATATCCTTATGATATAATGACCCTATATTAAGGAGGACTTTAATATGGCAAATAAAATTTTAACCACCCACGTCGGTTCACTCCCGAGAACCCCTGAATTATTAGAAGCTAATACCGCTCGGGCCAATAACGCCATCTCTGAAGAAAAATTCAACGAAATCATCGCCCAATCCGTCGATAAAGTCGTCAAAAAACAGCACGACATCGGCATTGACCAAGTCAACGACGGTGAATACGGCCACATCACCTCAGGGGCCATTGACTACGGTGCCTGGTGGAACTACTCCTTTTACCGGCTTGGAGGCCTGGAAATGACCGACGAAGACCGCTGGGGCCGGACTGAAAAAGTCCGCTCTACCCCCGGTAACGTCAAACTGACCAGCTTCCAAGACCGCCGGGACCGGGAAAAATTCCAAGCCGCCTATGAAGACCCCGATAGCGGCGTTTTAGGCAGACGGAATAAAGTCGCCAACCCGGTTTTTGCCGGCCCTGTCACCTACGTTGGCCAGGACCAGGTCAACCGTGACGTCAGCCTGCTCACTGAAGCCATGAAAAAATACGGCGTCCAACAAGGCTTCATGGCCGCCATCTCCCCGGGCTCTGCCGCCCGCTTGGAAGACCGTCACTACCATGACGACAAGGCCCTTCTAGACGCCGTCGCAGACGCCCTGCATGAAGAATACAAAGCCATCACCGACGCCGGCCTCATCGTTCAGCTCGACGCCCCGGACCTGGCCGAAGCCTGGGACCAAATCAACCCCGAACCGACCGTCGAAGACTTCCAAGCCTGGCTCCAACTCCGGGTAGATGCCGCCAACCGCGCCCTGGAAGGGATTGACCCCTCCCTGGTCCGTCTGCACATCTGCTGGGGTTCCTGGCATGGTCCCCATACCACTGACATCCCCTTTGAACACATCGTCGACCAATGCCTGCAAATCAAGGCCGGCAGCTTCTCCTTCGAAGCCTCCAGTCCCCGCCATGCCCATGAATGGAAAGTCTGGCAGAATAAAGACCGCCTCGGCGCTGGCCGCCAAATCGTTCCCGGCCTGGTATCCCACTCCACCAATGCCGTCGAACACCCCGAACTTATCGCCGACCGCATCGTCCGCTTCGCCGAACTCGTCGGCCCGGAAAACGTCATCGCCTCCACCGACTGCGGCCTAGGCGGCCGGATTCACGAACAAATCGCCTGGGCAAAACTCGAATCCCTGGTAGAAGGCGCCGCTCTCGCCAGCAAACGCCTCTTCGGCTAAACCCAACTGCGTCAAATAAAGGATTAAAGCAACCGGCAGCTTGCATGAAGAAAACCTTCATGCAAGCTGCCGGTTTTTTATGTGGGGGAGGGTGCTATCTATTTGCCTTAATTTGCCGCAGCTTACTAAAACACAGCTTGCTTTTCATCAAGCTATTGTAGAATAATAAATCCAATGATATATTAATTGTAACGCTACAAATGTTTACAAGAGGAGAACAGACTGGAAAAGGAGCTCTTATGAATGCGACCGATGCCCTATGGGCTAAGAAAAATGATACCAATGGCGCTTTTAGCTGGTTATCTCTGCCACAGCATTTAAAGGATACAGAGGGGGTAGCCGGCCTGCTGTGGACGCATTGGCTAAGCCCCGGCCAGCGCCTTTACCTGGCCAGGGCTTTATCCGATCCGTCAGAAGAGGCAGCCTACCGGCTGATCCGCTTCCTCGGAGCGGTCCATGATTTGGGCAAGGCCACTCCGTCCTTTCAAATCCTACAGGGTTTCCAGTATTCGCCGGACTTGGATAGAGCCTTACTGGAAAAACTTGAACAGGTGGGTTTCAGTGGCATTAGCAGTTTAGACTTGCCAAGTCGGTCTCGGACGCCACATGCCTTAGCCGGTCAAGTTCTTCTGGATTGTTTCGGCCTCAAGGAAGACCTTGCTTGTATTGTTGGTGCCCACCATGGCCAGCCCTTGAATGATCCTATAGGCTGTGCCCATTGCCGTAGTTATGATAATAACTACAAGCAGGTCACTGACCCTGCGGATCCTATCCACCAACTTTGGACTAGGACCCAAAAGGCTATTTTGGAAACGGCCCTGGCCACTAATGGCTATTCATCTGTCGATGACCTCCCGCGCGTCACTCAGCCTGGGCAAGCGCTCTTATCTGGCCTTTTAATTATGGCTGACTGGATTGCCAGTAATGAAAGCTACTTTCCCTTGCTTCCTCTGGTCAGAACTGCAGCTGACAACCAGGAAGACCGGCTCATCGCTGGTTGGTCAAAATGGATAAAAAGTGACCTTTGGACGCCCCAGCCTCTATTCGATTTGACGGCGACCTATGAAGATCGCTTTCACTTTTCGCCGAACCCTATCCAAACGGGCTTGGCGGATATCATTGAAGGCGCAGAAGCCCCGGGGTTAATCATCCTGGAAGCCCCCATGGGGATTGGCAAAACCGAAGCGGCCTTGATTAGTGCGGAGCAAGTAGCTGAACGGACAGGGCGGAGCGGCTTGTTTTTTGCCTTGCCGACTCAAGCCACCTCAAATGGAATTTTCCCGCGGATAAAAGATTGGTTGGATCATCTGGCCGAGGAGGCAGACCAGGCTGTTTCCTTACGCCTGCTTCATGGTAAGGCAGCCCTTAATCCGGATTTTTCGGCCTTGGCCCGACAGGTCAACTTAGACAGTGAAGATGAGCATATCTTAGTGAACGAATGGTTTTCCGGTCGGAAGACAGCCTCCTTAGATGATTTTATCGTAGGAACTGTAGACCAGGTCTTGCTTTTGGCCTTGAAGCAAAAGCACCTGGCCTTACGCCACTTAGGGCTGAGCAAAAAAGTCGTGGTCATTGATGAAGTTCATGCCTATGATGCCTATATGAGCCAGTACCTTGAAGAAGCCTTGACTTGGTTGGCAACCTACGGGGTACCGGTCATCTTATTATCCGCCACCCTGCCTGCAGGACAGCGGCGCAAGCTGGTCCAAGCCTACTTAAAAGGCAAGGGGGCTAAATCAGCCCTCCCTGATTCTGCTTTTACGAGCCGGGCCGATGCCTATCCCCTGATTACCTATACGGATGGGGACAGCGTTCTGCAAAAAGATGACCTGGCTGTTGCCAGCAAACATGAGGTTTTAGTCCGGCGCATCGAGGAGGAAGACCTCATTCCTACCATCAAAAAACTAATGGACGCAGGGGGCAATATAGGGGTCGTGGTCAATACCGTCAAACGGGCCCAGGCCCTAGCCCGAACCTGTAGAGACCTTTTTGCAGAAGATGAGGTCTTGGTCCTTCATTCCGCTTTTATTGCGACGGGCCGGATGGCCAAAGAGCAAGACCTATTGGCGCGTATTGGCAAAGGCGCTGATCGACCTAGCCGCCAACTTGTGATTGGCACCCAGGTGATTGAGCAGTCTTTGGATATCGACTTTGATGTGATGATTACAGACCTAGCCCCAATAGACCTTCTTCTTCAACGGCTTGGCCGGCTCCACCGACATCATATCGACCGACCGGCGGCCTATAGAGATCCCACCCTCTATGTAGTCGGCACCAGTGACAGATTTGATTTCGAACCGGGTGCAAGTGCCGTATATGGGGACTACCTTCTTATTCGCAGCCAGTACTTTTTGCCGGAAAGGATACAGATACCGGAAGATATTTCTTCCTTGGTACAAAAAGTGTACGGTGAGGAAGACGTAGAGATAGAAGAAATTTTAATTAATAAATATGTTGACAAAAAAGAAAAACATGGTAATATTATAGACAAGAAGTCTGAAAAAGCAAAAGGCTTCCGGATTCAAGACCCAGTTTTGAAGCCGACCAGACGTCGGTCAGCCAGCTTAATCGGCTGGGTAAAAAATGCCCTGCCGAATGATAATGAGGTACGAGCCCAGGCCCAGGTCAGAGATAGCGATGAAAGCATTGAAGTCATTGCTGTGAAAGGCCTAGGCGGTGGCTATGGTCTATTTTCGGAAAATCAAGATATTTCAGGCCTGATTGACGATCCGAAAGTAGCAAAAAGGTTGGCGGTCAATACCCTCCGCTTACCCCGTGCCTTATGCTATCCGGGTCTTATCGACAAAACCATTGAAGAATTGGAGGCGTATAATCGAACTTATTTACCAGATTGGCAAAAGACAGCTTGGCTAAAAGGAGCCCTGGGCTTGGTCTTTGATGATAAGGGGCAGGTTGAACTGAGTGGTTACCGCTTGACCTATAGCGAAGACCTGGGGCTCGAATATGAAAGGATGTGAGATGTTGAAACGCTTTAACTTAATTGATGAGGGATGGATCCGCGTCCTGGTCGATGACCAGGGCCATACCCGGGAAGTATCCCTCAAAGACCTGTTTGCCCACGCCCATGAATATAAGGGGCTGGCCGGCGACATGAAAACGCAAGACTTTGCTGTCTTGCGGATGCTTTTAGCCCTTTTGCACACGGTCTTTTCCCGGGTTGATGCCCAAGGAAATCCCTACGAAGGCCTTCAGCTGGATGACCGCTACCTGCCTACAAACCAGGGCCCTGTAGATGACCCCGAGGCCTATGCAGAGGCGCTTTTGGATACTTGGTTTGACTTATGGGATCAAGGCTCTTTCCCGGAAGTCCTGGCCGATTATTTAAATGCCTGGCATGACCGCTTTTACCTCTTTGACGAGGAATATCCCTTTTTCCAGGTGTCCCAAGATGTCGTCGCAGCGGATAAGCTCAGCAAAAGTGCCCCGAGTTTAGTTTCCGGGAAGAATATCAACCGACTTATTTCTGAAAGCGGCAATAAAATAGCCCTATTCTCTCCAAAATATGTCCGAGATAAGAATAAGGAAATCCTAACGTCTCCGGAAGTCATTCGCTGGCTCCTGACCTTCCAAGGTTACTCGGGGCTGTCAGATAAGGTTATTTTTGGCAAAGACAAGTATAAGGCCTCCAAGGGCTGGCTTTTTGACCTGGGTGGGACGACCCTGGCTGGAGATAACTTATTTCAAACCCTTATGCTCAATTTTGTAGCCCTACACCCGGACCGGGATGATTATTCCCTTCACTTGCAGCGCCCTTGCTGGGAGTACCACAGTTCGGAAGTCGTCAGCCGCCTGATGAGTGGAGAGCCCATTAATAACCTGGCAGAACTTTATACCACTTGGAGCCGGGCCATTTATATTGATCCGGCCTGTGACCTAGAAGAGCCCTTTGCCTTTGGGATTGTTAAATTGCCGGACCTAGACCACCAAAATGCCTTCCTGGAGCCCATGACCCTCTGGCAGTTCAATAAGCAGGGGGATAATAAGGATACCTTTACCCCACGGAAACACCGTTACCACCAGGCCCTGTGGCGGTCTTTTGGCTTGTTGACCTTGACCGACCTATCCAACCAAGACCAGGCGAAGAGAAAACCGGGGATTATTGACTGGTACAATTACCTGAGCCAACACACGGCTATTGATAGCCTGGAACTAGAAGCCATTAGCATGCAGGATGATGGTAACGCTACCTCCTGGGTACCTGTCAATGAAATTTATGACAGCCTGCGGGTCAAGGACTTTATCTTGACTGATTTGGAAGAGGCCGGCTGGGTAGACCGCATTAATAATGAAGTAGACCTGATTAAAACCATTATTGACGGTATTTACCGGGGCTTTCTTAAGGAAATTACGGCGATTCGCAATACGAGCTCTTCCGGCTACCTGGATCAAAAGGTAGAACAGTTCTACTTCCTGGTAGATGCCCCCTTTAGGGACTGGCTCGGTGGCCTATCTGCCCATGAAGATAAGGATAGACAAATAGCCAGCTGGCGGGAGCAAGTCAAACAACTGGCCTTTAGGGAAGCAGAGCAAATCCTGAAGGAAGCAGGCCCCAGAGACTACAAGGGCCTTGTCAGTGAAGAGGGCAAGGTCAGCAACATCGCCATTGCCTATAATAAATTCTCAGCCTCAATTCATAAACGTTTACAGTAAAGGAGGAACCATGAGCGAAGCAAAGAAACAATTGCCAAGTGTAGCCGGGGTAACAGCTGCTATCTTACATGAAATCAGCTCAAGCTTAGGCAGTTCAGCCACCAAGGCCACCCTAGCCGCTCTTCGGCACTCTATTGGTAAAGAGGCCAGTGCCAGTATTGATATTTGGCCCCTGCTTTTCGAAAAGCTACCGGAAGCCTATATTGGCCGGGGACGGGCCCTCTCTCATGAGGAACGGACAATTTTAAACACCCTCCAGCTTTATGCCCTCCATCAGCAGGGCAATGACCAGTCTGTATGGCTGGAACAAGAGACCAAAGACCGGGAAAACACTGGTCACGGAAAGGGAAAAAAGCAACGCAATAATATAGGTGATGCCCTAAAACTTTTACGCCGGGGTGATGATTCCCTAGCGGTCGACCGGCGCTTTAATGCCCTGGTAACGTCCACAGACTATGATGAACTCATCCATCATTTGCGGCAAATGGTTAAACTGCTCCGGGCAAAGAAAGATGGAAAAATTGACTATCCGGCCTTGGCATCAGACCTTTACTGGTTTAGCAGGGGGTACGAAGAATCGGTCCGGCTCAACTGGTCTCGCCATTATTACCGTTTTGAAACGAAAGGACAGGAAAACAATGACTAATACAAAACGCTTATTTTTAGATATCCACGCCCTGCAAACCCTTCCGCCCTCTAATGTCAACCGGGATGATACCGGCAGCCCGAAAACAGCCCAATACGGCGGCGTCAGACGGGCCCGGGTCAGCTCCCAAAGCTGGAAAAGAGCCATCCGTCTCTATTTCAAAGAATTTGGGGATACAGCCAATGTTGGTGTCCGGACCCTGGATATTGTCAACTACTTAGCGGATAAAATCATAGCCCTCAGCCCTTCTAAAAGTCGGGAAGAGGCCATGACCCTAGCTGAAGCCACTTTTAAATCAGCCGGCGTCAGCACCAAAGATCAACGAGCCAAAGCCTTGTTCTTTTTAGGCGACAAGCAGGCTGAACAGCTGGCCCAGGCTGCCCTAGCCGGTGAAAGCGATAAAAAGGCCCTCCAGGCCATCTTATCTATGAATCCGGCCATCGATATCGCCCTCTTTGGCCGCATGGTTGCCGATGACCCCTCCCTGAATGAAGACGCCTCTGCCCAGGTGGCCCATGCCATCTCCACCCATGGCATCCAAAGCGAATTTGACTTCTTCACCGGGGTAGATGACCGCCAAAAAGAAGATAACGCCGGGGCCGGCATGCTGGGAACCATTGAATTCAACTCTTCTACCCTCTACCGGTATGCCAATGTAGCTGTCCATGAATTTATTCAGCAAATAGGTGACCAGGAAGCAGCAGCCAAGGCCTTAAATCTATTCATCGAAGCCTTTGTTAAGAGCATGCCCACCGGTAAAGCCAATACCTTTGCCAATCAAACCCTGCCCCAGGCCGTTGTCGTTACCCTGCGTACTGATCGGCCGGTGAACCTGGTCAGTGCCTTTGAAAAACCGGTCCGGTCCGGAGAAGGCTTTGCCCAGGCCTCTGCCCACAAGTTAGAAGAAGAATTTAAAAAAGTGGAAAGCTTTGTCCAACCGCCCTTGGCCAGTATGTATGTAGCGCCCGGGCTGGAAGAAGAACTTGCCGATTTAGGGCAGGGAGAAGAAAGCCTAACAAAACTTCAGGATGAGGTTTATAACCAAGTCATGCAAGTCTCTTTTGAGTAACAGGTGATGCCTTGTGAAAACCATATTACTAAAGTGCGCCGGCCCCTTGCAGGCCTGGGGTACCGCTTCTTACTTTGAAAGCCGGATGACGGACCTTTACCCCTCGAAAAGTGCCATCATCGGTCTTTTGGCTGCCTGCTGCGGTTTTAGGCGGGATGAGGATGCTGAAATCCAGAAACTGAATGACCTGAATTTTGCCGTCCGGGTTGACCGGCAGGGGACCCTCTTGCGGGACTACCATATCGCCCAAAAATATAAAAATAGTGGAGCATTCGATCGTACCTACGTGACGAACAGGTACTACCTGCAAGACGCCATCTTTATTGTTTCCCTAGCCCATGATGACGAACATTTGCTGGACCGGCTGGTCGAGGCAATTAAGGCTCCCTATTTTCAACCCTTTATGGGTCGTCGGTCCTTGCCGGTGCCTGCAGACTTCCTGATAGGGACTTTTGAGGGAAGCCCCTTGGAAGTCTTAGAGACCTATCCGGCCCAGGGTCTTGTCTCTGTCGCTGGCGAAACCCATAAAACGCTCACTGTTTATGCAGATGCTCAGCTATGCGCCGATCAGCATGGCCACCAGTGGCGCCAGGATGTTCCCCTGTCCTTTAACCAGAAAAATAGACAGTTCGGTTATCGGTTGGAAGGGAAAACCCGTCTTACCGTCCCTATCCGGCAGGCGGCTACTGAGCATGACGCCTTTGGGGCGATTGGAGGTTAGCATGTACCTATCGCGTGTTGAAATTGATCTGAATAATCGCCAAAAAATGCGGGACTTGACCCACCTGGGCGCTTACCACAACTGGGTTGAAGAGAGCTTCCCTGCCGAAATGGCTAGTGGAGACCGGTCACGTAAACTGTGGCGAGTAGATACCTTAAATGACCGCCAGTATTTACTATTGGTTAGCCAAACAGCGCCGGACTTACAGGCCTTGGAGAAATACGGCCTGCCGGGTACGGCGGAAACAAAATCCTATGATGATTTTTTAGCCAGTCTAAAAGCCGGCCAACGAGCCCGCTTTCGTGTTACCTTAAACCCGGTGATGTCAAAGAGCAACCGGGCTCAAGGCCGGGGACGAGTTATGCCCCATGTCACCGCAGACCAACAAGCGGCCTTCTTATTGGCTCGGGCAGAAAAGAATGGCTTTAACTTGGAACAGGATGCCTTTACCATCGTTGAGCGGGGCTACGGCCTTTTGCGTAAAAAACATGAACGGCCCCTTCGCCTGATAAAAACCGTCTATGAAGGCGTGCTCACCATCACAGATGCCGACCAATTTCGCCAAACCCTTACAGAGGGCTTTGGTAAGAAAAAGGCCTATGGTTTTGGCATGATGACCATCATTCCCCTGGACTGACCCATGGATAAAAAATTCGGGGCAAAAAAGACAGACTTACCGGAGCTCCCCCGGATTGGGGACCGGGTTAGCTTCATTTATGTCGAACACGCTAAGATTAACCGTCAAGATAGCGCCATTACCGTATTGGACGCCCGGGGAACCATCCGGATTCCCGTCGCTATTATAGGTGTTCTTCTCCTCGGCCCCGGGACAGATATTAGTCACCGGGCCGTGGAGCTGATTGGGGATGCCGGGACCAGCCTGATCTGGGTTGGCGAACGAGGCGTCCGCTACTATGCCCATGGGCGGTCTCTAGCCCATTCCACCCGATTTTTAGAAAAACAAGCAGCTCTGGTTTCTAATACCCGGTCGCGCCTGGCTGTAGCACGGAAGATGTACCAGATGCGGTTTCCAAATGAAGACGTATCCCAGCTGACCATGCAGCAGCTACGCGGTAGGGAAGGGGCTCGGGTACGTCGTGTTTATCGCGAGCAGGCAAAAACCTGGCAAGTCCACTGGGATAAACGGGAATATAATCCGGATGACTATGATGCCAGTACCCCGGTGAATAAAGCCCTATCTTCTGCTAATGTAGCCTTGTATGGCGTTGTTCATAGCATTATCGTTGCCTTAGGCTGCTCTCCCGGCTTAGGATTTGTCCATACCGGCCATGATAAATCCCTCGTATATGATATAGCCGACCTTTATAAAGCAGAACTGACCATACCCATTGCCTTCCAGGCCGCTGCTGAGTGCGGAGAAGAAGATGACATTGGCCGGATGGTTCGCCTGCGTGTTCGTGATGCAGTCGCTGACGGCAAACTGATGATGCGTATCGTCCATGATATTCAGTACCTTCTGGATGTTGCACCTACAGACGAAATTGATATTGACATCATTCACCTCTGGGATGATAAAGAAGAACTTGTTAGGTATGGCATCAATTACTCTGAAAGGAATGATTAACCTGCCTCTGACGGTTATTACTCTAACCAATCCCCCGGCATCCCTGCGTGGTGACCTGTCCAAATGGATGCAGGAAATTGCTACTGGTGTATATGTTGGTAATTTTAATGCCCGGATCCGTGAAAAAATCTGGGCTAGAGTTATCGAGAACATCGGCAAAGGGGAAGCAACACTCAGTTACAGCTGTCGGAATGAAATAGGTTACCGCTTTGACACCTGGCAAACCAATCGCTCCGTCATTGACTGTGATGGTATCCCTTTAGTTCTGTTACCCCAAAAGGCCGAAGGCCGGACAAGTGACGATGCATTGGCCCCGGGATTTAGTACAGCCTCCAAGTATCATAAAGCAGTGCGGTTCAGTTCATCCGGGAAAAATAAGGCGACGAGCAATCAGTCTTATGTAGTCATTGACCTGGAAACCAGTGGCCTAGATTATAGAAAACATGCTATTATTGAAATAGCCGCTATAAAAGTTGAAAATAATAGCTGCCTTGAGTATTCTGTCTTGGTAGATCCTGAACTAAAACTACCTGATGATATTGTCCAGCTGACAGGTATTGATGATGACCTGCTCCAGCGTGAAGGGAAACCTTTATGTGAGGTTTTAAAGCAGTTCAATACATTTGTTGAGGACCTGCCTCTAGTGGGCTATAATGTAAAGTTTGACATCCAATTTTTGCAAGCCGCTTTGAAAAAATGTGATCTGCCCATATTGAATAATAAGAGCATAGACGTCCAAAAATATGTAAAAAAAGAAAAACCGCTATTAAGTCGGTATACCCTACAAAGTGCCCTTCTCGCTTATGACCTAAAGGAAACAGTGAAACACCGGGCTTTAGATGACGCACGCATGACCTACCAACTAGCGACTAAAGTGAATGGATTTAGGGATCAAGTAAAATAAAAAAGGCTATAGACTGGGATCTTTTAACTGTCTTTCCCGCACACGCGGGGGTGATCCTAAAGCTAAGCAAATTACTAGATTTTAGTCTAAGTCTTTCCCGCACACGCGGGGGTGATCCTATTTTAGCATACATCAGGAAATAGATTTAACGGTCTTTCCCGCACACGCGGGGGTGATCCTTGGGCATTAAAGGCCGTCTTTAGGACAGTATCGTCTTTCCCGCACACGCGGGGGTGATCCCTTCCAGTTGTAACAATAAAAAAATAGCCCCCAGTCTTTCCCGCACACGCGGGGGTGATCCCCCCTGCCACCTTATAGGCGGCCTGAATTTTGGGTCTTTCCCGCACACGCGGGGGTGATCCCGGATTAAGGGCTTCCTATCCAAGACGGAAGACGTCTTTCCCGCACACGCGGGGGTGATCCTGTGATCATGACGTTTGCCCAGCAGCCCGAGTAGTCTTTCCCGCACACGCGGGGGTGATCCTGTTAATTTTTTGATTGAGATGCAATCGTGCGAGTCTTTCCCGCACACGCGGGGGTGATCCCGGGCAGGTTGACCCCCCGACAGGCAGAAGTGCGTCTTTCCCGCACACGCGGGGGTGATCCCCAGTCCTCGTCGCCATCTGCTGCGTCTCCGTCGTCTTTCCCGCACACGCGGGGGTGATCCTCGGTATTTACCGAGCTAGAGGCCGACCGGGACGTCTTTCCCGCACACGCGGGGGTGATCCCCCGGCCGCTGAACAAAGCCGGCCATCCGGCGAGTCTTTCCCGCACACGCGGGGGTGATCCCGGGCTATCAACCCGGCTAACGCCGACTATAGCGTCTTTCCCGCACACGCGGGGGTGATCCTTTTAGCCCTTTTTAGGGCTATTTTAGGCGGTCGTCTTTCCCGCACACGCGGGGGTGATCCCCACGATGGGCTGCGTGTATCCATCCTCCTCGAGTCTTTCCCGCACACGCGGGGGTGATCCTACCACTTGCATTTTGGTCACCTCGCTTTCATGGTCTTTCCCGCACACGCGGGGGTGATCCCGTCATGGTGACATTCTACCCCTACGATACCGCGTCTTTCCCGCACACGCGGGGGTGATCCTCCAAGATGTTGGGACAGTGATTACGAAACAGTGTCTTTCCCGCACACGCGGGGGTGATCCTGCGACCCCGCTGCACCCTCTTAATCGTTCCCCGTCTTTCCCGCACACGCGGGGGTGATCCTGCCCCTTGGTCCGATGTGGACAGGCCGTGCTGGTCTTTCCCGCACACGCGGGGGTGATCCCCCACCCGCCTTTTGCAGATCAGCTCCAGGTAGGTCTTTCCCGCACACGCGGGGGTGATCCCCGTGTCCTTGTCCGCCTCCCCTTCAACCGGCGGTCTTTCCCGCACACGCGGGGGTGATCCTCTCCCAGCCGTTTTCCAGCTCCTCGCTAATGCGTCTTTCCCGCACACGCGGGGGTGATCCCACCTTCTACTTATGCTATTGTTAAATAGGACAGTCTTTCCCGCACACGCGGGGGTGATCCCTTTAATCAAGCAGTTAATGGTTTCTTTTTGCCGTCTTTCCCGCACACGCGGGGGTGATCCTTGCATGGCCGCTTCTTCGGCCACCATGTCTGTGTCTTTCCCGCACACGCGGGGGTGATCCTGAAATCAAGATAGAGATAGGGAAACAAATCAAGTCTTTCCCGCACACGCGGGGGTGATCCCTCCTTTCTTATCTGCCTCTTCCGCTTCTTTATGTCTTTCCCGCACACGCGGGGGTGATCCCTTAATCGAGCAATACGACTTAAGGCAATATGAGTCTTTCCCGCACACGCGGGGGTGATCCCTCTCCTTGTTCCTCAGGCAGCTGATAATCCGCGTCTTTCCCGCACACGCGGGGGTGATCCCCACGATGGGCTGCGTGTATCCATCCTCCTCGAGTCTTTCCCGCACACGCGGGGGTGATCCCCATGAGTTTTCCCGCAGCTGGGAGGAATTTGAGTCTTTCCCGCACACGCGGGGGTGATCCTTGTCGCTGGCATAAGGGGCCAGGATTTCAAGTGTCTTTCCCGCACACGCGGGGGTGATCCTCATACTAGCCGGATGGCTTGACGGGTGGGTGTGTCTTTCCCGCACACGCGGGGGTGATCCCTATGAAGTTAGTAGGAATTGCAGACTTTTTAGGTCTTTCCCGCACACGCGGGGGTGATCCCAAATTCCCTTTTGTGTCAACCCCATGAAGCGTGTCTTTCCCGCACACGCGGGGGTGATCCTTCGACATATGGGATTATGAAAGACCCTAATAAGTCTTTCCCGCACACGCGGGGGTGATCCCTATCTTTAGCATTCTTCAGCAACGACCTAAAGGTCTTTCCCGCACACGCGGGGGTGATCCCTAGACGTGAAACGTCCCAATGGTGGCAAGAAAGTCTTTCCCGCACACGCGGGGGTGATCCCCACAGAGACGGCCAGGGCCAAGGAAAACGCAGGTCTTTCCCGCACACGCGGGGGTGATCCTTTGCGTATGCGCTCAGCATCTCGCTCGGTGATGTCTTTCCCGCACACGCGGGGGTGATCCTCACAACCCCCAGGGCCGCCACAATGAGAAGGAGTCTTTCCCGCACACGCGGGGGTGATCCCTCTTCATCAAGCATGGGGTAAACTGACACATTGTCTTTCCCGCACACGCGGGGGTGATCCTAGGTCCCGCTTCACCTTGAAGACCCTGGCCTGGTCTTTCCCGCACACGCGGGGGTGATCCCTGTTAAAGGGGAGCTCCTCATCTGCAGAACTAGTCTTTCCCGCACACGCGGGGGTGATCCTATCTCTCAAATGGCTGGTGAGCTGGGTTTAAAGTCTTTCCCGCACACGCGGGGGTGATCCTAAGCAACGAGCCAAAGAAAAATACACCCCGAAGTCTTTCCCGCACACGCGGGGGTGATCCTGGTCAAGTATCGGTTAGGCATATCCAGCTTATGTCTTTCCCGCACACGCGGGGGTGATCCTAGACATGAGTCTAAAGTATCCGCATCCGATGAGTCTTTCCCGCACACGCGGGGGTGATCCCGGACCGCTTGGCCGTCATTGTAGAGGTGGAGTGTCTTTCCCGCACACGCGGGGGTGATCCACCATCGGTATGGTAGAAAGGATATATCTGGCCGAAAGATATTAACAGTTTCAGAAAGACGGTATATTGCAAATCTAATAGAGCACGCAGATTAAAACTAAGTAAGGGGCTTTCAAAATGGATAAGGTTCCTGGAGTGGATGATTATGAGCGGATGAGGAAAGGTAAGGAAGCAACTTGTTGACGGTGCGGCAAGGGGACTTATGAAGCTTATAACAGATCTCCTGATAAGACTCATCTTTATATATGTAATAATTGTGGAGATTGTGCCATGATTGAAGCCACAGATTTGGTTGAGCAACAGGTTGGCGAGGATGCTCAAAGAAGTAGCAAGCTTTAAATACGAATCGGTTAATTAAATTCTCTTAAATGCTGTCATTGCTCGTACTTCCAGAATTCAGGATTAACGAAGGAGTAGGATAGCAAGAATGTATTTATATAGGTGAAAAATAGGGGAATTTTATACAAAAAAATGAGCATATAAAAGGGTATAATCTCTGCAAGCTATCCCAAGGATGATGGATGGCATAGAGGAATTGTCAAAAATCTTGCAAGAAAATAAAGTATCTGCTCATTATTTAAGTAAGAAAAATAAGCTAAACAACTTATCCGCTAGACTTAATATGAACTAGGGAGATGTGAACTTAGGAAAAGAGTGATGATATGCGGGATTTCGAAGTACTAGAGAAGTTTTGCTTGGATATGAATTATAAGTTTATTTACAACGATTACACAGGCGAAGTTGTTATTAGAACGATTAATGATAGCTGGAAAGTTGAGCAGGTATACGATTTTAATTGTAAGAGAAAATATAGACTTTATCACATGGGCGATTTGGGAAAGCCGAGATGGCATAGACAGTTAAAGGATAAACTTCGTGTTCAGCAGATTTGCTGCTATATTCAAAAGCACGATACCAAGTATTTTCGCCAAGGTGGTATTACCTATACGAAGGTTGTAGAGGTAGGAGGGTGATGTTCCCTAGGCTGGTCATGATTGGATTTGCCGGTTCCTTTAGCCGTAATGCATAATGGGTTATAAATAATCTTTTTGTCGTACTGTTGCTTTGTCATACAAAAGCCATATAGTCAAAGGCCCGCTTTCTTGTTATTAAGAAAGCGGGCCTTTGATGTTTGCAGATAAGCAGGTGATAAGCAGATATTGAGGTGGTCTTAAGTTAGGCTAGAATGGAAAGGCACCGCGGAAGATTATTTTTTATATAAAATTTCAAAATTGGATCACATAAAAGTTGCCGTCGGCTTGATTGACAAGCAGCCAGCTCGCAGACAAAACCGTCCCTCATCCGGTTAAGCCGGATTAGGGTGACTCCAAAAGTTGGGCTAGAGAGATAAGCATATCTTTTATACTTGTCTCTCTTTTTATTTGCCTAAGGGGTAGTCCTTAGGCCACCTGTTTTTTACGATATTCTAGGGAAGCCTTCTACACCTAAAGTTTTGTAAGCGTTCATCCAAGTTCTTGCTGGATTTGAAATGATATTTTTTAGCTAATCGATCCACCCAATCGTGCCGGAAAGATATTCTGTGGCGACTTTTATTTTAAATTCCAAACTATATTTTTGCCATGCAAATACTCTCTAAAGTTAGATTTTTTGATCCAACTTGGGGGCAGTTCAGGAGGAAGTTTTTTGGGGCAGTTTTTTAGTGATGCTTTAGCCGGCGGGTCGGGATAAGGAGCGGAGTCCTTTACGGGCACTTTACTTGACAAGGAAAAAAATCCCCTTTAAGATGAAAGCACAACAGTGGCTGCCCTTTTTGTCGTAAGTGGCGGTTTTATTTTTTTGCTTGAGGAGGGATTCGGTGGAAGTCAAGGGGCTGAGACGGGACTTTACTCATTATGTCAGTTTGAATGCCATTGCCATGCTGGGCTTTTCTTTTTATGTATTGGCAGACACTTTTTTCATTGCCTATTACATCGGGGCGGATGGCCTGGCGGCCCTGTCCCTGGCCCTGCCGGTTTTTTACATTGCCATCAATGGGCCGGGGATTTTACTGGGGATAGGGTCAGCGGCACTTTTTTCTATTTCTATTGGCAAGCGGCAATTCAAGCGGGCCAGCCAGTACAGCCAAACGGCTCTGGCCACTGGGGTGATTTATGCCCTGGCCCTGACGGCCTTGTTCTGGCTCTTCCGGGATGAGGTCTGCCGGCTCATGGGGGCCGAGGGGCAAATTTTCTACTATGTGCGGGACTACCTCTCCTACCTGGTGACCTTTACCCTGGCCTTTGTCCTCTTCCAGGTGTTCCTGGCCACCCTCCGCAATGACGGGAGCCCCCGGATTGCCATGGTGGCTATGCTGGTGGGGAACCTGGTGAATACGGTTTTTGACTGGTTTCTGATGGGCCCTCTGGATATGGGCCTGGACGGGGCGGCCTTGGCCACCGGGGCCTCGCCCTTGAGTTCGCTTTTGGTGGTGGTCATCCACTTTTTCAAGGATGACCGCTACCTGTCCCTGCGGCCCTTTAAGCCGGATTTCAGCCTCTTGCCGGCCATTGCCCGGACGGGCCTGCCGGCCTTTATAACCGATGCCTCGAATGGGGTATCGACCTATGCCTTTAACCGGATGATCCTCTTTATTGCCAATGCCCTGGCGGTTTCGGCTTACAGCATTATTTTGAATACGGCCTTGGTCATCGTTTATATCCTGACGGGGATTGCCCAGGGGGTCCAGCCGCTCCTGTCCCTTTACTTTGGCCGCGGCGAGCCGGATGCTGTCCGGCGGTTATGGCAGTGGGCCATCCGGACCATGCTGGTAGCTTCCGTTTGTATTGTCGTCGTGGGTGAGGTCTTTGCACCGGCGATTGTATCCCTCTTTAATACCCAGGGGGATGCGGCCCTCCAGGCCCTGGCGACGCCGGGGATGCGCTATTACTACCTGGCCTTTATTCCTATGGCCTTGAATATTTTAGCGGTCAATGCCCTGGCGGCAGTGACCGATGCCAGGTCCTCGGTGATTCTTTCCCTTTGCCGGGCCCTGGTCTTCCCCATTCCTGTGGTGATTATTTTAGGCAATGCCTTCCACCTCACCGGGGTCTGGTTAACGATTCCTTTAGCAGAAGGCCTGACCTTCCTGGTCTTCCTGGTTTTGTACCGGCACAGCCGGTTGGCCCAAGGCAAAAGCGTGCCCGTCACTCAGTCCTTAGAGTGAGGGGCACGCTTTTTTGTGTGCTTTTATGAGGCGAAGGGGTCTGTCGGGGTGTCGCCCAGGGCACGGGACTGGAAGCCTTCGGTTTGGTCGGTTGTTGAGCTGTAGTTGATGAGCAGGACCAGGTAGAGGAGGATGGTGGCCAGCTGGGCACTGTCCGGGTAAACCAGGAAGACCGGGGTCCAGTTGGGGCGAAATTTACTCTTGTACCGGTGGAGGCCGCTAAAGGAGTAAATGCTGGTACTGAACTGGTAGGCGGTCCGGATGAGTTTGTCCCGGCGGCCTGAATAGCGGCCGGTGCCGACATTGGCCAGGGGGGAGCTGCCCAGGTCGAAGGACCGGTAGCCGGCCTCCTTGGCCCATTCGAAGAGGCCGATGAAGAGCATGTCCATGACCCCATCAGCGGCTGTCTTGCTATAGCGCATGAGATCGATGGAGAGGGTGCCATCGCCATAGTCCGGGACCTCGCTGGCAAAGGCTTGGACCCGGCCGCTGGCGTCACAGAGTTCGAAGATGGCGCTCTTTTGGAGGTAGGCCGGGTCGAAGCTGCCCAGGGAAAAGTGTAATTCATGGCGGCTGCCCAGCCATTCATCGGAAATTTTCTGCCAGAGGGCCAGTTGCTCCAGGCTGTGGGGCGGGGTGGTCCGGCGGAGGTAGAAGCCTTCCTTTTCCATGACCGACCGGGTATGGCGGAGGCCCCGGTTCTTTTTCCCGGATAGGGTAAAGCTGGTCAGGTCGACGGTCGCATTTTCACCCAGCTTTAAGAAGCGGAAGCCTTCATTAATGTATTCGGTCAGGTAGCGGGCTCCGGTACTGTAGAAGGAGACCATCATGCCCAGGTCATCGGCCTGGAGGATGAGCTCGGAAATGGCGTCGTCTACATCCGCCGGTTCGCCGATGGGGTCGCCCAGGACAAAGATATGGTTCTTGTAGGGCCGGTAGAGCATACAGACGGTGCCGCTTGAGGCAAAAAAGACCATGGTGTCCCTCATATAGAAGAGGTGGCCGAAGGGGCCGGCCCCATATTGGTCCACCAGGGCCTCAAAGCGGGCCTGGTCGTCCGGGCCTGGGGGCGTAAAGGTCAAATACCGCCGGCGGGTCGCCAGGGTGGCCAGGGTAATGGCCAATAGCAGGAGGAAGAAAATCACTGCCCCGGGCACAAAGGCGCCTTCATAGAGGAGGCTATTGATAAAGGGCCGGTGGAGGACCTGCTCCCAGATGACCATAAAGAGGGTGTAGCTGGCCATGACCAGGATGAGCCCCACGCTCAGCTTGATGATCAGAGGCCTGCTGACCGGAATAGAGGGTTGGGTAAAGAGGGGCCGGGCCAGGATCAGGACCACAATAAAGAAGAGGAGGATGGCGGCCAGAATAATGTCCAGCCCCACCAGGAGGCTGGTCACCATCCCGAAGAGCAGGACCCAGATGGCGACGGTATTGGCGTGTCGCAGGCGGAGGTCAATGCCCCGGGCCACAATAATGAGCAGGATGCCCAGGAGGATGGTTGCCCCCCGGGAGAAGAGGGCCAGGCTGAGGGGCATCAATTGGGCCAGGACATGGATCCGCCAAAAAAGCGTCGGCAAGACCGCCGAAAAGAGGAGGAGAAGGCCACAAAAGGCAATCCCCACACTGAGCATTCGCGGCAGGATGTCCAGGACCCGTAAGAAGAGGGCCGGGTTCAGCCGGTTGGTCAGGACCTGGATAATGAGGGTGAAGAGGGCGATGAGCCAGGGCAGGAGGGTGTAAATGAGTCTTTCTGCCAAGAGGGCCATGACCACTTCGGAAGGGCTGTGGCCCAGGCCGGCAAAAAGGGCCAGGACTGTGGCGTCAAAAGTGCCCAGGCCCCCGGGGACCATGGAGAGGATCCCGATAATGGTTGCCACCGTATAGACCAGGATGCCCTGGCTGACCGGAATAGACCTGGCAAAATAGTGGAGGACAAAGGAAAAGTAGAGGCTGGCAACCAGCCATTCCCCGGCAGAGAGGAGGAGGGTCTCCAGCCGCATCTTCCGGGAGAGAAAGGCCAGGGGGGACCGGTTATGGCGTAAAACCGGCAGCTGGTCCCCAAATAAGTAGAGGGGGCAGAGGGCGAATAAAATCAGGCAAAAGGGCAGGTAGGTGATTTTACCCAGACTGACCAGGGCAAAGGAGGCCGGCAGGGCCATCATAAAAAGGCCCAGGAGGGTAGAGGCCAGGATGCCGGCCGATAACTGGTAGGCCTGGTCTTCGTCGGCGCCGGCAGCGGTATAGAGCTTGAGCCGCAAGGCCCCGCCGGTCAGGCCGGCAAAGCCGACAAAGTTATTAAAGCTCTGGGCAATCCAGCCAATGGAAAAGATCCGCCACTTGGCCAGGTCCAGCTTAAAGTAGCGGGCAAAGAGCAGGTCATAGAGGGCGCAGCAGCTAAAGGCTGCCAGGCCGCCGGCAATGAGGACCAGCCAATCCCTAAAGGCCAGCCGGCTGACCATGTGCTCAATATCCCGCATATTGATTTGCTTTATTTCATCCTTTAAGGTAAAAAAAATCACGACCATAAAAAATAAGGCTAGGGCGATTTGTAGGGGTGTTCTGTATTTATTTAAGAAGTCTTTCAAATTTTTTATCCATATTTGTCTAGGCAAAACATTTCCTCCTTTTTTCATATTATACAAGCTAGCCATCAAATTATAAATCACAGATTTTGTAACAAAACTTGTCAGATAATTCCATCTGATGTATAGTAAAAATAGGTTGATGGATACAGAAGATGAAGGCGTATAGGAGGCCTAAGTATGGAAACAACGAGTGTATTTTTACCAAACTTCACAATCGGTGGTGCTGATGTCTATAAAAAGGTACCGGAGATTGCCGGTCCTTATGGGAAAAAGGCAACGCTCATTGGCGGGAAAACCGCTTTGGAAAAGGCGGAAAAGGCCATTGGCGAGGCCCTGGCAGGCAGCCCTATAGAGGTCCTCGGTTCCCTTTGGTATGGGGGTGAGGCCACAGAGGCCCATGTGGAAAGGCTCATGGCAGAGCCCCTGGTCAAGGAGGCAGATATGCTCTTTGCCGTTGGCGGCGGTCGGGCCATGGATACCGTCAAGGTCGTCGGTGACCGTTTAGGGAAGCCGGTCTTTACCTTCCCAACCATTGCTTCCAACTGTGCCCCGGTGACCAAGGTCTGCGTCTTTTATCACGATGACCACACCATGCAGGGCCTGATTTTTGTCCAGACCCCGCCCAAGCATACCTTTATCAATACCCAGATCATCGCTGAAGCGCCAAATAAATATATTTGGGCCGGCATTGGCGATGCACTGTCCAAGCAATACGAATCCTCCTTCTCTTCCCGGGGCCTGACCCTGGCCCATTCTGACCAGGTGGGGGTAGACATCGGCCATAACTGTGCCGGCCCCCTGCTCAAGTATGGGAAGGAGGCCATGGATGATGCCAAGGCCAGTCGGACCAGCCAGGCCCTGGCAGAAGTGGTCTTGAATATCATTGTGACCACCGGGTTGGTCTCCGTCTTTGTTAAAAATGATTTTAACTCGGCCGTAGCCCATGCCATCTACTACGGGGCCACCTTCTTACCGGCCCCGGCCAATGGTCAGGTCCGTCTCCATGGCCAGCTGGTGGCCTATGGGACACTAATCCAGCTCCTGGTGGACCAAGACCGGGAAAACTTCGAAAAGGTCTATGCCTTAAACCGGTCCATTGACCTGCCGGTTTGCCTGGCTGATATCTGGGTGGATACACCGGAAATGAAAGAGCAGATGATTGACCATGCCCTGGAACAAAATGACCTTAAGGTGGTCCCCTTTGAAGTGACCCGGGACCTCTTGAGCCAGGCTATCGATGACCTGGAAGCCTACCATAAAAGCCAGGCTTAAGACGGATATATGCCATACAAAAGGCCCTTTCTATCTTGGGATAGAGAGGGCCTTTTGTCGGCTTTAGAGGGTGAATATATTGGCAATTTCCCGGTCGGCATTTTCAGGGCTGTCCGCCCCGTGAATGATATTTTCAGAAACCGTCAGGCCGTAGTCGCCGCGGATGGTGCCCGGAGCGGCTTTAAGGGGGTCAGTGGCCCCGATTAAGGCCCGGCTGGCTGCGACCGCATTGGGCCCTTCTAAAATCATGGGGACCACCGGGCCTGATGTGATGAACTGGATTAGGTCGTCATAAAAGTCCTTGCCCTGGTGCTCTGCATAATGCCTTGCTGCCTGGTCGGCGGTCAGGGTCACCAGCTTTAGGTCTACCAGCCGGAGGCCCTTGCACTCAAAACGGCTGATGATGTCCCCAATGCAGCCCCGCCGGACCCCGTCCGGTTTAACCATACAAAATGTGCGTTCCATACCATCATCCTTTCCTGGATAATTATCCGGGCCTTGGCCGGACCTACTTAGGCCGAGCCGTACCCTTCTTATTTTGTATCATAGCTAAAGGCTGCCGATCCTGCAAGAGGGCGCTTGCAGGACCGGCACCTTAGCGGCTACAAACAAGCCCCTCTTGCTGGTTGATCCAACAAAAGGGGCAGGTATACTTGTCTATTGCGGCTTAGTCGGCGTCTACGGTGCCAAAGATGCGGTCGCCAGCATCGCCCAAACCGGGTACGATGTAGCCATGCTCATTGAGCACCGGATCTTTTTCGGCCAGATAAACCCGGACATCCGGATGGGCCTCATGAACTTTTTGCAGGCCTTGGTCGGTACCTAGGATAGCGGCAAAGGTAATATCTGTAGCGCCCTGGCTTTTTAAGAAGTCAATGGCATTACAGGCTGAGCCGCCGGTGGCCAGCATGGGGTCCAAAACAATGACATGAGCCTCGGTAACATGTCCCGGTAGTTTATGGTAATAGGGCTCAGGCTCTAGGGTCTCTTCATTACGGGCCATGCCGATATGGCCGACAGAGGCGCTCGGCAGCACAAACTGGAAACCCTCCAGCATGCCCAGCCCGGCCCGTAAAATAGGCACCAGAACCACTGACCGTTCAGCCAGGCGTTTACACTCGGTGGTGGCCAGGGGGGTCTCAACGGTGGTTGTGACCAGAGGAAAGTCCCGGCTGATTTCATAGGCCATTAGCATGGCAATTTCGTTAACGATTTGACGAAATTGGGGGGTAGAGGTAGTCTTATCCCGTAAGAAAGAGATTTTGTGGTGAATCAGGGGGTGGTCAAAAATATGTGTGAAGCCCATCAAATCCTCCTTAGTTATATAAGGGGAAGCGGTCCGTTAGGTCTTTTACCAGGCGTTCTGCTGCCGCATCATCTTTGTCAATCAGTGCTAGTTTCATAATTTCGGCAATCTGTTCCATTTCTTTTTCACCCATGCCGCGGGTGGTAACAGCCGGGGTCCCAATGCGTAAACCGCTGGTAACCATGGGCTTTTCAGTATCGAAGGGGATGCCGTTTTTATTGGTGGTGACGCCCAGGTTGTCTAAGATGGCCTCAGCTTCCTTACCGGTCATACCGACAGCCTTGGTGTCAATTAACATGAGGTGGGTATCGGTGCCGCCGGAAACCAGGCGGAAGCCTTTTTCGGTTAAAGACTTGGCCAGGGTTTGGGCATTATCAACCACCTGTTGCATGTAGGTTTTGAATTCCGGTTTCAGTGCTTCGCCGAAAGCAGCAGCCTTGGCTGCAATCACGTGCATTAAGGGGCCGCCCTGTAAGCCGGGGAAAATAGCCTTGTCAATGGCCTTGGCCAGTTCTTCCTTGCAGAGGATTAAACCGCCACGGGGCCCGCGTAAGGTTTTGTGGGTGGTAGAGGTGACGACATCCGCATAGGGGACCGGGCTTTGGTGTAAGCCGCAGGCCACCAGGCCGGCAATGTGGGCCATGTCGACCATGAATAGGGCGTCGACTTCTTTGGCCACCTTGCTGATTCGTTCAAAGTCAATTTCCCGGGGATAAGCGGAAGCACCGGCAACGATGAGTTTCGGTTTCACTTCTTTAGCCACTTTTTCCAGGGCATCATAGTCAATACATTCGGTTTCCTTATCGACGCCGTATTCGGCAAAGTTAAAGTAGGTCCCGCTGATATTGACAGGGCTCCCGTGGGTTAAGTGACCGCCGTGGGCCAGGTTCATCCCAAGCACTTGGTCGCCCGGTTTTAAGAGGGCAAAGTAGACGCCTAGGTTAGCGTTGGCCCCACTGTGGGGTTGGACATTGGCATGTTCAGCGCCGAAGAGTTCTTTCAACCGGTCACGGGCCAGGTCCTCAACGACGTCCACGTGCTCACAACCGCCATAGTAGCGCTTGCCGGGGTAACCTTCAGCGTACTTGTTGGTCAGGACAGAGCCTTGGGCAGCCATAACCGCCCGACTGGTGAAGTTTTCGGAGGCGATTAGCTCAATCTTGTTCTGTTGACGCTTTTCTTCCGCGTCAATGGCATCTGCCAGGGCAGGGTCTGCCGGACGCACATACTTATCAATATAATCCATGTGTAATCCCCCTCTTTTCAATGTGAGTAGTTTCATGTAAAACTGGCAATATTATATCTGATTTAAGAAGTTATTGCAATAGTCTAATAATGGAAGTAAGGGCAGACAATCTTTATTTTTTGGTCTGGCTGCGGGCGGCTCTTCCGAACCCTTTTTAGACCGGTGCTTTTAGCCGTTTTTGGCGGATTTGAGAGGGGTTCTTAATTGAAAAGATTATATAAAATTTACGTCATTTTAGCTTGCAAAAAATAGGGCCTTTTGCTATACTGAGTCGTACGCCGATATAGCTCAATTGGTAGAGCAGCTGATTTGTAATCAGCAGGTTGCGGGTTCGAGTCCCATTGTCGGCTTAGTGCTGATGTGGCTCAGTTGGTAGAGCAGCTGATTCGTAATCAGCAGGTCGCCGGTTCAAGTCCGGCCATCAGCTTTAGGCCTCGGTCGAGAGGCCTATTTCTTATGTTTAAAAATAATTGATTGAATTTATGCAATTATTTATAACATTAGGTATGAAATAAGGATATTTTTAGATAATAAATGAAAATTTTGAGAGTTTGGTATTATATATAGCGCTTGAATAGTACTTGACGATATCTAATTGATGGGGCATAATATTCAAATGAGAACATAAAGAACGACCTTCAAACCCACAGCAAACCATCTCTATGGGGCTGTAAAAATAATAAGAATACTTAGGGGGAATAGACCATGACTAATGAATCCATCTATGAAACCAAGCAAGCGCTGGTACACGAGATTTTGAAAACCAGACGCGAGCGCAATATGACTCAGAAGAATATTGAGGCGGCTTGTGGTGTCAAACAGCCGGTCATTGCACGCATGGAGCGCGGCTTAACCGACCCCCAACTAACGACCATCTTAAAGGTATTGGCCCCGCTAGGTAAAACTTTGGCTATTGTCCCCCTGGATGTTGACGAGGACTAATTCATATCTTTATACTATTATTACAATCGCGGACCATGGTGTCTGCGATTTTTTTATAGCTATTTATAGTTAAAATCTTTGTGGGCATTCATTGACGAAAAGCCCGTCGGCGTTGTGTTTGAGGCCCATATCTATTACAATAGTTAAAGGACTATTCAGACTTAAGGAGGGGTCAGATGGCAAAACGAAAATCGATATATGTCTGCCAGGAATGTGGCCATCACTCCCCTCAATGGCTGGGGAAGTGTCCGGGCTGTGGCGCCTGGGATAGCCTGGTGGAAGAAGTGCCGGTGGCTGCACCGACCAAAAACCAGGCTGCCCGGTTGACCCCACCCGGCCTGGGGACCGACCGGGCCCCGCAGGCAGAGCCCCTATCGGCTATTGACAGTAGCCAGCTGGCCCGGATTGGGACCGGGTCCCAGGAATTGGACCGGGTCTTAGGCGGTGGTCTGGTGCCGGGGGCCCTCATCCTCTTGGCCGGGGACCCGGGGATTGGGAAATCGACGCTTACCATGCAGCTCATGGCCGGCGTCCACCTGGATGGGCCGGTGCTCTACATCTCCGGGGAAGAGTCCCGGGGACAGATCAAGTCTCGGGCCAATCGGCTGGGGGCTGACGGGGATAAGATCTACCTCCTGACGGCCAACCAGATGGACCTCATTGAGGATTATATCGACCGGATCCAGCCAAAGCTGATTGTTTTGGACTCGGTTCAGACGGTCTATGACCCGGAATTGACATCAGCCCTCGGGACCGTTAGTCAGCTCCGTCAGGTGGCCACCCGGAGCATGGGCTGGGCTAAGGGGCGGGGGATCCCGACGGTTTTAATCGGCCATGTGACCAAGGACGGTAGTGTTGCCGGGCCCCGGGTCATGGAGCATATGGTCGATGCGGTTCTCTATTTTGAAGGGGACCGTCACTCCCAGTACCGGATCCTCCGGGCCTTCAAGAACCGGTTCGGGGCCAGCCATGAAATTGGCCTTTTTGATATGACCCGGGCCGGTCTGGCCGAGGTGCCCAACCCCTCGGCGGCCTTTTTGGCTGAGCGGCCGAAAAATGCAGCCGGCTCGGCGGTGACCGCCACCATGGAGGGTAACCGGCCGATTTTATTAGAGGTTCAGGCCCTGGTGGCCTCGACGGTCTTCGGCTATCCCCAGCGGAAGACCACCGGGGTGGATAATGCCCGAGCCCTGATGCTCATGGCTGTCCTGGAAAAGCGGCTGGGCCTGGCCTTAAGTAAGGAAGATGTCTACCTGAATGTCGTTGGTGGCCTGCGGATTGGGGAACCGGCTGCAGACCTGGGCATTGCCCTGGCCATCGTATCCGCCTTTGACAACCGCCCCCTGCCGGAAGATGTGCTTTTCCTCGCTGAGGTCGGCCTGACAGGTGAACTGCGGCGGGTCAGCCAGCTTTCCCGGCGGCTCCAGGAGGCGGCCCAAATGGGCTTTCGGCGGGCTGTCGTTGCAGCCGGCAGCCGGGTAGACGATGTGGATATAGAACTCATCAGTTGTAATAAACTATCCCAAGCGGTAGAAAAAGTATGGGGGGTGCTTATATGACCAAACAGAGTAATATTAGCGAAATCCTGGAAATGGTTCGCATAACGGCCCCGGGTACCCGGCTCCGGGAGGGGCTGGATAACGTTTTACGGGCCAATACCGGGGGGCTCATTATTGTCGGAGACTATGAAAAGGTATCGGCCCTGGCGGAAGGCGGCTTTCACATCAATGCCCCCTATACGCCGGCCCACCTCTATGAGCTGGCCAAGATGGACGGGGCCATCCTGCTGTCCAAGGACTGCACCAAAATCTTCAGTGCCAACTGCCACTTAAATCCGGACCCGGGTACGCCTTCGTCAGAAACGGGGATTCGCCACCGGACCGCCGAGCAGACCGCCCGGCAGACCGGGGAGCTGGTTATTTCCATTTCTCAGCGGCGGCAGCTGATTACCCTCTATCGAGGCAGCCAGCGCTATGTCCTCCGGGAGAGTGCCAGCCTCTTGAATACGGCCACCCAGGCGATTGAGGCCCTGGAAAAATACAAGAATGCTCTGGATGAGGCCTTTGTCCGCCTGTCCCTGGAAGAATTTGACGATATGGTCAGCCTGGCCGATGTGGTTCAGGTGGTCCAACGGGCCGAGATGCTGAAGCGGGTTGACAATGAGCTGACCCTCTACATTGCCGAGCTGGGTACCGAAGGCCGGTTGGTCAGCATGCAGGCCGAAGAGCTCATGAGCAATGTGGACTTTGACGAGCGGATGGCTCTGAGAGACTACCTGGTTTTTGATGAAGACAGCCCGGAGGCAGACCAGGTCAACACAGCCCTGGAAAGACTGGGCCGCCTGTCCAGCGAAGACCTCTTAGACGGCGACCGGTTGGCGGGTATCTTAGGCTATACCGGCTACAGCGACAAGGAACGGCGAAACCAGCTCTATTCCCGGGGCTACCGGATGCTGCATAAGATTCCCCGGCTGCCCTCATCGATTATCGATAATGTAGTGGAAACCTTCCTGAACCTGAACCGGATCACCAAGGCCAGCATCGAGGACTTAGATGAAGTTGAAGGCATTGGACCGGCCCGGGCCCAGCAGATTTCTACCGGTTTGGACCGGCTGCGGACCCAGACCATTATGGACAGCCACTGGTTCTAGGCTCAGGCCGGTTACCGGTGGATTCCCTTGTATTCCATTGAAAGGAGGTGAAAAAAGATGCCATTAAAAATAGTGCGCGGATTTCTCATGTTATTTGGGGCGGTGAGTGGCTACTTTCTCGGATCAGTCGGCTACCGGCAATTGATCGAACCGCTTAATTTGAGCGTTTTACCGTCACTCTCTTTCATGCCGATTATCGCAGGACTTATTTTTTCTTTATTATTTATGCTGATAAGCTTCGCCATAGCCCAGCCCTTGATCAATGCTTTTGTACATGGGACCCGTTTCTTGGAAGCCCGTCTTTCTGATGTGCCCTTAAGGGGGTTGGTTTCCGGTACCCTGGGCCTGATGGCCGGGCTGGTGGTCTCCCTGCTGATTATTCCGGCTGTGAAGACCCTGCCCTTGATTGGGGCCTATATGCCCCTCTTTATCATGCTGGTTTTAGGCTACCTGGGGGCCTCTATGGGTTACCGCTGGCGGGATGCCCTGGTGGCCCTGCCGGATACCCTGATTGCCCATATGAGCAAGCGGCCTGAGCGAAAACCGCGGAAGGAGGTCGCTAAGGGGGCCGGGGATCTGGCCGCTGATTTCCTGCCGGGAACCCGGCCCAAGGTCCTGGATACTTCGGTCATCATTGATGGCCGGATTGTAGACATTGCCCGGTCCGGCTTTTTAGAAGGGCCCCTCATTATAACCCCTTATGTTTTAGATGAGTTGCGGCATATTGCCGATTCGGCCGATGCCCTAAAACGGAACCGGGGCCGGCGGGGCCTGGATGTCTTAAATGACTTGCGGGAATGCGGTGTCCAGGTGGTCACCTTAAATAAGGACTATCCGGAAATTGTGGAAGTGGATGCCAAATTGGTCATGCTGGCCAAGGACTTACAGGGTTGTGTCGTGACCAATGACTACAACCTCAATAAGGTTGCGTCCTTTCAAAATGTTGAAGTGCTCAATGTCAATGAGCTGGCCGGCGCCATTAAGACAGTGGTCCTCCCGGGCGAAACCATGCGGGTTGAAGTGGTTGGCCGGGGGAAAGGGGCCCACCAGGGCGTGGGTTACCTGGATGACGGGACCATGATTGTGGTAGAAGGTGGGCGCGACCGGGTCGGGGAAACCCTGGATGTGGTCGTGACCTCGGTCATCCAGACCAATGCGGGCCGGATGATTTTTGTGCGATTGGAGGACTAAGGTGTTAGGTATAGTGGTTTTGGCTGCCGGCCGCGGCAAGCGGATGGGGGCAGAAGGCAATAAATTATTTTTGCCCCTGGGCGGGCAGTCGGTTTTAAGCCTAACCCTTTGCCATATTAGGGCCGGGGCGCCGGCCTGTCCCCTGATGGTCGTTTACCGGCCTGGAGAGAAGGCTATTGTCCAGGCAGCTATTAACGAGGCGGGCCTGGCCCCTGACCGGGTCCTTTTAATTGAAGGGGGCGCCGAGCGGCAGGACTCTGTCCGCCTGGCCTTGGCGGCCCTCCCGGCGGACTGGGACCGGGTTCTCATCCATGATGGGGCCCGGCCCATCTTACGAGCCGACCTCATGGCCCGGCTGGTCCGGGGACTTGACCAGGCTGCAGCGGTCATCCCGGTCCTGCCGGTGACTGATACCGTCAAGATGGTCGATGCCGCCGGCTATGTCCTTAAAACCGTTGACCGGGCCAGCCTTTACCGGGTCCAGACCCCTCAAGCCTTTCAAGTGGCTCCCCTGCGGGCCTACCATCAGCAAGCCCTGCAAGCGGGTCTGACGGTAACCGATGACGCGGCCCTCATGGAGGCCTATGGGGAAGGGGTCCTTACTGTGGCCGGTGACCCCTATAATATTAAGGTCACTGTGCCGGCAGACCTCCCTCTGGCAGCACTTTATTTAAAGGAGAGCGGACTATGCGAATCGGATTAGGTACAGATATTCACGCTTTTGCAGACGACCGGCCCCTTATCCTGGGGGGTGTGACCATCCCCTATGACCGGGGCCTGGCCGGCCATTCAGATGCTGATGTCCTGGCCCATGCCCTGACGGACGCCCTTCTGGGGGCGGCCGGTCTGGGTGATATCGGCCGCCACTTTCCGGATACCGACCCGGCCTATAAGGGGGCCGATAGCCTGGTCCTCTTAAAGGAGGCCTACCGGCTGGTCCGGCAGGCCGGTTACCGGCTTGGCAATGCCGACTGTGTCATTATGGCCCAGGCCCCCAAGCTGGCCCCCTATATTGACCAGATGAGCCGGCAGCTGGCTGGAGCCCTTGATGAAAGGCCCGGCCAGGTGCATATCAAGGCCACCACAACGGAGAAGCTGGGTTTTGTCGGTCGCCAAGAAGGCATTGCCGCCCAGGCGGTGGTCCTGTTGACGGTGGATAGTGAGTGATTTGATGACAGAAAAAGAAGCCTTTAATTTATCCGCCCTTACCCTGGCCTGGGTCGGGGATGCAGTTTATGAGTTGCACCTGCGCACAGCCCTTTTGGCAGAGAGCCACAAGGCCTCTACCCTGAGCCGCTTGTGTGTGGGTTTTGTTAACCATGGGGCCCAGTCCAGGGTACTTTCAGCCCTTGAGCCCCTCCTTACCGAGAAGGAGGCCCAGGTCTTGCGGCGGGGTCGCAATGCCAACGGGTCTGTTCCCCGGGGTGGTAACCCCGGCGATTACCGGCGGGCCACCGGCCTGGAGGCCCTGGTGGGCTACCTCTACCTAAGTGGCGAGGCCGACCGGTTGCAAGAGCTCTTTTTGATCGTAGACAAGGAGTGCGGAATTGAGTCGAGCAGATAATATTTTTATAGACAACTGTCGGGAAATTTTGACCAAGGGCGTGTGGGACAAGGACTACCCTGTCCGGCCCCGGTGGGCAGATGGGACCCCGGCCCATACCATCAAGGCCTTCGGACTCGTGAACCGCTACAATTTGGCGGAAGAATTCCCGGTCTTAACCCTACGCCGGACTTATTATAAAAATGCCGTTGACGAGCTCTTATGGATTTGGCAAAAGAAATCCAACCGGGTGGCTGATTTGAAAAGCCGGATTTGGGATGCTTGGGAGCGGCCAGATGGGACTATCGGCAAGGCCTACGGCTACCAGCTGGGCGTGGTCCACCATTACCCGGAAGGGGACTTTGACCAGGTGGATAAACTGCTCTATGACCTGGTTCATACCCCCCATAGCCGGCGGCTCATGACCAATATGTACAACCATGCCGATCTCCACGACATGGCCCTCTACCCCTGTGCCTACTCCATGACCTTTAATGTAACAGGTAACAAGCTCAACGCCATTTTGAACCAGCGGAGCCAGGACATGCTGACGGCCAACAATTGGAATGTGGTCCAGTATGCCGTCCTGGTTCATATGCTGGCCCAGGTGACCGGCCTTGAGGTGGGGGAATTTGTTCATGTCATTGCCGATGCCCATATTTATGACCGGCATGTGGATATGGTTCGCGAGTTACTTGACCGGGAGCCCCGGCCGGCGCCGGTTCTCCGGCTCAACCCGGCAGTGACCGATTTTTACGATTTTACAGTGGATGATGTGGCCCTAGAGGGCTATGCGCCCCATGAATTTAACCATAAAATTCCGGTAGCAGAGTAGGTGATCATATGGAATTTATCGTAGCTGTTGACCGAGGCTGGGGTATTGGCCAAAAGGGGCAAATGCTCTTTCATGTACCGGCAGACCTGGCCTTTTTTAAGGAAACGACCATGGGTGGGGCCCTGCTTATGGGCCGGAAAACCTTTGAGAGCCTGCCCGGGGTTTTGCCCGGCCGGCTGAACCTGGTCCTGACCCGGCAAGCGGGGTACGACGCCGGCGAGGCCCAGGTGGTCCATTCGGTAGAAGAGGCCCTGGCTGCTGCCGGTGACCGACGCTTATTTTTAATTGGCGGAGGCGACCTCTACCGGGCCCTCCTGGACCAATGTGAGGCCGGGTATGTAACCCGGATTGATGCAGAAGCCCCGGCGGATACTTATTTTCCGGATATGGGGGCAGAGGCCGGCTGGCTGCCGCCGGAAGTTATTCGAGAAGGGACCGATAACGGCTATGCCTTCCGGATTGAACGCTACCGGCGGGACCAGGCGGCACAAGAATAGAGGAGGCAGTTACCATAGCTGATTTATACGGAAGAAACGCTGTACGGGAAGCCCTGAAAAGTGAGGCCGACCTCCAGCATATTAGCTTAGCAAAAGGGGCTAGACATGGTGTCATTGAGGACATTAGACGGCTGGCCAAAACGGCCGGCGTACCGGTGCGGGAAGTTGACCGCCGGGTCCTGGACCGGCGGTTTCCGGGTAAAAACCACCAAGGGGTGGCAGCCACCCTGGCGGAATTGGCCTATGTTGAATGGGAAGACATCGTTCGCCGGGCCAAGGCCAAGGGGGAGGCCCCGCTCATCCTGCTCCTGGATGATATTGAAGACCCCCAAAACTTGGGGGCCATAATGCGGTCGGTAGATGCCTTTGGTGCCCACGGCATTATTATCCCTAAAAGACGGGCAGCCGGTTTAACAGAAGGGACCATGAAGGCAGCCTGCGGGGCCGGTGAACACGTTCCGGTGGCCCGGGTGGCCAACCTGGTCAATACCCTGAAGGCCCTGAAAAAAGAAGGCTTTTGGGTCTGCGGCAGCGCTGCCGATGGGACGGATATGTATGACACCGACCTGACCGGGCCCCTGGTCCTGGTTATCGGCAACGAAGGTAAGGGGATGGGCCGGTTGGTCACGGAGACCTGTGACTTTATCGCCAGCATTCCCATTGGCGGCCAGGTAGGCTCCTTGAATGCCTCGGTGGCCTGCGGCATCCTGTTGGCTGAAATCAGCCGGCAGCGGAGGCTCAAGAGGTGACCACCTGGCTGATTGTCGATGGCTATAATATGATCGGCCAGTGGCCGGCCCTGAGCGGGGATGGGTCCCGGAGTCTGGAAGAGGCCCGGGACGACCTGAACGCCCGCCTGGATGAATACGGGGCCTTGAGCGGCTGGCGGGTCCTGGTGGTCTATGATGGTTACCGGGTCAAGGGCAATGCCGGCACCACCCGCCGCTTTCCCTACCTGGAAATCATCTACACCCCTGAAGGGGTCACCGCTGATATGGCTATCGAACGGCTGGCAGCCCAACTGCCCAAGCGGAGTCACTTTTATGTTGCCTCCGGGGACCGGTTAATCCAGGAAACGGTCCTCTCGCTAGGAGGCCTCCGCATGACCGGAACCGAACTCAGACAAGCTATTGCCGATGCGCGGGTCAAGGCGCACCGGCTGATACATAAAGAAGTGCCGCGATCAACCCTTGACGGCCGGATTGACCCTGAGGTGCGTAGTCAGTTAGAAAAATTAATTAAGGAAGACGACAGACCGTCGTGAGAGGAGACCGGGTATGCATTACACCGATATTCTTGACGTGGATAAGAAAAACGTGCAGAAGGCACGCAAGTACAGCTTGTCCATTATGGATGAAGAGATGAGCGTTGAAGAAGTGATCCGCGCCCTACATGAAAAAAATATCAGCGTAGAGCCCGAAGAATACTTCTATGCCCTACAGGTAATCAGTGAAAACACTGACAATGAAGAAACCCTTATTAATGCATTTCCGGGGATGTTCAAAGCCTTTGAGGCTCACTTAAAACCAGAACCGCCAAGAAAATTTTCCAAGGACCACCCCCTACGCCTATACCGGCAGGAAAACGAAGCCATGTATGATTACTTTGATGATGGCGTTCACATGCTCCGCTATGAATTTGACCAGGCGGCCTGGATCCGCTATGCCAAAGAGGCCCAGGTCTATAAAACCCACCTGGCCCGCAAGCAAAACCAGCTCTACCCCCGGCTGGGGGATAAGGGGATTACCGGCCCCTTGCGGATTTTATGGTCCTATGATGATGATGTTAAAAATGCTCTGACCGAGTTTGAAAAGGCCGCCTTAGACGGGAATGAGAAGGCGATCCAATCAGCCTTTTATACCGTTTATGACGTGACCGCCTTTTTGATGCGAATTGAAGAAAAACTTCTGTATCCGGCAGCCTTCAAGCTTTTAACCCTAAATGAATTTATCAAGATGGAAGTCGGCGATGACGAGATCGGCTATGCCTTTATTGAACCACCGGCCCACAGCCAGAAAGAGCGACAAATGATGCGGGGGCTGGAAATCCTCATGCTCCACCATGACGGGAGCGACCTGTCCGGCGACACGATTTTGAACCTGTCCACCGGGCGGATGAGCCTCAGACAGCTCAACCTCATGCTGGGCCACCTGCCCTTTGACCTGACCTTTATCGATGAAAATGACCTGGTCCGCTTCTATAATTCCCGGGCCGACCGGCTTTTTCCCCGGTCAGCGGGGGTCATCGGCCGGGATGTAAAAAATTGCCATCCCCGGGAGAGCCTGGCCAAGGTGGAAGCCCTGATTGAAGATTTGCGGACAGGCCAGCGGGCCTACGCAGACTTTTGGTACCCCAGAGGGGAAGAGATGATCTTAGTCCGTTACATTGCCGTCCGGGATAGCTCGGATGTTTTCCGGGGCATCCTGGAAATGGCCATGGACCTGGCCCCCTTCCAAAAAATCGAAGGCGTCCACCGCCTGGCGGATGAATACGGGCAACGAAAAAAAGCCGGAGAGTGATTCTCCGGCCCTTTCTAGCATAGGGTAAAATAAGAGGGGTTGCTTAGCTGTCAGCCTCGCCATCTTCACCAATTAAGGGCACGAAGGCCGGCACCGGTGTCCAGACCGGCCGCATGGCAATGAGGGCCAGGGACCGGGCCTTTTCTAAAATAGGGGCAATGGCCTCTTCAGGGCCCTCAATGACCAGGTAGTCATTGGCCTGGCCGACACTGGCCATCCATTCGTTGATTTCCGTGACGGTTTCTTCGGATAGGGGGCCCTTGTCCACCTGCTTCCAGGGCATCCGGAGGGTAACCGGCAGCTTGAGCAGACGGTCACCTCCCATCGTTGCTAAAGAGTTATAATGTAAGTCATCTAACCGTGTATTGGTTAATAAAAGTGCTTGTGTCATTTACTGCCGCTCCTTTCTACCCCCATCATACAGGGGGGCAGGCCGGCTTGCAAGTATTCCAATCAACCATTAAGACAGGAGGCGCCTATGAAAATATCCACCAAAGGCCGGTACGGACTACGGGTCCTCATTGATTTAGCCGAACATTCATCTGAAGACCAGCGCGAAACCCTAAGGGCTATCTCCGACCGGCAGAAAATCACGATTAAATATTTAGAGCAAATTATGGTTCCCCTCCTGCAAGATGGCTACATCAAGAGCTTTCGTGGCCACTCAGGCGGCTATGTTCTGAGCCGGCGGCCGGCAGACATCCGGATCGGTGATGTGGTCCGGACCATGGAAGGGTCCCTGGCCCCGGTGGCCTGTCTGGAATCAGATGCCGACCACTGCCCCATGGCCGCTGACTGTCCCACCCTGGCCCTGTGGCAGGGCCTGGAGGCCATTATCGAGGCCTATCTGGATCAAATTTCTCTGGCGGATCTTATCAATGATACGGTAGAAGACTTTGTCCTGATCCGTCGTGCAGACTACCTAAAGGAAGGGAGTGCCCATGAGTCCTAGTGGATATATCTTAGCCATCGTAATCCTTTTGTGCGGATCGGCCTTCTTTTCTGCTTCAGAAACGGCCTTCACCTCTTTGAATATCATTCGGATGAAAAAAATGGCCGCCGATGGGAACAAGAAGGCGGAAAGGGTCTTGGCCATGGCCGAGAACTATGAGCGCTTATTGAGCTCCATTTTGATTGGAAACAATATTGTTAACATCACCTGTGCCTCCCTGGCCACGGTCTTGTTCGTGGACCTGATGGGGGCCCGGGGGGTAACCATTTCCACTATTGTCATTACCATTGCCACCCTGACCTTTGGTGAGATTACCCCTAAAACCATTGCAAAGGAGCGGGCAGAGGCCATCAGCCTAGCCTTCAGCGGCCCCCTGCACGCCATTATGGTGATTTTTAAACCCCTGACGGCTATTTTCGGTCTCTTGCAAACCGGTCTGGGCCGGTTTTTTGGCGGCGATGATGATGCCGGCATTACCGAAGATGAGCTAATGACCATTGTCGATGAGGCGGAAGAATTCGGCAATATTGAAGCCGACGAACGGGAACTCATCCGGAGCGCCATGCAATTCGATGACCGGATTGTCGGGGATATTTATACCCCCCGGGTCCACGTCGTTGCCGTTGATGAAACTGCAGAGATTGAAGAAGTCATCGACCTCTTTAAGAGCAGCGGCTATTCCCGCCTGCCGGTCTACCGGGAAACCATCGATAATATTATCGGGGTTATCCACGTGAAAGACTTTTACGGGATGCTCCTACAGCAGAAGCAGGTCCCCCTTCAGGAATTGGCCAAGCCGGTGGGCTTTATTATGGAAAACAGAGACCTGGCCCGGCTGATGACCGCCCTGCAGCAGGATAAGTCCCACATGGTTGTCGTGACCGATGAGTACGGGGGCACCGTCGGCATTGTCACCATGGAAGACCTCATCGAAGAATTGGTTGGGGACATCTGGGATGAGTACGATAAAGTAGAAGCCCACCTGCATAAGGTGGCCCCGGGCAACTACCTGGTCAGTGGCCAGGCGGAAGTGGATGACATCCTGCCCCGCTTTAATGTCAAAACAGATGACATTGAGGCCAATACCGTCGGCGGTTGGCTGACTGATATCCTGGGCCGGATTCCCCGCAAGGGAGATGAGCTGACCCTCCAGGACTTTAGCGTCCGGGTCGAAAAGGCCAACCCCAGGTTTGTCGAGGAACTGCGCTTTACCCTTCGGACGCCGGGGGCAGACAAGTCCCCGGGCCTGCAGGATGAGGAGGCTTAAAGATGGCTTTTCCAACAATCGATGAAGTCCAGGAGATGCTGGAGGCGGCCTGCGAGGAAATCCCTGAGGCCTTTTATGACGAGCTGAACTTGGGCATTCATTTAGAGTCGGAGGCCCTGCTCCATCCCGAAGGGCATGGGGACCTCTATATCCTGGGTCAATACTCTGTCGACCTGATTGGCTGCCAGATCAGTATTTTTTACGGGTCCTTTAAGGCGGTCTTTGCAGATGCCGACCGGGATGCGGTGAGCCGGCAGGTCAAGGAGACCCTCCTGCATGAATTTCGCCACCACATGGAACGCCGGGCCGGTGAACGGGGGCTGGAAATTGAAGATGAAGAGGAATTGGCGAGCTACCACCATGAGTATGCTCTGCGGGTAGGAGGAAAAGATGCGTCTGGATAAATTTTTACATGACATGGGCCTAGGGTCTCGGAAAGAACTGGGCCAAGCCATTCGGCGGGGCCGGGTCACTGTTGACGGCCAGACGGTTGACCGGCGGGATTTTCAAGTTGGCGCAGAGGCCCTGGTGACCTTTGATGGGGTCCCCCTCAGCTACCAGGATGCCCAATACCTGATGCTCCATAAGCCGGCCGGGGTGGTCACTGCAATGAAAGATGGCCGGGACCAGACGGTTATGGACCTTTTGTTTGACCAGTCGAAAAACCTGCGGCCCGTTGGCCGTCTGGATAAGAATACCACCGGCCTTTTGCTCCTCACTACAGATGGCCAGCTGGCCCACCGGCTGTCTTCGCCCAAGTATGACATCCCCAAGACCTATTGGTTTACCTATAGCGGGGACTTCCCCCTGGATGCTGTGGACCAGGTGGCCCGAGGCCTTGACCTGTCCGATGGGCCGACCCGGCCGGCCAAGTTAGACCTGACCGGCCCCGGCCAAGCCCAACTGACCCTTTCCGAAGGCCGAACCCACCAGGTCAAGCGGATGTGCCATGCCCTGGGCGGCGAGGTCCTGACCCTTCACCGGGTCCAACTGGGCCCCCTGTGGCTGGACGACTTGCCTGAAGGCCAGTGGCGGAGCCTCAGCCCGGAAGAAATCGCTGCCCTCTATGCTGCTTGCGGTTTAAACAAGGAGGCACCATGAGAGTATACGACTTTGACGAGACCATCTATGATGGCGATAGCACCGCCCATTTCTTTTTCTTTCTACTCCGACGTCACCCCGGCCTGGTCCGCTTCCTGCCTGAAGGGGGCCTGGCCTTTTTACGCTACAAGTTTGGCAGCTGGACCAAGACCCAGTTTAAAGAAAGGCTCTACCGCTTGTTTCAGGGGGTAGAGGATATTGAGGCTGAGGTGGCCGCCTTTTGGGCGGCCCACCGGACGGGCATTAAGGACTTTTACCTGGCCCAGCAGGCGGCAGACGACCTGGTTATTTCGGCCTCACCCCGTTTTCTTTTAGCCCCGATTTGTGCTGACTTGGGCATTCACCACCTGTTGGCCTCAGAGGTGGACCCTCAAACCGGTTTCTACCGGGGGCTCAACTGTTGGGGGGATGAAAAGGTCCGCCGCTACCTGGAGGCCGGCTATCGGCTGGAGAATATGACGGACTTTTATTCGGACTCCTTTTCCGATGTCCCCCTGGCTGTCCGGGCCAAGCGGGCCTGGCTGGTCACAGGGATGGACATCCAACCCTGGCCCGGCCACCCTATGGAGGCTTAGGCCCTTCAGTAAAGAGGGCTTTTCTGCCTATGATCCTTATCAGTTTAAGACCTGGTGCCGGGCTGGCGGCAGGTCTTTTTTCTTGCGCACTTGTTTGTAAAGGCAAATTGACAGGACCTCATCCATGAAGTATGATTTTAATATGGGAAATTTCTGCCAATTTAGAGAGGAGAGACATGCCATGGAAGACATAAGAAAAAGGCAAACCGTTGCAGACCTGGCAGCGGCCATCCCGGATGGGGCCTGTTTGACCTTTAGCGGCTTTACCATTTGGCGGCGGCCAATGGCTCTGGTCTATGAGCTGGTCCGGCAAAAGAAAAGACACCTGCACCTGATTGAGGTCAATGGGGGCACCCATTCGGATATCCTGGCCGGGGCAGGCTGCGTGGATATTTGGGAATCCTGCTTTATCGGCCACGAGCTTTATGGCAAGCTGGGCAATAACATGGCCAGACGGATCCAGGCCGGGGAAACCATCTGCGAAGACTACAGTCACTATCAAATCTTACTCCGCCTGGCTGCCGGCGCTGCCGGGATGCCCTTTATGGCCACCACAGCTGCCAAGGGGACGGATATTATGAACCCGGCCTATGATATGCTGGGGCGGGCCGGCCTGCGGGATGGCAGCCGGCCAAAAATTCCCAAGAAAAAATTTGACTATGCCAAAGACCCCTTCTACGGTGGCACAGAGTACATTCTCCTGCCGGCCGCCCAGCCGGATATTTGCGTGGCCCATGTCCACCAGATTGGGGACCAGGGGACCATCCGGGTGGAAGGGCAACGCTACAGCGATGTCGAGGCCATGAAGGCAGCAGACCGGCTCTTTGTTATTGCTGAAGAGGTCGTTCCGGAAGCATACTTGCGGCAAGAGCCGGCGGCCAATATCATTCCCCACTACATGGTAGAACGCTATGCGGAAATGCCCTATGGGGCCCATCCGACCGGCTGCTACAACCGGTATGAAATAGACGGTGACTTTATCCGGGCCTATTACAAACAGACCAAGACCCAGGAGGGTTTTGATGCCTGGGCCGACGAATGGATTTTTAGCCTGCCCAACTTCGAGGCCTACCTGGAAAAACTGGGCTTTGGCCGCCTGCAGAATCTGACAGCCAACCGGGCCATCCATTACAGTACAACCATTAAGCGAGGTGCGAAAAAATGAGTAAGTGGGAGACCTATAAAGATAACTTTGACCACGCTCAGGTAGGGGAGTATGAAGTTATTGACCTCTTAGCGGTTGCCGGGGCCCGGGAAGTCCGGGACGGTGAAACGGTTTTTGCCGGTACGGGCCTACCCATGCTTTCCGTTACCCTGGCCCAACGGACCGGGGCCGGCCATGCCTCTATTATTTATGAAGCCGGTTCGATTGACGGCCGGCCGGAAAGCCTGCCCTCATCTGTTGGCGATGCCCGGTGCGAGCAACAGGCCTCTGTGGTCAGTGGCCTGGCAGATGTCTTCGGCCAGCTGGAGCGGGGCCGGATTGACCTGGCCTTCCTGGGCGGGGCGGAAATCGACCGCTATGGCAATGTCAATACAACGGTGGCCGGCGACTACTTAGACCCCGACCGCCGCTTGGCCGGCAGTGGGGGCAACCCGGATATCAACGCCTTTGCGGGCCGGACCATCTTTACCATGGTCCAGGAAAAGCGCCGCTTTAAGGAAAAGGTGGACTATATCACCTCCCCCGGCTGGCGGTTACCGGACTGGCAGGATGGGGGTCAGGTCAAGAGTCGGCAGGAAATCTTTGGCGATGCCTTCCGAGGCGGGCCCCAGGTGGTCATTACCAATATGGCTGTTTTCCGCTTTGATGACCAGTCCGGCGAGATGTACCTGGATACGGTGCACCCGGGCTACACGGTAGAGGATATTCAACAATTGGTGGGATGGGATTTGGACGTGTCTCGAGTCTCCGGCGAAACCAAGCCGCCGACTTACCATGAGCTCTACCTGCTTTACGAAGAAATCGATCCGGAAGGCTTATTTTTATAAAGCTTCCGCCAGCGGTCAGAGATGGATTTTGTAAAAATATAAGTTATAATTTGTTTTTATGGAATAGACAAATCGGGCTTATAAGCAAATCCTACAAGCGTTTGGCTGATGCAAGGAATGCTTGTAATCGATTAGCTATTAATAAATAAGGTATTTGGGTATATATTAATATAAAGCTTGTATTACTATTTAGGAGGTCGTTCAAGATGGAAGTCGATTTAAGAAATATTGGGAACGAAGAAGACTGTGAAAATATGAAGAAGGTTGCTTCAAGAGCGGGCGTTCAAGTGGTTTGCTCTGATGAAGACGAGAAAGAATTGGAACGGGAAGGGGCCCTTGATCTTTCCGACGCTGAAGACTGCGAAAACATGAAAACCGTAGCATCCAAGGTTGGGATGCAGGTTGTTTGTGACGACGAATAAGGAAAAACCATAATCTATGAGTTATAAAATGAGTCCACTCAAGGCGGACTCATTTTTTATTGCTGTCATAAGTATTGCAAATGAGTTTCCGGTCGTTTATGATTGACTTAACAGCAAAGGAGTGCTCACTCAGGAAACCACTTGAGCATTCCGCCTGCATCACTGAATTTTATTTTTAAGCTGCATGGTGTCGCTGAACAAAATTTATTTTTTGACGTTTTTATTCAAAGGAGGAATTTTTAATGGCAGAAAAACAAAAAATGACGCCGTCCGAAGCTATCGTTGAACAGCTTCGCGCAGAAGGTGTCGAGTATTGTGCCGGTATCGTCGGCTCCGCATTTATGGACATGTTGGACCTTTTCCCGGATGCAGGGATCCGCTTTATCCCTTGCCGTGATGAACACACCGCTGGCCACATGATGGACGCTTACAACCGCATCAGCGGTAAAATCGGTGTCTGCACCGGTCAGAATGGCCCTGGGATCACCAACTTAATTACTTCTATTGCTACCGCTTACCAAGCACACAGCCCGGTTCTCGTTATCGGTCCTTCCGCTGGTTCCGCTTCCGTTGGTTGGGACGGTTTCCAGGAAGTTGAACAAACCCCGATGTTCAAGCCCATCACCAAAAAGGCTTTCGCTATTCCTCATCCCAGCCGTGCTGCTGACTGCGTTCGTACCGCTTTCCGCATCATGTATGCTGAACGGGGCCCGGTTTACCTCGATGTTCCCCGTGACTACTTCTACGGCGAACTGGAAGACTTCATCCTGCCCCCTGAAGAATATCGCAGCACCTCCGGTTTAATCCCCGATGCTGAAACCATGAAACGGGCTGCAGAAGTCATCGCTAACGCTAAACGCCCTGTCATCATCAGCGGCCGTGGTGTTGTTGACTCTGACGCTTTAGACTATGTTGAAAAAATCGCTGAATACCTGAGCTGCCCGGTTGCTACCACCTACCTCCACAACGATGCTTATCGTTTCAGTGATCCCCACTGGGTAGGGCCTATCGGTTACATGGGCTCCAAGGCTGCTATGTACTCCGTCCGCGACGCTGACGTTATCTTAGCTATCGGCTGCCGCCTGTCCTATTTCGGGACCCTTCCCCAATACGACATCAAATACTTCAAACAAGACGGCACCCAAGATATCGTCCAAATCGATGTTCAAGCGAAACAAATCGCTCGGACCCACCCGGTTAAAGTTGGTATCGTCGGTGATGCCCGCGTTACCGCTGAAGGCCTCTTGAAACTTCTCCAAGAAAAAGGCGACCGTAAACCGGATCAAGCCCGTTTAGACGAAATCAAAGCCCTCCGCGAAGACTGGGATAAAGAAATCAAAGACCTGGCTATGGAAGAACCTGCTGAAGGCACCATCCACCCGCGTCGTCTCCTTTATGAAATGATGCTGGCTAAACCGGAAGACTGCATTGTTACCACTGACATCGGTAACGTTTCTTCCACCGCCAACAGCTATCTCCGTTTCAACAACCCCCGCTTACACGTTGCCTGCTTAACCAACGGGAACACTGGCTTCGCTTTCCAAGCTGCACTTGGGGCTAAACTGGCTGCTCCGGATCAACCGGTTATGTCTTTAGCTGGTGACGGGGCTTGGGGCATGAGCTTCTATGAAGTCATGACCGCTGTTCAAGAAAACCTGCCGGTTGTTGCTGTGGTCTTCCGTAACAACGCATGGTGCGCTGAGAAGAAAAACCAAGTTGACTTCTACAATGACCGCTATGTTGGTTGCGAAATCGAAGCACCGAGCTGGGCTGAAGTGGCTCGCGTCATGGGCGCTGAAGGTATCTATGTTGACAAGGCTGAAGATTTGGCCGGCGCCTTCAAGAAAGCTTTTGACCTGACCATGAATGAGAAGAAGACCGTTGTCTTAGAAGTCCGCGTTGACGGCACCAAGCTGGCACCGCCCTTCCGTAAAGACGCTCTGAAACTCCCGGTTCGCTTCCTTGACCGCTATAAACACCTCGACTACAGAGAATGGAAAAAAGACTGAGCAACCACTCAATTTCATAGGAAATGTAGCATCATGATTGGCTGATGCCTTGCCGCCACATTCGCCATTATGAATGTGGCGGCTTTGCATTGGGGGGCCAATTTATGAAACAAGAGGGAAAGAGGAGCCTTACAGAGGCTCGGATCAATTCTAAGCCAGCGACCATAGCGCCATCTCCGCGTTTATTCCGCCTAAAGGATGGCAGCTGTGTATGGGATATCCTCGGTGCAGAGCCGGCGGGAGAAGAAATCCCCGCCCGCACAGCCGATGACCAGACACGCTATAAGATTCACTACGCCTTTGTCGGCGGTAAGCGCCACCACTGCGTAGCCTTACAGGTAGAAGACCGGACAGAGGGGCCACATGATATTGAATGGCTCTATGTACGCTCCTATACCGGCGGACAGATTCGCTTCATTAAAGAGGGCGATGCACCGGAAGCGCTTTTGGCTATGGCTGAAGATGATGCCTATATGTTTTGTCAGAATGATCCTTGTATTGAATGTGCTTTTGCATGTAAGGTGGGCTTTGAATTTTACGCCTACTCAACATCCGAAGGGCTCATTAAGGATGAGGCTAAGATTATTTACAGCAGAGACAGGTTGAAGTAAACTTAGCACAGGTGTGGACGCATGAATAAAGCTGGCGTGGCACCCATAGAGGGGTTAAGACCGTATCACTGTCATGAAAAATGACACGTCCAGAAAGAGTTGATTTATGAACGACAAGAAGACCATTCAACCGACAGAAGAAGTTAAATTTGAAAAAGCCTTATCGCCACTTTCCATTTGGGGGTTGGCACTCGGCGCAATGATCGGCTGGGGCTGCTTTGTTCTCCCCGGTAATGAATTCTTGCCTAAGGGCGGACCGCTCGGCTCGACCATCGGGCTGATTATCGGTGCCCTAATGATTATTATCATTAGCTTCAGTTATTCCTACCTTATCAGTAAATTTCCGGTGGCCGGTGGCGAATTTGTCTACGCCTATGCGGCCTTTGGGAAAATCCCGGCCTTCTTATGCGGCTGGTTTATCGCCATTGCCTACTGGGCCCTGATTCCCATGAACGGGACTGCGGTCGGCCTGATTGGCCGGTATATTTTCCCGGGGATTTTACAGCATAAGGTCCTGTATACAGTTGCCGGCTGGGAAGTATACGACGGTGAAATCATTGTCAGTGTCCTGGCCATCCTGATTGTCGGGCTTATTAATATGAGAGGGGTTAAGGCTGCCGGCTGGTTCCAGACGGCTGTTGCCCTAGGGCTGGTTGGGGCCATCCTTTTGGTCACCGCCGGGGTTCTGATTTCAGACCCGTCCCTTGATGACTTAAAACCCTACTTCCCGACAGGCTCCAGCCCCATCAAGGGGATTTTCGCTATCGCAGCTATGGCACCCTGGGCCTTTGTAGGTTTTGACTGTATTCCCCAGGCATCAGAAGAATACGCTTTTTCAAATAAGAAAACGAAAAAACTGCTCATTTCATCCATTGCTATTGCCTGCTTAATGTATGCACTGATGAACTTAGTGACAGGCATTGTTTTACCCTGGGAACAATTTTTAGCAGAAGGTCATTTCTGGCCTACAGGTTTTGCTGTTGAAATGGTAGTCGGTAAAATTGGCTTACTCTTTTTAGGGATTGCTATGTTCTGCGGGATTGTTAGTGGGCTTAATGCCTTTTACTTAGCCGGCAGTCGCTTGCTCTACTCTATGAGTTTAGCCGGTGCCCTTCCAGACCCCTTCAAAAAACTGGATTCTGTATACAAAGTGCCCCGCATGGCCATTATTTTTATGATGGTTTTAGCGATGATTGCCCCCTTCTTTGGCCGCCAGGTCCTGTCTTGGCTGGTTGATATGACATCAGTGGGCGCGGCAATGGGCTTTGCCTTTACGACAGCATCTGCTTCCCGGTTTGCGCATAAGCACGGCAACCGGTCGCAGTTTATCGTCAGCCTCATTGGCCTGACCTTTGCGCTGATTTTCCTTTCCTTACTGTTGTTACCCTTTACGCCGGGCACCCTATCTATGGAAGCCTGGGTCTGCTTAATCATCTGGATTGCGATCGGCGCTGTCTTTTACTTCATTAAACGCAAGGACTATGCAGAGTCTACTCAATTGGAAGAATCCATTAAAGACTTAAGTGATGAAGCAGACCACGATCATTTAGCTTTTTAAAGCATTTATAAGTTCGGTTGAATATAAGACTGTTGCCCGTTGCTCAAGGAAATCATTGAAAGGATGAAAAAAATGACCTACCAATTACCAAAATTCACCCGTGAAGAAGTCCTGGAAATGGACCGTAAGTACAATGTCCACTCCTGGTCTGCACAAAATGCCCTGAAAAATATTATTCCCGTTGAAAAATCTGAAGGGATTTACTTCTGGGATTATAATGGCAAACGTTATGCCGATATGTGTTCTCAGCTGGTTAACATGAACCTAGGTCATGGCAACCAACAAATCATCGATGCCATTAAACAACAGGCTGAAGACCTCTGCTTCATCGCACCGGGTCAGGCTGTCGGCATCCGGGCTGCCCTGGCTAAAAAAATCATTGAACATGCTCCGGAAGGTATGACCCGGGTTTTCTTCACCAATGGTGGGGCTGACTCCAATGAAAATGCCATTAAAATGGCCCGTCAAGCTTCCGGTAAGCAAAAAGTCCTTTCCATGTACCGGTCCTACCACGGGGCTACCATCACCGCCGGGAACGTATCCGGTGACAGCCGCCGGTTTGCTGCTGAAATCGGTGGGAGCGCACCTGGGGTGGTCCACTTCTTTGGCCCCTTCCCCTATCGTGAAGAAATCGAATTCGAAAGCGAAGAAGCCTTAACCGAATTCTACCTGAAGATGCTCCGCAAGCAGATCATTGCTGAAGGCCATAACAACATCGCTGCCATCATCTTAGAAACCGTTATCGGGGCCAATGGGGTTATCTTACCGCCTAAGGGTTACCTAGCCGGTATCCGGGCCCTCTGCGATGAATATGACATCTTCATGATTTGCGACGAAGTTATGGCTGGCTTTGGCCGGACCGGCACTTGGTTCGCTGTTGACAACTGGAACGTGTCTCCGGACATGATTACCTTTGCTAAAGGGGTTAACTCCGGTTATGTCCAACTCGGTGGGGTTATTATGAATGAGAAAGTGGCTTCCCACTTTGATGACAATGCCCTCCAGTGCGGTTTAACCTACCAGGGTCATCCTCTGGCTTGCGCTTCTGCTTATGCTTCTATTGAATACTTTGAACAAAACAATGTTTTGGATAACGTTCAAAAAGTAGGCAAGGTCCTGGGCGAATGCCTGGAAGAACTGGCTAAAAAACACGCTTGCGTCGGTGAAGTCCGCTACATTGGCCTCTTCAGTGCCATCGACCTGGTTAAGAACAAAGAAACCAAGGAACCGATTGCTGAATACGCCATTGATACTACCGGCAACCAGAAGAAAGTCGTTGCCAAGTGTAAAGAACTCGGTTTCTACACCTATGGCCGTGACAACTGCATCCAAATTTGCCCGCCCCTCATCATCACTGAAGAAGAATTGCGTGAACAAATGAAAGTTCTGGATGAAGTCCTGACCTGGGCTGACAACGAATTCTGCAAATAAACCGGCTTGACGGCCCTTGTTAAGCTAAAAAAAGCATCCTGGGAATTTTTCCCAGGGTGCTTTTTTGTATTGACAGCCGGCTGGGAAAGGAATAGATTAAGGCTAATTCATCTGGACCGGTTTGCGCTCGAGCGACGCGCCAAGAAGGGGTCCGATTATAGGAAGGATAGGTATGGCTCTTATATGTAAGCGGTTCAGTACATCGCAGATGATTATTTTTGGGTATGCCGGTGTGATATTTTTGGGGACAGTCCTGTTGATGCTGCCATTTGCTACAGCGGATGGCCAAGGCGCCCCCTTCCTAACGGCGCTTTTTACGGCCACGTCGGCCCTGTCAGTGACGGGGCTGGTGGTGGAAAATACGGCGACCTACTGGTCTTTCTTTGGCCAAGGGGTAATTATCTCTCTCATCCAAATAGGGGGGATGGGGGTGATTACCGTGGCCATTGGCTTTTCCCTCCTGAGGAGGCAGCGGATTGGCCTCAAGCAGCGCCGGGTTATCCAGGATGCCCTGGCGGCTCCCCGGGTAGGCGGCATCATCCGCCTGACCCGGGTCATTATCTGCCGGGTGGCCCTGGTGGAGGCCCTTGGCGCCCTCATCCTTTTGCCTGGCTTTGTCGACCGCTTTGGCCTGGCCAGGGGGCTTTGGTATAGTGGTTTCCATGCGATTTCGGCCTTCTGCAACGCCGGCTTTGACCTCTTCGGCCTCCAGACACCCTATGCCTCCCTGACGGCCTTTGTCGCCAGCCCGGTGGTTAACCTGGTCATTATGGCCCTGATCATCATTGGGGGTCTGGGCTTTTTAACCTGGGAGGATATCCTGACCCAGCGGTTCAAAGTCCGGCGGTATAAGATGCAGACCAAGGTTATCTTATTCATGACCGGGGTCCTGGTTTTTTTGCCGGCGGTCTACTTCTATATGTATGAACTGGCCGACCTGCCCTTTAAGGAACGCTTACTGGCCGCCCTTTTTCAATCGGTGACCACCCGGACAGCCGGCTTTAACACCATTGACCTGGGCCTCTTTAGCGGTGGTGGCCTCATGATGATGACCCTCCTCATGCTGGTGGGCGGCGGGCCGGGGTCCACCGCCGGGGGAATGAAGGTCACCACACCGGCCGTCCTTTACGGGATGTCCCGGGCGGTTTTTAAGCGGGAACGGGCCGCTCACCTTTTTGGCCGGCGGATACCGGTGACAGCCATCCATATGGCCGTGGCCATCTTTTGCCTATACACAGGGGTCTGCCTTCTGGGGGGCTTTTTCATGTTCTATTTTGAAAACCTGCCCCTGCTCAAGTGTCTCTTTGAATGTGCCTCAGCCATTGGCACTGTCGGCCTGACCCTGGGGCTGACCCCGGACTTAACCTGGGTCTCCCATGTCATTTTGATTGTGCTCATGTTCATTGGTCGGGTCGGAGCTATGACCTTTATGTTCGCAACCTTTTCCCAGACCAGGGACCGGAGCCAGGCCATGCCGGAAGAAAAAATTAGTATTGGTTAGGAGGATTGGCATGAAAAACATCTTACTCATTGGCCTCGGCCGGTTCGGTCGCCATATGGCCCGGCAATTTTATACCATGGGCCACGAGGTCATGGCTGTAGACCGGCAGGAGGAACGGGTCAACCGGGTCCTTTCTTTTGTCACAGATGCCCAGATTGGGGATAGCACCGATGGGGCCTTCCTGGCCAGCCTGGGGGTGGGCAATTACGACCTCTGTGTCGTCGCCATCGGGGATAGCTTCGAAAATTCCCTGGTTACCACTTCCCTTTTGAAGGAATTGGGGGCCGGTCGGGTTATTGCCCGGGCCTCCCGGGGGATCCAGGAGCGGCTCCTCCTCCGCAATGGGGCCGATGAGGTCGTTTACCCGGAAAAGCAACTGGCCCGGTGGACGGCCATCCGCTATTCCTCCGACCATATCCTGGAGTACTGGGCTCTGGACCAGGGCTACGCCGTTTACGAGCTGGATGTGCCGGCAGCCTGGCTGGGGCGGAGCCTGGACCAGCTGGATTTAAGGCAAAAGTATGGCTTCAATATTTTAGGCGTGCGGTATGCCGGCCAGCTAGATATGGACGTTCGTCCCCAAACCATCCTGGAAGCAGGGGCCTCGGTCCTGGTCCTGGGCCCGGAAACCCTCATTAGAAAATGCTTTGATATTTAAAAATAATGTCTCCCAACTAAGGTCGGAGGGCTCGGTTGGGAGATTTTTTTGTGCTCATAAACCGGGGCGCCAGGGGGCTTTTCGGGCCCTCGGCAGGGGCTGGGTCCGTTTACGGGCAAGGAAAAATGTGTATATGGATAACTAGTAGCTATCAGGTGATATATTTAGGAAAGGACGATGCAGCATGGCTGACACAAAAATTTCCATTCTTAATTTAATCCCTAAATATCAGGATGAGACGCAGAAGGAAGCCTTTGACCGGGCGCTAGACCTAGCCCGTTTTGCAGAAGAAAATTATTTTAGCCGCTACTGGGTAGCGGAGCACCATAATACCCGGGCCGTCCTGGGCTCGGCAACAGACGTAGTCTTGGGTTATCTTTTAGCCAATACCGACCGCCTGCGGGTCGGGGCCGGCGGGGTCATGTTGCCCAACCATACCCCCTTCCAGGTCGCGGAGCGCTACGGCACCCTTGAAGCCCTCTACCCGGGCCGGGTGGACCTGGGGGTCGGCCGGGCACCGGGGACTGACCGGGCAACGGCCCGGCTCATTTATCGGGACCACTATGACCAGGCGTCATTTGCCGCTGCTTTAAGCCAGTTGCAGGCCTATATGAGCGATGATGCTGACCAGCTTCCCGTTTCTCCGACACCGGGGATTGGGGCCAAGGTGCCGATTTACGTCCTGGGCAGTTCAGATGCCTCGGCCTATGTGGCCGCTGAACTGGGCCTACCCTATTCCTTTGCAGGTCACTTCTCGCCGAATTCCATTGGCCATGCCCTGGACATCTACCGGAAGCGGTTCCGCCCCTCTGAGGTCCTACAAGAACCCTATGTCATCCTGGGCCTAACGACCAATATTGCCGAAACAGAAGAAGCTGCTGAAGAACTGGCCTTCCACGCCTCCCAGGTCTTCTTACACCTCATCCACCGCCAAAGCAAGGATGAATTCCTGAAGATGGACCCGGACCAGGCCCCTGAACTCACTTCCATTGAGAAATTCTTCCTGCGGGCCCACCGGGGCTTATCCATTAGCGGGAGTGTTGATGAAGCGAGAGACCAGTATAAGGCTGTCATGCGCCAATACGCCCCGGATGAAGTCATCGGGGCCACCTATATTTCCGACCGCACAGCCCTAAAAGATAACTTCCGCCTCCTGGCTGACATCGTCCGTAACGACTAAGCCAGCGGCTTTACAAGCAAATAAGACCCGCCGTCCAGTTCAGCTGGGCGGCGGGTCTTTTCATCTATTTATGTCAGTGAGGCGGTAGGGAAGCGGGGGAGGAATAAAAAAGAACGAAAGTCCAATGAAAGAGGACTATCTGTTATATAAATTATTTTGAGAAAATTATTTAATTATAAAATAATAATTATGAAATCAAATGGAATCCGTCAACTGGGCCATTTTCGTTGATTTTTTAAAAATAAAAAATAAAAAAAGATGATATATAACAGTTGACAAGATTGCCGTAAGTGTGTATGATGTGGACTAATCACTATTTACTTAATGGAGAGAAAAAAGAGGTGTTATTTATGAGATGTTCCGGTTCTGAAGTTTTAATCAATGTACTCATAGAGCGTGGCGTCGAGACCATTTTCGGCTACCCAGGTGGAGCGGTCCTAAACATTTATGACGCCCTTTATGACTATACCGATCAGATTCGGCACATCCTCACTGTAGATGAGCAGGGTGCCTGTTATGCAGCAGACGGTTATGCTCGGGCGACCGGCAAAACCGGGGTGGTCTTAGCCACCAGCGGCCCTGGGGCCACCAACTTGGTGACAGGGATTGCCAATGCCTACATGGACAGCATCCCTATGGTGGCCATTACCGGTAACGTGGCCCAGAATTTAATTGGGAAAGACTCTTTCCAGGAAATTTACATTACCGGCTGCACCATGCCGATTACCAAACACAACTTTGTCGTCCGGGATATTGAAGACCTGGCGCCTATTTTACACCAGGCCTTTGATATTGCCAATTCCGGCCGGAAGGGGCCGGTCCTGGTGGATATCCCCAAGGATATCACCGCTGCCATGACCGACTACTCCCCCTTGCCTAAGGAAGACCAGGGGCCCAAAGCGCCGCCTGAAATTCCCCAGGCTGAACTGGAACTTTTGGCCAAGCTCATTGAAAATGCAGAACGGCCTTTAATCTATGCCGGCGGGGGCATTATTTCTGGGGAGGCCGAAGGTCCCCTGGCCCAACTGATGGAGAAGGCCCATATTCCGGCCTGTCATACCATTATGGGGATTGGGGCCATCCCTGATGAGCACCCCTTGAATTTAGGCATGGTGGGCATGCATGGCCGGACCAGCTGCAATTTAGCCATAGAGCATTGTGACCTGCTCTTGGCCTTGGGCGTCCGTTTTTCCGACCGGGTGGCCCTGAACTTTAAAAAGTTTGCTCCTCAAGCCAGCCTGGTCCATGTGGATATCGACCCTTCCGAGCATCATAAGAATGTGCCGGTCGACCTGGCCATTGCTGCTGATGTAGGCGACTTACTGGAAGCCATCCTGCCCCATGTGAGCGCACAAGACCACGATAGCTGGTGGGCTGACCTTAATCGGTTCCGGCAAGAGGACTGGCAGGCCCCGGCGGCCAATGGTGAATTAGACCCGACTGCCATGGTCCAGGTCATCACCGACCGCTTGGGCAAGGAAGGCACTTTGGTCACAGATGTCGGCCAGCACCAAATGTGGGCGGCCCAAGGCGCCCGCCGGGCCAAGCCCCGGACCTTTATCACCTCCGGCGGCTTAGGGGCCATGGGATATGGTTATGGTGCGGCCATGGGGGCGGCAGTGGCCCATCCGGATGAGCACATCGTCCACATTACCGGCGACGGGTCCTTCCATATGAATATGAATGAACTGGCCACTGCGGTCCACTATCAGATGCCCATCGTCACCGTTATTTTTGACAACCAGGCCCTGGGGATGCCCCGCCAATGGCAGCACTACATGTACGATGACCGGTATGCCATGAGCGACTTCTTCCGGACCACCGACTATGTGGCCCTGGCCGAAGCTATGGGGGCCAGAGGCGTCCGGCCGGAGAATTTGCAGGCCTTTGACCAGGCCATGGAAGAGGCCCTGGCCCATCCCGGTCCTACCGTGATTTGGTGCAATATCGACCGCCACGCCCAAGTGCTGCCGATGATCCCTGCCGGGGGGACGGTTGCAGACAGCATAAGGACAGAATAGGAGGCCGTATGAAAAAACCAATGAAGCAGGAAGTTATTTGCATTTTAGCGGAAAATAATTACGGCGTCTGCGCCCGGATTGCCAGCCTGTTTGGCCGGAAGGGCTACAGTATTGATACCTTTACGGCTTCGACTACGTCAGATACCGACCTTTCCCGGATTACCCTCACCCTGTCCGGGGAGGAAGATGAAATCAAGCAAATTATGGCCCAGTGTGAAAAGCTGGAAGAGGTCCGGAAGGTGGCCCTCTTATCTGTACAAAATTCCGTCCTCCGGGAAATCCTCCTGGTTAAGCTGGCCTTAGACCCCAATGATGGGACCCAGCTCTCCCGGATTATGGAGATTTGCAACATCTATAAGGCTGCTGTGGTCAGCCTGTCAACGGATATTATGATCCTGGAATTAACTGGGAAACCAGTCAAAATAGATGCTTTTGAGGAATTAATCCAGCAGTTTGAAATTGTAGAAATGTCACGGTCCGGTGCCACTGCAATGGCCCGCAAAGAGGTTCTTGGAAAGGAAGACTAATCATGAAAAAATATTACGACAAAGATTGCAACATGTCCCTTTTAGAAGGCAAAAAGGTAGCTGTTATCGGCTATGGCAGCCAGGGACACGCCCATGCCCTGAACTTACACGACAGCGGGGTTTCTGTTGTTGTCGGCCTGGCCCCGACCAGTAAAAGTCGGGCCAAGGCAGAGGCAGCCGGCCTTGAAGTGGCTGATGTCTGCGATGCCGTCAAGGCAGCTGATATTGTCATGATGCTGGTCCCCGATGAAGTGGCCGCTGACCTTTATGAAGCTGAAGTGGCCCCCAACTTAAAGGAGGGGGCAGTCCTCATGTTCGCCCACGGCTTCAATATTCATTACGGCTTAATCTGCCCGGCCGAAGGCGTTGACGTTGCCATGGTAGCCCCCAAGGGCCCTGGCCACACCGTCCGCAGCCAGTACCAGGAAGGCCGCGGGGTTCCCTCCCTGGTCGCTGTTTACCAAGATGCCAGCGGTAAAGCCAAGGACATCGCCCTGGCCTATGCATCCGGCATTGGTGCCGGCCGGGCTGGGATCCTGGAAACCAGTTTTAAAGAAGAAACCGAAACCGACCTCTTTGGTGAACAGGCCGTTCTCTGCGGTGGGGTCACCGAGCTGATGAAAGCCGGGTTTGAAACCCTGGTTGAAGCCGGCTATGAACCGGAAATGGCTTATTTCGAATGTATCCACGAAATGAAGCTCATCATCGACCTGATCATCGAGGGTGGCTTCTCCCGGATGCGGTATTCCATCTCCAATACAGCCGAATACGGTGACTACATCAGTGGCGAAAAGGTTATCTCCGAGGATACCCGCCGGGCCATGAAAGGCATCTTGAAAGATATCCAAAACGGGACCTTTGCTTCTGACTTCATGACCGAATTCTCCTCCGGCCGTAAGGCACGCTTCTTAGCCAGCCGCCGCTTAGGTGCAGAGCACCAGCTGGAAGAAGTGGGCGGTGAATTACGCAGCATGATGAGCTGGCTCAAAGAAGACAAGTAAGGAGGACCTATGGCAGGACAAGAACCTTCTCGTACGGTGCTAGAGGGCCCCGAACGGGCCCCGAACCGCAGTCTCTTTTATGCCATGGGCTATACGGAAGAGGAACTGAACCGGCCCCTGGTTGGGGTGGTCAGTGCCTACAGTGAAATTGTCCCCGGCCATCAACACTTGGATAAATTGGCGCAAGCGGTGATGGATGGGGTCCGCTTGGCCGGTGGCACACCGATTTTGGTGCCGGCTATTGGCGTCTGCGACGGCATTACCATGGGGCATGCCGGCATGCGCTACTCCCTACCCAGCCGGGAGCTCATTGCCGACTCTGTTGAAACAATGGCCCTGGCCCATGGCTTTGACGGCCTGGTCCTGGTGCCCAATTGCGATAAAATTGTTCCCGGTATGGCCATGGGGGCCGTCCGGATCAACCTACCGACCGTCGTCCTCTCCGGTGGGCCCATGCTGGCCGGCCGGGTAAAGGACCAGGATGTATCCCTGTCCCTGCTCTTTGAGGCCGTCGGCAAGAATAAGAGTGGGGCCCTCAGTGATGAAGAACTGGAGGAAATGAGCCAGGACGCCTGCCCGGGCTGTGGCTCTTGTGCCGGTATGTATACCGCCAATTCCATGAACTGCCTGATGGAAGCCCTGGGGCTGGGTCTGCCCGGTAACGGGACCATTCCGGCCGTATCAGCTGCCCGCCGCCGCTTGGCTAAAACAGCCGGCATGCGGATTATGGCGCTCATTAAGGAAGGGGTTCGGGCCCGGGATATCGTCAGCCAGGAAGCCCTCTTTGACGCCCTGGCCTGTGACATGGCTCTGGGCTGCTCTTCCAACTCGGTCCTCCACCTCTTAGCCATTGCCAATGAGGCGGACCTGGCCATTGACCTGAAAGACTTTAACGCCGTTAGTGAAAAAGTCCCCAACCTTTGCCACCTGGCCCCTGCCGGCCCGGCTCATATCGAAGAGCTGGACGCCGCCGGCGGCATCCAGGCCGTCTTAAGGGAACTGGTCCAAACCGGCCTCCTGCACCTAGACCGGCCCATGGCCTCCGGTAAAAGCCTCGGCGAGCAAATTGAAGGGGCTGTCAATAAGAACCCGGCCATTATCCGGCCCTTTGAAGACCCTTATTCCAAAACCGGTGGCCTGGCCATCCTCTTTGGCAACATTGCTCCGAATGGGGCCGTGGTCAAACGGAGTGCTGTGGCTCAGGAAATGCTGGTTCACACCGGCCCGGCCCGGGTCTTTGATGGCGAAGAAGAGGCCATCCAGGCCATCTATGGGGGTAAGATTGTTCCCGGTGACGTCGTGGTTATCCGCTATGAAGGGCCGACCGGCGGCCCGGGCATGCGGGAAATGCTCAACCCCACCAGCGCCCTGGCTGGGATGGGGCTGGATAGTTCTGTGGCCCTGATTACCGACGGCCGCTTCTCCGGGGCCTCCCGGGGCGCCTCTGTTGGCCATGCCAGTCCTGAAGCCGCCCAAGGCGGCCCGATTGCCCTGGTGGAAGAAGGGGACCGGATTACCCTGGATATCCCGGCCTACCGGATTCACCTGGAGGTATCCGATGAAGAATTGGAGACCCGCCGGCAAGCCTGGCAGGCTCCACCCCTCAGAGTCCAGAACGGCTGGCTCAGCCGCTACGCCCGCTTAGTCTCGGGTGCCGACCAAGGCGCTGTCCTGAAGGGGTAGGTTTACAACTGAATTATAAGCAATCGCCCTGTGCCCTGGTTTTCAGGGGCAGGGCGATTTTTTATGGTCTTTTGTGGCCTGGCAACTCGGCTTGCATACATAAAAAGCCTGCACCGGCAAGTACCGGGGCAGGCTTTTTATAGATGCAGTTATTCAACGCCCTTTAAGGCCTCGACCATATCGACCTTACGGAGCTTCCGGTGCATGAGGACCATGACCAGGAGGCTGACCAGGAGGGTAAAGAGGCTGGCCATGAGGAAGGTGGTCGGTAGGATCTGGGGGTCCATCATGACGTCGGCCGGGGCCAGGACGGCGATGATATTGAAGTGCATGGCCTTGCCCAGAGGGAGGCCGATGAGGATCCCCAGGAGGGTGAGAAAGCCGGTCTCCCGGTAGATGTAGGCGGTCACTTCTTCCGGGTAGAAGCCCAGCACCTTAATGGTGGACAGTTCCCGCATCCGTTCTTCAACATTGATATTGGTCAGGTTGTAGAGGACCACCAGGGCCAGGCTCATACTGACGCTAACGATGATGATGATCATGACCCCGAGGGAGTCCAGGAGCTGGTCCATATTGGCGGTGGTGTCACTGGTCCTGGAGGTGGCCAGGACGATATCGTTTTTCAAAATATCCCGGACGATGGGCTGGTCATCGCTGCCGGCCTTGAGGCTGACCATGTCGGCATTGACCTGGGGCGGGTAGCCCCGGACCTGGCTATAGGTGGCCGGGTCCATATAGAGGGTATTGCCCACGTAGGCCTCGCATAAGGCGGTGATGGGGACCCGTCGTTCAATCCCGAAGGCATCGGTATAGACCAGGTCATCGCCGACGCCGATTTTCATATGCCGGGCGGTCTGTTCGGTGAGGATAGCGCCATCGGCCAGGTCAAGAGGCTGGCCGGTCCGGCGGTCCCGTAAGATGATTCGGTCGGTAAAGGCCTGGGGATCGGCGGGGACCATGACGGTCAGGGTGATGTTGATGCCCTTGTCGGTGGTCATGTGGCCTTCGTCGATGCGGAGGGCCTGGCGGTCTGTCAGCCGGCCTTCGGTGGCGGTCAGCAGGTCTTCTTCATAGGCGGCCTTGTCCTTTTCCGAGGCATTGCTGTCATAGGTGACCAGAAGGTCATAGTGGCTGAGCTGGTCAAACTGCATGGGGAAGATATTGGCCACAGCGTGGTGGAGGCCAAAGCCCATGGTCAGGAGGGCCGTGCAGCCGGCGACCCCGATAATGGTCAGGACGCCCCGCTTTTTATAGCGGAAAAGGTTGCGGATGGTCATCTTCTGTTGGAAGGCCAGGCGGCGCCAGAAGCCCTGCCAGCGTTCCAGTAAAATCCGGTTGCCAATGGCCGGGGCCTTGGGCCGGAGGAGACTGGCGGCGTTATCCTGGAGGATCCGGTTGGTGGCCAGGTAGGCGGCCAGGGCTGTACAGGAAAGGTTCAGCAGGAAGGCCAGGGCGATGGCCCAGGGGCTGATGGCCATTTGCGGTTCAGTAAAAATAAAGGAACTGCCGTAGGTCCGCCAGATTTGGGGGACCAGGATAAGGGCCCCACCTAAGGCGCCCAGGAAGGCGGCAGGAAGGGCGGCAGCAATCCCGTAGAGGACGTAGACGGCGGTGATTTGCCGGTTGGCATAGCCGAGGGCCTTGAGGGTGCCGATTTGTCCCCGGGCCTCGTCAATCATCCGGACCATAGAGGAAAGGGTGATGAGGAGGGCGATGAGGTAGAAAAACACAGGGAAAATCCGGGCCATGAGCCGGATTCCGGTGGCGTAGTTATAGTAAATATTATAGTCGGCGTTATCCAGTCGGGTTTGGACTTCATAGGCCGGCATGGTCAGGCGGCCGGTGGCCAACTGGCTGTCGAGCCAATCTTCAGCGGCCACCTGGAGGGCCCGGTCGCCCAGGCGGATGTCAGCTAGGCTGGCGGCCCGGAAGGCTTCATAGGCGGTGAGCCCCTGGCTGAAGGCCTGGCGGTTCCGGGTGAGGTCGGTTTTGGCCCCAGTCAGGCCCCGGTCCAACTGGGCCCTGGCCATGTCGAGTTGGAGCTGGCCGGCAGCCAATTGCTGACGGGCCTGGATGAGCCTGGCCTGGTTGTGGGCTAGGACCTGGCCCTTGTCCTTAAGGGTGGCGGCCCCCTGGCTCAAGGCCTCCCGGCCGGCTGTCATCTGGGCCTGGCTTTCTTTGAGTCGGTCTTCGCCCCGGGCCAGGCTGCTAGCCCCGGCTTGGAGGGCCGCCAGGCCCTTATCCACGGCCTGGCGGGCCTTCTCCAGGGGGGCCTTTTGTACCCTTAGGAGTGCCTCCTTGGCCGCGAGGGAAATTCGGGCAGCGGCCAATTCCAGCTGGCCACCGGCGAGTTTTTCTTTTTCACTGGCCAGTTTTTTGCGGCCCTGTTGCAGCTGGCTTTCCCCGGCCAGGAGGCTGGCCTGCTGGGCATTGATTTTTGCCTGGCCTTCAGCCAGGGCGGCCTGGGCCCGCTGGATTTGCCTTTCCAGGTTTTCCAGGCCGCTGGCCAGGACCTTGGCCTGGCCTTCCAAGCCCTGGCGGCGGGCGGCATAGCCTTGGTCGAGGGCGGCCAGGGACTGGTCACGTTCTGCTTCCAGCTGGGCTATGTCTTCCCGGACCGCCATGAGGTCTTTCTTTTTAGCATTCAATTGGGCGGTCAGGGCGGCTAATTTAAGGTGGGCATCCGGTTCTGTGGCTAAGATTAGCTGCCGTTCCAGGGTCAGTCTTTGGACGTCTGCCTGCAGCGAGGCTTCCTTTTGCTGCAGGGGGGCCAGGCGGATGGCTGTTTGGCTGCGGATTTTTTCTTCTTCAGCCTTTTGGCTGGCGGCGAGCTGGGCCAATCCTTCCTGGATCTGGCTGGCCTGCTGGGTCAACTGCTGGCGCTTTTCCTTGGCCGGGGCCAGCTGCTGGGCCTTTTGGTCCAATTCTTCCTGAGCCCGGTCCAGGGCCCGGCGGCCTTCTGCCAGCCGGGCTTGTTCGGCGATCAGGCGGCGGTTACCGGCCTGCCACTGGGCCTGGCCGTCATTGAGTCGGGCCTCTTGCCGGGCCAGGGTCCTTTTGCCGGCGGCCACTTGCTGGCTGGCAGCGGTCCAGCTGGCCTCTGCCCTCTGTAAGTCGGAGGCCTGTCGGGCCAGGTAGGCCTTTTGCCGGTTGAAGCTTGCTTTCTTTTCGTTGAGACTGGCCAGGCCGGTCTTTAATTCAGCCTGGCCCTTGTCCAGGTCGGCTTCTTTTTCAGCCAGGTCCTGCCGGGCCTGGTCATACTTCTTGAGGCCCAGGGCCAGCTGGGCCTCCCCTTGTCTTAGGGCGATGGCCCGGTCGGCCAGGGCCGTTTCCTGGCTGCGGAGGGTGCTCCGGCCTTGGGCTTCCTCGTCCAAGAGGGTCGGGGCGCCCTGCTGGAGGGCCAGGGCCTGGCCAGCCAGCTGTTTATCCTGTTCATAGAGCCGGCTCGGCCCGGCGGTCAGGCGGTGGTACTCGTCAATTAGGGTCTGGTCCCCCTGGGCCAGGCCTTGCTGGGCCTGGCGCAAGAGGTCATCCTGCCGGCTGCCGGCCCGGCGGGCCAAGGTTTGCTGGAGGTCTTTTTTGGCTTCCTCCAGGTCGGTGCCGGGGCGGTAGAAGAGGCGGATAATCTGTCGGTCCTGTCCGGTGAAATGGTCTTCCTTAATCCAGGCAAAGGCATCGACCGTACCATCGCCAAGGGGGGCCCTTTTTTGACTAAAGGTGTGCTGGAGGTGTTCAGGCGAATTGACATGGCCGACAACGGTAAAGGTATCTGTATCGATTTGGGCCGGGGGATTTTGATCGGCATCCTGGACGCTGACCTGGCTGCCTAGGGGGTAGCTGGCGGCCAGCTTGTTTTCGATGGCGATTTCATGGGGGCCTGCCGGCAACCGGCCTGCGACCACTTCCGGTATAGGGAAGGCAGCCAGGCCTTCAAGAATGAGTACATCCTTCTGGGGCTTACTTTCGACGGCAACCTGGCTGGCTGTGGTCATTTCTTCTACACCGGGACCGGCCGCTACCAGCCGGATGTCTTCCGGACTGAGGCCCAGGGGGTGGGTAATGGTCATGTCCGCCATCCGGCTTTCTTCGGCATAGTCGACCAGGGTCTTTTCCATGGTCGGCCCAATCGAAACGAGGCCGATAAAGACGAAGGCACTCAGGAGGAGCATGGTAAAAATGGCCAGATACCTGAGCGGCGCACCGCTGATTTGCCGCAGGGCATAGGCCCGGAGGTACTTATTCATGGCCTACCATTCCACATCTTCAATGGCCAGTGGGTTGGGATTTAGGCGGACTTCCCGGACCTTGGCATCGACGATGCTGATCACCCGATCAGCCAGCGGCGTCAATGCCTGGTTGTGGGTGATCACCAGGACGGTGGTGCCGGTGACCCGACAGGCATTATGGAGGAGGCCGAGGACTTCCCGGCCGGTCTGGTAGTCCAGGGCCCCGGTGGGCTCGTCAGCCAGGAGGAGGCGGGGCTTTTTGACCAGGGCCCGGGCGATGGCCACCCGCTGCTGCTCGCCGCCGGAAAGCTGGGCGGGAAAGTTGCCGGCCCGGTCACTGAGGCCAACGGCGGCCAGGACATCTTCCGCCTTATCCGGCTGGTCGACCAACTGGGCGGCCAATTCGACATTTTCCAGGGCGGTCAGGTTGGGAACCAGGTTGTAAAACTGGAAGACAAAGCCGATGACCTCCCGCCGGTAGCGGGTCAGGTCACGGTCACTGTAATTTTCCAGGTGGGCGCCATCTACGATGATTTCGCCGCTGCTGGGCCGGTCCATCCCGCCCAGGAGGTTCAGGGTGGTGGACTTACCGGCGCCGGAGGGGCCGACAATAATGACAAACTCTCCCTGGTTCACACTAAAGCTGATCTTGTCATTGGCAATGATTTGGGTTTCGCCTGTTTGGTAAATTTTACTGCAATCAATTAAATCAATAAATGCCATGAGGGCCCTCCTTTCATCTTGAAAATGACTATGTTATGATATAGGTATAGAGTATTATACCACGCTGAGAATTAATTGACCATGAGGAGGTCTTTATGGTGTCTCTACAATGGAGTAGGCAAGTCCTGGCCGAAGAGGCCTTTGCCCAATTATATACAGACCATATGCAGGCTGACTTCCCGGCCTGTGAATTAAAGCCCTTTAAGCACCTCCTGGCCCTGCAGGCCACCGGCAACTACGGTGCCTATACCTTCGGCCAGGCAGCGGATATGCGGGCCTATGCCTGCCTCTATGCCGACCGGGAGGCGGCCCTCCTGGACTACTTTGCCGTTGCCCGGGGTTACCGGTCTGAAGGCTGGGGGAGTCGGGCCCTGGAAGCCCTTTTGGACCAAGGCCTGCCCAGCGGAGGTCTTATCTTGGAATGTGATGACCCGGCCTTTGCTAAAACGGACGCTGAACGGCGGATTCGCGAACGGCGGATCCAATTTTACGAACGGCTGGGCTTTTCGGATAGTGGAGTCCGGGCAACGGTCTTTACCGCTCCCTTCTGGGTCATGGCCCGGGGCCAGGTAGAAGATGCCCGAGCGGCCCTCAAGCATGTCTATGATGTCTTTGTGCCCGATGAAAAGCTCTATGCCAAATACATCCATATCCATTAAAAAAGAGTCATGCGGTTGCCGCATGACTCTTTTGCTTAGTCGGCTTTTTCAGTGAGCCGCCGGATGGCTTCCTGGTAAATGGCAATGGCCTTGTAGAGGGAGGCGAGGGGGATGTGCTCATTGGCCTGGTGCAGCTGGCCGTCTTCACCGGGAAAGAGGGGGCCATAGGCGACGGCCTTGGGCATCATCCGGGCATAGGTCCCGCCACCGATGGACAGGGGCTGGGCGGTTGCGTCGCCGCTGACCTGCCGATAGACGTCCAGGAGGGTTGTCACCAGGGGGTCATCTGCGGGAATGTAATGGACGGCCTTGGCGGGGCCGTCATAGGTCACGTCCAGGCCATAGCGGGCAGCCTTGGCCTGGACCCGGTCGACAAGCGCTTCGGCTGTCAGGCCCCGGGGATAGCGGATATTGATATTGACCCGGCTTTCCCCGGGCTGGATATCTACAATGCCAGCGTTTACCGTTAAGGGGCCCATGACCTCGTCGCTAAAGGCCAGGTCCAGGCCGGCCCCATCCGGCTGGCGGTGGAGGCAATCGCTAATCAGGGAAATGGCCGGGTCGACTTCATCGCCTAAATAGGCCTGGAGGAAGGCCGCCAGGTAGCTGGCCGCATTTCGGCCGGCGGCCGGTTCAGCCCCGTGAGCAGACTTACCATGGAGGGTGAGCCGCAGGTCGCCGGCAATCTGGTCAACCTGGCCCTGGAGGCCCTGGTCTTGGCACCAGGCCGGAAAAGGATCGGCTAAGTTGGCCGCCTGGTCGCCTGTCAGGATGGCCTCGGCTCGGTCCGGGACCATATTGGTCCGCTCCCCGGCCTGGAGGCTTTTCAAAGGGCCGGCGGTCACCCTTTTAGTGGTGAGGTTTAGGGTGACCATCCCCTTTTCCCCATTGATGAGGGGGAAGTCTGCATCCGGCGAAAAGCCCAGGCTGGGCATGGGCTCTGTGGCAAAGTAGCGGGCCATACAGCCCCAATCGCTTTCTTCATCCGTCCCGATGATGAGGTGGATCCGCTTTTTCGGCTTAAAGCCGGCCTCTTTTAAGCCCAGGAGGGCGTAGTAGGCGGCCATGGCCGGGCCCTTGTCATCGGCTGCCCCGCGGGCGTATAAAAAACCGTCCCGGATGCTGGCCTCAAAGGGCGGGCTGGCCCAGTCGCCGGTGGCCGGGACCACATCGACATGGACCAAGATGCCCAGGATATCCTCGCCTTCGCCCCAGGCAATGCGGCCGGCGTAGCCATCAATATTGGCGGTTTCGAACCCGTCCCGGTCAGCCAGCTGGAGCATATAGGCCAGGGCCTGGGCCGGTCCCGGGCCAAAGGGCTGGCCGGGGCCTTGCCGGCTGTCGTCCCGGACACTTTCAATGGCCAGGAGACCCGCCAGGTCGCGGTGGAAGTGGTCTTTATTCATTTGGGCCATCACTTGGCCCAGTGGATCATTCATAGTAAGCCTCCTCAAGCTGCTAGTGGTTTGCTAGGACCATCCTACCATTTTATCAGTCCTGAAACAAATGCTGCCCGTGACGCGTGACGGCCGGGAATAGATAAACAATATTAATGAAGAAAAAGCAAAGAAAGAAATCAGCAGGCCCCTAATTTGTGCTAAAATTTACTTAGAACAAAAGCCATCTTAAAAAAACTTGACAGAATGAGCTGCATATTCGACAATAAGAATGAATGGATGGTTGAGTACTTATTTCAGGAGGGTGATATGGCGGATTCATTATTTGTGTTTCTGCAGGATGTTACATCCAGCCCCGCATACGCAATTACAGCTTTTTTAGTTTTAGCAGTCATCTTTGTGAACGGCTGGACCGACGCACCGAATGCGATTGCGACCTGCGTGTCTACGCGTGCCATGCGGGCGCGGCCGGCTATACTGATGGCCGCCGTTTTTAACTTCTTAGGTGTGCTGATTATGACCATGGTCAGTGCCGGTGTAGCGGAAACTATTTTTAATATGGTCGATTTTCGCGGCGAACCATACCCGGCCTTACTGGCTTTGTGTGCGGCCCTATTTGCCATTGTGATTTGGGCAGTGGCCAGTTGGTATTTTGGAATTCCAACCAGTGAAAGTCATGCCCTTATTGCCGGGATTTCCGGCGCAGCTATTGCCTTACAAGGGGGCATTAGCGGCATCAATGGGAATGAATGGATTAAAGTCATTTACGGGCTTATTCTATCTGTAACCCTTGGTTTTTTAATGGGTTGGTGTATCGTGCGCATCGTTGCCCGACTTTTTAGAAATATCGATCGGCGCCGGACAGCCGGTGTCTTTCGTGGCGGTCAAATCGCCAGTGCCGCAGCCATGGCTTTCATGCATGGGGCCCAAGATGGGCAGAAGTTCATGGGGGTCTTTATGCTGGGGATGTTTTTAGCCCGGGGTGAAAACCCCTCTGGCAGCTTTACCATTCCCCTGTGGCTGATGATTCTTTGCTCAGCTGTTATGGGGATAGGGACTTCTATCGGTGGCTACCGGATTATTAAGAGTGTAGGGATGGACATGGTCAAAATTAAGCAGTGGCAGGGCTTCTCGGCTGATGTGGCCGGGTCTCTGGTCTTGCTGATTGCGACCCTCGTCGGTTTCCCGGTCTCAACGACGCAGACCAAAACCACCGCGATTATGGGCGTTGGTGCTGGTAAGAGTTTATCCAGTGTGCGCTGGGACTTGGTTAGAAACATGGCCCTGACATGGATTATTACCTTCCCCGGGTGTGGGTTAATTGGTTTTTGTGCAGTGAAAGTATTCGCAATATTGTTCGCATAGGGTTACTTGAAAAGTATTGGAGGAAAAAATGGGCCAAGATACTAAAGAAACCAAGAAGAATAAGAAGAAAACGCGGAAACCTAAAAAGAACTACAATTATTTCAAAGCCTTTGAAAAAATGACGCGGTATACCGTCCAAGCAGCGGCCTTATTGGAAGATGCCACAACCAACTACAACCTGGATGTGGTTTTCGAAGACAAGTTAGATGATATTCGCCGGGTGGAACACAAGTGTGATGAAGTGGTTTATGAAATCATGGACCAAATCGTCGCTGAATTTTTACCACCTATTGATCAGGAAGATATCATCAGTCTGACTTATGCCCTGGATGATGTTACCGATGCCATCGAGGACGTCTTTACCTGTATTTATATGTTCCATGTGGACCACCTGCGATCGAATGCCGTTGAATTTACCCGGATCTTACTCCAGAGTACAGAAGGGCTTGAAGAAGCGGCAAAAGAATTTAGTCATTTTAAAAAGAGCAAGCACTTAAAAGATAAGGTGATGGCGGTTTCTGACTTGGAAAAAGAAGCGGACAAGCTCTTTGTCCGGGCCACCCATGAATTATTCGGGGATTCCTCTCTTGACCTGCGCGAAGTCATCATTTGGAAGGACCTCTATGAACGCTTAGAAAACTGCTGCGATGCCGCAGAAATGGTGACCAAGCTGATGGAGAAAATCCAATTAAAGAATCTCTAAATCGATTATTGAAACGGAGCAACCTGTATGCATTTTAACCGCTATACCCTGAGACGGACCATGCTCGCCCTGGTCCTGCTCATTATCATCGCTTATGCTGTTTTCCACGCCGGGGATGTAGGGGTATCTTTTGGGAAATTACTCAATCTCCTGACCCCCTTTATTGCCGGGGCTGTCATGGCCTTTATTTTGAACGTCCCCATGCGCTTTTTAGAAGGCCGGGTATTTTCGAAGATCAAGAGTAAGAAGTTTAAAAAGTTTAAGCGGCCCTTGGCTGTCTTGCTGTCCTTGATTATTGTCATTTTATTGGTCACCCTGGTCTCTGTGATTGTTATTCCTCAGCTCATTGACTCTATTACCCTATTTGTGAGCAATATGCCTGAGTACTTTGCCGGCTTTAACCGCCTCCTGGACCAGGTGGTCCAGCGGTTCCCGGATACAGCTGAACAAGTCGAGCAGGTGCGGAAGAACATAGAGAATATATCCCCGGCCAATATCCAACAAGGGATTATGGACTTCCTCCGGTCCTCACCGGATGGGTCCAATGGGGATAATGGCACCCTTTTAACCTCGGCCCTTTTCTCAACCTTTGGGATTGTCACCAGTGTATTTGGCTTCCTGGTCAATGCCGTTGTGGGCTTTGCCTTTGCGATTTATGTCCTCTTTGCCAAGGAAGACCTGGCCATCCAGGGCCGTCGGTTGATCTTTGCCATCTTCTCCCATGAAACGGCCAAGTATGTCATCCACGTCTTCCAGGTGGGCTTTGCCAAGTTTTATAACTTCCTGACCGGGCAGTTATTGGAAGCGGTTATCTTAGGGTCCCTGATGAGCATTGGGATGCTGGTTTTGCAGCTGCCCTATGCCTTCATGATCGGGGTTCTCATTGGTTTTACAGCCTTGATTCCCATTGCCGGGGCGGTCATCGGTGGCTTTATTGGTTTCTTGCTGGTCTTTAGTGTCAGCACCACCAAGGCCCTGATTTTCCTCGTCTTTATGCTCCTGCTCCAGCAATTCGAGTCCAATGTCATCTACCCCCGGGTGGTTGGCAGTTCGGTGGGGCTGCCCTCTATGTGGACCCTCTTTGCCATTACCATCGGCGGGTCTTTAATGGGCCTCATGGGGATGTTGCTCTTTGTGCCCTTGGTGAGCACGATTTACAGTTTGATTTCAGAAATTATTTACGGCCGGCTGGAAATGAAGGGGATTTCAGAGAAGGACCCGAACATTCTCTATGGCGTGCCGGACAGTAAACGCTTAAAAAGTTAAGCGGACAATTGCATAAAAAGTGGCGTTCGCGCCGACTGGTTGGAAACTTCCCAGGATAACACTAAGACCGGCCCCTACGGGGGAGACAGCCTGTCTTTGTGCAGGCTGTCTTTTTTTTGAAAGGAAATGAATATGCGTAGACAATCCTATACCTATCCCTTAGCCCTAACAGCCATCTGCGTTGGCGTCAACCTGGCCCTGTGTTTTGTCAATACCCAGCTCAAGCTCCCCATCTATATCGATACCGTCGGCACCATGACGGTCGCCGCCCTCCTGGGCGCTCCCTGGGCGGTGGCTTGTGCAGTCCTCAGTGCCATAGCCAACACCAGCATGGATGCCTTTGCCCTGCCCTTCCTGCCCCAGAGTATGACGACGGCTCTCCTGGCCACCCTGGTTTTCCGTCATCCCCGGATTAAGAAGCTGGCGGCACCGGTTAAGGGGTTGATTGTCGGCGTGCCGGCAGCGATTATCGGGGCCCTGATTGCCGCCTATATCTTTGGCGGGGTGACCTCGGCCGGGTCCAGCTATATCTTACAGTTTATGACCCATGTCATGGGGATGCCCCTGGTCGCTTCGGCCTTTATCGTCCAATTGGTCACAGATTATATTGATAAAACCCTCATCATTATATTTGTGGGCCTGGTCATCCGGCGGATTCCCGGCTATATTTTAGAGCGTCTGCAATGAATTAACAGGTCCGCAATGAAATGGTAGGAAATGCTTGACATCTTTTTTACAAAACTATGCTATACTTGCCTTAAGCTGAAAGGCTTAAGGAGGTATTCAATGAAGAAAACGATTATATCCACTGTCCTCGTAGCTGCCCTGGCCTTCCAACCCCTGGCAGCCCTGGCTGATGCAGCGGTGGGGGATAGTATTGTTACCATTGGGGATAACCTCAATGCCCAGCAGAGAGAAGAAGTCCTGCGTCACTTTAATGCCCCTCAAGGAGTCCAGGAAATCAGAGTAACGATTGATGAAGAGCGTTACTACCTGGGCAATTCTGTGCCGGCGGCCCAAATTGGGAATAGCACCAATTCCTGTGCCATGGTGACCTACACCTCTAAGGGGTCCGGCATCCATGTCACCACCAACAACATCAACTATGTCACCCCTTCGGCCTATGAAAGCGCCCTGCTGACAGCTGGCGTCACCGATGCAGATGTCAAGGTAACGGCCCCCTTTGAAGTCAGCGGGACCGGGGCCTTAACCGGGATCATCAAGGCCTATGAGGTATCCAGCGGCGAACAGATTTCCGATGATGTAAAAAAAGCCGCTACCCAGGAGTTGGTCACCAATGCCAACCTTTCTAAGAGCCTGGGGGAAGACCAGTCCACAGCGGTTATCAATGACATCAAAAAACGGATTGCGACGGAAAAACCGCAAAATGCCAATGACATCAAGGCCATCGTGGATAAAATCCTGGCCGACTACAACATTCAGTTAACCGACCAGCAGTACAACCAGCTTCTAGATACGGTCAACCAACTGGCCAGTTTGAACATTGACTGGAATGCTTTATCTGACAACCTCAACAAGTGGGCCCACCAGGCCAATGACTACCTGAATACAGAGGAAGGGCAAAACTTCCTGAATAAGCTCGGCAGCTGGTTTGAAAGCTTTATCAGCTGGTTTGCCGGCCTTGTCGGTGGGTCATCGGACCAGGCCCCGGCTGAGGATACCAATAACGGCGGCCAGTAAGCAGACAAAAGACGCCTTTAGGGGCGTCTTTTTCCTATTCTAAGCATTTTACCTGTAAGCAAGTGTGAAAGGAGGCCCCTATGGGCGGCTTGTATATCCATATTCCTTTTTGTCCCAGCAAGTGTCGCTATTGTGACTTCCTGAGCGGGCCGGCTGCTGAAGCTGACCAGACGGCCTATATCGAGGCCCTGCTCACCGACCTCCGCCTCCAGACCCAGGCCTTTGACCAGCCCCTGGAGACCATCTTTATCGGCGGCGGCACACCAAGCAGTCTATCTCGGGCCAACTGGGCCCGGCTCTTGGAAGGCATGGCCGACTTGCCCGGCCTTGAGGCGGTCCAGGAATGGACGGTGGAGGTCAATCCCGGGGACCTTGCCCCTGGGCTTTTGGCCGACTGGCTGGCGGCCGGCGTCAACCGCCTATCGATGGGGATCCAGAGCTTTGATGACGACACGCTGAAGATGCTGGGTCGCCGCCATAACCGGGCTACAGCCCTAGCCGCCTATGAGACCATCCGGGCCGCCGGTTTTAGCAATGTTAACCTGGACCTGATGTATGGCCTGCCGGGGATGACCCTGGACAAGTGGCGGGCAACGGTCAAAACAGCCCTGGCCTTGGCCCCCAGCCACCTGTCCCTCTATGGGCTCATTGTTGAAGAGGGGACCCCTATTGCCCAGGACCTGGCTGCCGGTCGTCTGCCGGACCCGGATGACGACCTGGCCCGGGCCAGTTTTTTGTGGCAGCGGGAGGCCCTGGCAGCGGCCGGCTACCGGCAGTATGAGATTTCCAACTATGCCCAAGAGGGAGCGGCCTGCTGGCATAACCAGCTTTACTGGTCCCTGGGCGACTGGCTGGGCTGCGGCCTAGGCGCCTCCGGTCAGGTAGGCGGTCGCTTTACCCGGCTGACCGGCGACCCGGCCCTCTATCGGTCCAGCCTGGCAGCGGGCCGCCTGCCCTTGGTCGAAGATGAGGTCTGGTCCCGGGAGGACCTGATGAGCGAGCAAGTCATCCTGGCCTTGCGGCAGCCGGCGGGCCTGTGGATTCCCGGCTTTGATGCCCGTTACGGGGCCCACTTTCGCCTTGATTATGCTGCGGCCATTGAGGCGGCCTGCGCCCAGGGACTGGCTATCCTGACTGAAGACGCCTTCAAGCCCAGCCTTGAAGGGCTCCTCTTAAATAATGAACTTGCCATTTTATTTTTATAAAGGGGCTTCCTTGCTCTTGACAAGGGGGTTCAATAGTGGGATGATTTGCCATATCAAAAGATCTTTGCCGTAGAGGAGGCTTTGAAATGGGAGAGAGTCGGCTTAAGTTTTACCAGGTCCTGGTGCTTTTGGCAGTCATAGCCCTTGTTGGCTACTACCATGCGGTGACCCGGCTTTTTGACCTGCCGGCCACCGGGGTGGCCTATATCCATAATCATCTTTTGTTGGCCCTGGTTTTTGTGCTAGCGGCTATAGCTGTTGGCGTCTTAGCGGTCCGCTTTTCCTTCGGGGGCTGGCGACTGGGGACCCTTTTGACCCTTGGCCTGGATATTCTGGTCCTGCTCAGTGCGATTTTTGTAGACTTCGGTATATCGACGGATGTCCTGCGCTGCATGCTCCATAGCGGCGGGCTCATTCCCTTATCGGCCCTGAATATGGCAGTGGCTCTCCACTGGGTCTTCCGGGGCCAATGAAAAAACCGTTTCCCTTTGTGGGGAACGGTTTTTTTGTTGGCAAAAAGGGGGCAATTGCTTGACAAGAGGGGTGAAAGGTGATAAATTGAATATGTGATTAGCACTCGATTAGATTGAGTGCTAACAAAACCTCAAAGTAGAAAAAAGGAGGCATGACGTGGGCATTACCGATCGCCAGGAACGCATCCTGGAACACCTCATTAATGACTATGTGGCCAGCGGTGAACCGGTGGGCTCACGCACGCTGTCCAAAAAAGAAGACCTCGGCGTCAGTGCGGCAACCATCCGCAATGACTTGTCTGACTTGGAAGAGGCAGGCCTGGTCATAGCGCCTCATACCTCTGCCGGTCGGGTACCAACGGACGAAGGCTTTAGCTATTATATCAACCGGCTCTTGCCGGTCCGCTTGGCTGAAGACCGGTCGGCCGACCCCTTTGGGGTCAAGGCCTGGTTGGGCTCCGGCCGGGTCAACGATGATGTTACCCGGCTGGCTCTTGTGGACTGGCTGGCCAAGACAGCAGGCCTTCCGGCCATGCTCTACCTCCCGGCCCTGGCAGCCGAGGAACAGCCGGTCCTGGCCCGGTTAAACCTCATCTTCCTGGCGCCCGGCCGGGCCCTGATGGTCATGGTCACCGATGATGAGCAAGTCAGCAGTGACCTGGTAGATATGCCCTTGAGCATCGGTGAAAAAGAGATGCTCATTGCCGAGGGGCTCTTGAACCACTACCTGCGCGGCCTGCCCCTGCATTACTGGCGGCGGCCCCTGGCTGAATTTTTGCAGCAGCAGGATGGTGAATTGGCCCATTTCATCCGCCAAATTGTCGACTTGCTCGGCGAAGCCATTTCCCATGACGGCCGTCGAGTCGTTTATGTTGCTGGGGCCCTAAAGATTTTAGATCAGCCGGAATTCCAGGAGCCGGACAAGCTGCGCCGGATCCTATCGGCCCTGGAGGAAGACCGGACTGTATCGGACCTGCTAGCCGATGTATCCGGTAAGGATCCTATGGTCCGCCTGGGCCGAGAACTGCCGAGCCCCCTCTTAGCGGACTGCGCCCTTGTGAGTGTAGCTTATCACATTGGCCGGCAAAGAGGCCACCTGGGCCTTTTAGGACCAAAACGAATGAACTATCTTGCTTGCGCCCGTCTCTTACAAACGACCGCCCAGGCCATTGAAGAGATTTACCGAGACAAGGCCATGCTGGTACCAGACCACCAAACGGATCTGGCCCCCCTCTTGCATTCCTTTGCTTGGCAACTGCGCGAGATTAGACAATAGAAAAGGAGTGAAGCGCATTGCGCGACCACGCATCTGAAAAAGAAACCATTTCGCCTGAGACAGAAGCCCCTGCAGAAGCGACGGCCGAAAAGGCTGAGGATGTGGCGGAAGCCACTGCTGAATCCAGCCAAGGGGAAGAAGAGAACCCCGGGGGCACCGGCAATCCGGAATTGGAAAACAGGTACATCCGCCTGCTGGCCGACTTTGATAACTACAAACGCCGGACCCAGCGGGAAAAAGCGGACATTTACCAGTATGCCAATGAAAGTCTCATTAAGGAAATCCTGCCGGTATTAGACGCCTTTGACATGGCCCTTCAAACAGCGCCCAGCTCTGATGACGACAGCCATAAAAACCTTATGACCGGTCTGGAGCAAATCCAGCGCCAGCTGATGGCGGTCCTGGAAGGGGCCGGCCTGTCCCGGATTGCCGGTTTGGGCGAAAGCTACGACCCGGTTTACCATGAGGCCATTATGGTCGATGAAAACGCCGACGCACCGGCCAATACCATCATTGACGAATTGCGCGCCGGGTATCAATTTAAAGATAAGGTACTGCGCCCCACCGTCTGTCGGGTTAGCGGGAATAGTTAACCATCCACTATATATAAAATCGATTTAGGATTAAATATTCAGGAGGAAATAATATGGGAAAAGTTATAGGCATTGACTTAGGGACCACCAACTCTTGCGTTGCAGTTATGGAAGGCGGCGAGGCCGTTGTTATCCCTAATACGGAAGGGAACCGGACGACCCCGTCTGTTGTTGGTTTAAATAATAGCGGGGAACGCCTGGTTGGCCAAGTGGCCAAGCGCCAAGCCATCACCAACCCTCACAACACCGTTGCTTCAATCAAGCGGCACATGGGGACCGACTACAAGGCCCACATGGGAGACAAGGAATACACCCCTCAGGAAATCTCCGCTATGATCCTGCAAAAGCTGAAAAGCGATGCAGAAGCCTACCTTGGCGAACCGGTCAGCCAGGCCGTTATTACCGTCCCGGCTTACTTCTCTGACAGCCAGCGGCAAGCCACCAAAGACGCCGGTAAGATTGCCGGCCTGGAAGTCCTGCGGATCATCAACGAACCGACTGCAGCGGCCTTGGCTTATGGTGTCGATAAAGAGTCTGAAGACCAAAAAATCCTGGTCTTTGACTTAGGCGGTGGGACTTTCGACGTCTCCTTAATGGAAATTGGCGATGGGATTTTTGAAGTTTTAGCAACCAGCGGGAACAACCGCCTCGGTGGCGATGACTTCGACAAGAAGATCATTGACTGGGCTGTGGATAACTTCAAAAAAGATACAGGCATTGACCTTTCTGCAGATAAGACTGCCATGCAACGGTTAAAAGAAGCCGCTGAAAAGGCCAAAATGGAACTTTCCACTGTGACCACCTCTAACCTGAACCTGCCCTTTATCTCCATGGACAGCAATGGCCAGCCCCAGCACATGGACCTGACCCTGAGCCGGGCCAAATTTGACGAGCTCACCGCGGACTTGGTGGAAAAAACCATGGTCCCCTCCCGTCAAGCCATGAGCGATGCCGGCCTGTCCGCCAGCGATATCGATAAGGTCATCCTGGTCGGTGGGTCCACCCGGATGCCCTCCATCCAGGAAGCCATTAAGAAATTAACCAATAAAGACCCCTTTAAGGGTATTAACCCGGACGAAAGCGTTGCCATCGGTGCAGCCATCCAGGGCGGTGTCCTAGTTGGCGAAGTCAAAGACGTGGTCTTACTAGACGTCACCCCCCTGTCCCTGGGGATTGAAACCCTGGGCGGCGTCATGACCAAGATTGTCGAACGGAATACCACCATCCCGGTATCCCGCAGCCAGGTCTTCACCACCGCTGCCGATAACCAAACCTCTACGGATATTCACGTCCTCCAGGGGGAACGGGAAATGGCTGCCAATAACAAGACCCTGGGCCGGTTCAGCCTGATGGATATCCCCCCGGCACCGAGAGGGATTCCGCAAATTGAAGTTACCTTTGACATTGACGCCAACGGGATTGTCAATGTATCTGCTAAAGACAAGGGTACCGGCAAGAGCCAGCGGATCACCATCCAATCCAATAGCGGCCTGTCTGATGAAGACATCGACCGGATGGTCAAAGACGCTGAGGAAAATGCCGAAGCCGATAAGAAAATGAAGGAAGCCGTTGATGCCCGGAATAACGCCGACAGCCTCCTCTTCCAAACCGACAAGGCCTTAAAAGATGCCGGTGACACCGTTGAAGCTGCCGACAAGGAAGCCATTGAAGCCGCACAAAAAGACCTGCGGACGGCCCTTGAAGGCGATGACACCGAAGATATCAAGGCTAAAACCGAAGCCCTAACCCAGGCCCTCTACAAGATGACCGAAAAAATGTATGTCAATGCACAAGCACAAGCCGACGCTCAGGCTGAAGCCCAAGGGGACAATGCTGGTGCAACCGGTGAAGATGGCACCTTTGACGCCGACTACACCGAAGTGAATGAAGACGATAAATAATGGCCGATAAGCGCGATTATTATGAGGTGCTCGGGGTTGATAAAGACGCCACAGACCAGGATATAAAAAAGGCCTTCCGGAAAAAGGCGCGGAAGTATCACCCCGATGTGAACCCGGATGACAAAGAGGCGGAAAAGCGCTTTAAAGAAGTAAACGACGCCTATGAGACCCTCTCAGACCCGCAAAAACGCCAACAGTATGACCAATTTGGTCCGGATGGCCCCCAATTTGGGGGCTTTGGCGGCGGGGCAGGTGCAGGTGGCGCCGGCTTCGGTGGCGACTTTAGTGATATCGGCGATATCTTTAACATGTTCTTTGGCGGGGCAGCTGGAGGAGGCGGCCGGCCACACGGTCCCCGTCGGGGCAATGACTTACGGGCCGACCTGCTGATTGATTTTGAAACAGCTGTCTTTGGCGGTAAGGAAACCATTACCGTTACCCGGCGGAAGGTTTGTGACACCTGCCATGGAACCGGGGCCAAGGCCGGGACCAGTCCCCATACCTGTTCCCGCTGTGGCGGGACCGGTCGGGTCATCAGTGCCCAGCAGACCCCCTTTGGTCGGATTCAGACCCAAAGCACCTGTCCCGAATGTGGCGGCAGTGGTGAAATCATTGATGAACCCTGCACCGCCTGTGGCGGCCAGGGCCTGAAGCGGGAAACGGTCACCCTGGATGTGACCATCCCTGCCGGGGTAGACAATGGCAACCGGCTGCGGATGCAGGGCGAAGGGGAGGGCGGCGAACAAGGCGGCCCCTCCGGCGACCTGTTCATCTACATCCGCGTCAAGCCCCACCCGATCTTCGAACGGGTCGACAACGATATCCACATGGAGCAGCCCATCAACGTGGCCCAGGCAGCCCTGGGGGATGAAATCGAAGTCCCCACCCTGGAAGGCCGCCTGAAATTTAAAATTCCGGCCGGTGTGCAGAGCGGCACCCGGTTCCGCCTTAAAGGCAAGGGCATCAAGGGGATGCGGAGCTTCGGGCGTGGCGACCAGTATGTGACGGTTGTCGTTGAAACGCCCAAAGGACTCAGCGATGAACAAAGAGACCTTTTTGCCAACCTATACGAAACCCTGGACCGTAAAGAGCTTTATACGGACAGTAAGGGCCGGGCGCGTACTGCCAAGAACAGCCCCGGCAGCGATAAGGCTGACAAGGAAGAAGAAAAGGGTTGGTTTGGTAAATTTAAGGATACAGTCAACGACATCTTCCAAGATGACGATGAAGATGACGCGTCCGATAAAAAATAAGCGAAAAGCCTTTCATTGACAGTCTGTCAGTGAAAGGCTTTTTCTTTAGCTGGAATCATCCCCGCAAGCGGATATTAAATGGTATAATAGCCCAATAAGATACTAGAAATGGAGGCGGGCTTATGGCTTATATTATCGCCTTGGACCAAGGCACGACCAGCTCCCGGGCTATTATTTTTGATCATGAACAGAACATCGTTGATATCCGGCAAAATGAAACCCGGCAATACTTCCCCCAGTCCGGCTGGGTGGAGCAGGACCCTCAGGACATCTGGGCCTCGACCTTTGGGGCCCTGCAGGAGACCTTGGCGGCTACCGGCATCAGTCCGGAAACCATTGACGCCCTGGCCATCACCAACCAGCGGGAAACGACCATTGTTTGGGACAAGGCCAGCGGCAAGCCGGTCTATAATGCCATTGTCTGGCAGTGCCGGCGGACAGCCGACCGCTGCCAAGACCTGGTGGACAAGGGCTACAAGGAGCAGATTGCAGAAAAAACCGGCCTGGTCATTGACCCCTATTTTTCAGCGACCAAGCTGGCCTGGATTTTAGATGAGGTGGACCCGGACCGGACCCGGGCCAAGGCCGGTGACCTGCTCTTTGGCACGGTCGATACCTGGCTCCTATGGAAGCTGACCGATGGCCAGGTCCATGCCACCGACTATACCAATGCCAGCCGGACCATGCTTTTCAATATTCACAGCCTCACGTGGGACCAGGACATCCTGGACCTGCTCGATATTCCCCAGGCCATGCTTCCGGAAGTCCACCCCTCGTCCTACCCCTTTGGCCAGGCCCACCTGGGCCGGAATGTTATGGTACCGGTGGCGGGGATGGCCGGTGACCAGCAGGCAGCTCTCTTCGGCCAGACCTGCTTTAGCCCCGGTGAGGCAAAAAACACCTATGGCACCGGCTGCTTTTTACTGATGAACATCGGTCATGAACCGATTATCAGCCGGCACGGCCTGGTCACGACCATTGCGGCCGGGACCAGCGACCAGCCAACCTATGCCCTGGAAGGGTCCATTTTTGTCGGCGGGGCAGTGATCCAGTGGCTGCGGGACATCTTGCATATTCTGGATGAAGCCGCGGACAGTGACTTTTTTGCGACCAAGCTGGAAGACAATGAAGGGGTCTACCTGGTACCGGCCTTTGTGGGTCTGGGGGCCCCTTATTGGGACTCCTATGCCCGGGGGTCCATGTTCGGCTTAACCCGGGGCACGGGCCGGGCCCATATTGTCCGGGCGGCCCTGGAGGCCATCGCCTACCAGACCCATGATGTCCTAGAGGCCATGGTGGCAGAGAGCCCGGTTGAAATCAAGACCCTGCAAGTGGACGGTGGAGCCGCCGAGAATGATTTCCTCATGCAGTTTCAGGCAGACATCCTCAATGTGCCGGTGGTCCGCCCGCAAATTCTTGAGACCACCGCCCTGGGGGCCGCCATGCTGGCCGGCCTGGCCGTCGGCGTTTGGCAGGACCTGGCAGAAGTGGCTCGGCACCGGCAGGTGGACCAAACCTTTAAGCCGGCCATGGACGGGAATAAAAGGCAAAAGAATATAGATGGCTGGAAAGAAGCCATCCGTCGGACCTTGACTAACCAAGCATAAACATAAAAACAGGGATGCGTTCTACAGAACGCATCCCTGTTTTATTGGCTAAATCATACCCCACTTGCGCGTATACTCTGCCTGCAGAAGATAGTCATCTTCTGTAAAGCCGTGCGCCTGCAAGGCAGCAATCGCATCTTTAAAGTCAAGGGTGACGGTTTCCATTTTAACGTAATCCCGGTGGGCGGTTATGGCCCAATCATCATGCATGGCTAAGAGCACTTCCATCATTTGAGCGACCCTCTCCATCCGCTCAGCGGTGTAGGTCTTTAACTGACGTACATCCTCAGGGCTGGCCTTTTCCAAGCGGACAAAGGCTTGGCAGGGACTTTTCTCCCTCCGCCGCCATTCGCCGGCTTCGGTGAAAGTGAGATAAAATTGAGCATTTTGCACACAGGTCACGTTTTTAGACCGGTCACGTTTGACGCGTCTTCCAAAAAACATGGTTCCTCCCCCAGTGGGTTGCTAAAGCCAAATTAACCGGCAAATACCTGGGTGATATTGGTCCAGTAGTGGCCCAGCAGGATAACGCTGAACAGGAAGCCCAGGAGAACGTTAACAGCTACACCGATGCTGAAAGCGCCAACCGGCTTCATGCCGACAGCAGCCAGTTCTTTGAACCGGGTGGTTAAACCAATGCAGAGGAAGCAGAAGACAAAGGCCCAGGTCCGTAAGCTTTTGATGGGCCCGATGATAGCAGCGTTAATGGCTTCGTTCACTTCAGGGGTGATGCCAACCGTTACAGCGGTCATGATGAAGGAAGCGATAAAGAAACCGAGAACGAATTTCGGGAACCGTTCCCAAATAACGCCAGCGTTCGGTTTAGCCCCATCTGCGTGGGTTTCCCATTTGGTAACAGAAATGATGGCCAGGATGAAGGCCCAAATACCAACGAACATGTCACGGCCAACAACCTTCATTAAGGTGAAGGAAGTAATACCGGCATCACCGAACTGAGCAGCAGCAGCAATCCCGGCTGCGTCAGCGAATTCGGAAGTCCCAATCCAAGCACCGGCTTCCCCTTGGGTAAGGCCGAGCAGGTGGGAAAGGGCCGGCAGTAAGAAGACCATGATTGTTGCCCAAACGACAACCATGGAGATGGATACGGATACGTGGTTTTTCTCTGCGTTAACAGAGCTACCGATAGCAATAGATGCAGATACACCGCAGATAGAACCACCGGCACCCAGGGTAGCGGCAAAGCGTTTGTCTAAGCCGAAGATCCGGGTCCCAACAAAGTAAATGGTCAGGAAGGTGGAGACAGCGATGAAGGTCGCTTGTAAGAAAGCAACCGGGCCGCTCCGTAAGATCAGGGTGAAGGGCAGGGTAGCCCCCATGAGAACAATCCCGATTTTAACGTAGAATTCCGTCCGTAAGGCCGCATCGAACCATTCGGGAATTTTCCCGAAGTTACCGATGAGCATCCCGATGATTAAGGCTAAAACCGGCGCTTCTAAGTTTAAGGCCTTAGCCGGATTCCAGGAGCCCAGGATTTGAACGATAATTGCCATGACATATAAAAGGGTGAACCCTTTCATAAATTGGGGAATGGAGTGCCCCATAATTTTAATGGCAATGGAAAAAACGATAGATAAGACAATGTAGAGTAAAATGAGTTTTGGCAGTAGGCCGATGAATTGTCCCGGTACGACTGAGAAGTTATCAAAAGACTCAAAGCCAACACCCAGGGGTGCAATACTTCCGCCGAGTTTGTAGAAGAGGAGGGCGATTAAAATCGTCCCTAAACCAATCCACACTGCCCAGTAGTCTTCTTTAAGCCATAAGTTTGAGAACTTACTGGTTTTACGTGTTTGTGCTTGCACGTGAATGCCTCCTTTTTTTGTGTTGTGTGTCATGCAGTCAGCCGAACATGGTCACCTCCCGGGGCTTGACTGTCAGCAGGAATAAGTATGTAAATAATTTCACTTAATAGTATGGACCCATTTTCATTTATAAGCAAGCTATAAATAATAAGAATAGGCACACAAATTATAAATAAGGCTCAAAAGCATATAATTAAAAAAAAGAGAATGTATAAATGCAGCTAATAAATAACATAATATATTCAGTATAAAGATGGTCATCTTTCAATAAACATCTGTAAGCCTGGGATGGGCAACCGCCGGCGATTGGCCAGGCTGGGCGTGGGTAACCGGATATCATCCCGGTGGTCTCATGTCTTTATTTCTTCATATTTCAGGAGGTTTATCTTTTTAGATCTATCCCTTGACAGGCCCAGGTCCAATCTTGTATAATAGTTTCGTTGCGAAAGTAGAAAGTCTTTTCTCACCTGCCGCCTAACGGTGTCCGGTTGCATCATACCAGCTATATGGAGATGTCCCATCTATAATATAGCGGTTGATAGTGATGTAATATCGGCGGGTGAATCCCGTCTTTTTTTATGCTATTTATTATTCGCTATTCGGAGGTGTGGATCATAAGTAAAGAACTTCGTGTAAATGAAGCCGTTCGCTGTCGTGAAATCCGCTTGATCGGTAGTCAAGGGGAACAGCTGGGGGTTATGCATCCCAGAGACGCCATGAAGGTCGCCGAAGAACAGGGTTTGGACTTGGTGGAAGTATCCCCCAACAGTAAACCCCCTGTCTGCAAGATCATGGACTACGGCAAGTATAAGTATGAGCAACGCAAAAAAGAACGCGAAGCGAGAAAAAATCAAAAAACCATTGAAGTTAAAGAAGTTAAGTTACGGCCCGGTATTGAAGACCATGACTTTAACACCAAGGTCCGTCATGCTGCCCGTTTCCTTGGAGAGGGCAATAAGGTGAAAATCACCATTATGTTCCGGGGTCGTGAAATTACCCACCCGGAACTCGGCCGCGAGCTTTGTGAGCGGGTGGCCGAAGACGTTCAAGATATTGCTAAGGTCGAAAAAGCCCCTAAAGTAGAAGGGCGTAATATGACAATGATGTTGGTACCCCATGACAGTGGTGCCGACAAAAAGAAGAAGTGAGAGGAGAACCACTATGCCTAAAATGAAAACGCATCGCGGTGCAGCCAAACGTTTTAAACGGACCGGCACCGGTAAAATTAAACGGAACCACGCTTACACCAGCCATATCCTGGAGAAAAAATCTCCGAAACGTAAGCGCAACTTGCGTAAAAGCGCCATCATGTTTAAGGGTGACGCCAAACGTATTGATCAACTCATCTAATTTATAGGAGGTCCAGATGGCTAGAATTAAACGTGGCGTTAATGCCCGCAAAAAACATAGAAAAATTTTAAAACAGGCAAAGGGTTATTACGGCAGCCGGTCTCGGGTATTCCGGGTAGCCAACCAGGCTGTCATGAAGAGCGGTCAATATGCTTATGAACACCGCCGCCTGCGTAAACGTGACTTCCGTAAATTATGGATTGCACGTATTAATGCCGCTGCTCGTTTAAATGATATGAGCTACAGCACCTTGATTCACGGCTTGAAAGAAGCAGGTGTTGACATTAACCGTAAAATGCTTGCCGAATTAGCTGTCAATGATGAAAAGGCTTTTGCTAACATCTGCAGCCTGGCTAAAAGCAGCTTATAAGATTGAAGGCCTTCGTCATGGAGGCCTTTTTTTGCATATATTGATGGATGGCCCAGAAGGGAAGGTAATATGAAAGGCGGACTCCTGCAAGTATTTGTAGAGAACCCTGAAAAATGGTTTTCCGGGGCAGAATTGGCAGCAGAAATGGGGGTTTCCCGGTCGGCTGTCTGGAAGCAAATTGAAGGTTTGCGGGCCCAAGGTATTGCCATTGAGGCGGCACCTAGAAAGGGCTACCGGCTAAGCACTGAGGCCAACTTGCTCAATGCCGCCGCCATCCAAGCGGCCCTGGGTGAAGACAGCCCCTTTCACCTGCTCTACCAGCCGACCATTGACTCAACGAATAAGCGGGCAGCTGAATTAGCCGGCGAAGGGGCGCCTGAATGGACCACCGTTGTGGCTGACAGCCAGTCTGCCGGAAGCGGTCGCCGGGGCCGACACTTTTACTCCCCGGCCGGGGTGGGGATTTACATGACGGTTATTTTACGGCCTAAGGTGGCGGCAGAAGAAGCCACCCTGCTCACCATGGCTGCAGCCCTGGCTGTTGCTGAAACCGCGGAGGCCTTCAGTGGAGAAGAAATGGGCATCAAGTGGGTCAATGACATCTACCGGGGCCAGGCTAAAGTAGCCGGTATCCTTACGGAAGCGGCCCTATCCCTGGAAGAAAAAAGCCTGCGCTGGGCGGTGGTTGGCATGGGGCTAAACGTCTACCCCCATAGCAATGAAGCCGGCCAGGTCTATGGGAGCCTCTTTGACCGGCCCCAAGAGGACTCCCTTCTCCGGGCTAAAATGGCGGCCGCTATTTTGGAGCGACTCTATGGCTATGCCCAAGTCCTTTTAGACCGCCCTTACCTAGAAGGCTACCGGGACCGGCTATTTTTTCTTAATAAACCGGCCGACCTGGTCACCCTGCGTGACCGGCGGACGGTCATTCCGAGAGATGTAGATGAAATGGGCCACTTGATCATTGAAAATGAGACAGGCGGCAGAGAGACCATTTCAACTGGTGAGATTAGTTTGCGACCGCATGAATTGGGGGAATAATCATGACGACAGGTTTTGACCGGGCAAGCGGCTATTTAACTGAAAAAGGTTACGCTGACCGGATTCAAGTCTTTACAGAAAGTACGGCCACCGTGGCCCTGGCTGCCCAACAGGTTGGCTGTGAAGAAGCGCTCATTGCCAAAAGCCTGAGCTTTTACGATCAAGATGGCGGCTCCATTGTTATTGTAGCAGCCGGCGATGCCAAGGTGGACAATAAGGGTTTTAAGGAGCAGTTTGGCTTTAAGGCTAAGATGCTGCGGGGGGAAGATGTGGAGGCCTTGACCGGCTACCAGCCCGGCGGGGTTTGCCCCTTTGCCCTCCCTGAAACAGCCTCTGTCTACCTCGATGCCTCCCTGAACCGGTTTGAAATGGTCTATCCCGCTTGTGGGGACGCCGCCAGTGCCGTTGGCCTGACCATCCCCGAACTGGCTGAAGTCAGCGGCGCCCTGGCGACGGTGGATGTCTGCAAGGGTTGGCGGGAAGAGGCCTAAGCGATGGGTAGCAAAAAGCATAAAAAAACCAATGCCATGCGGCTTTTGACCCAGGGGGGCGTTGACTATGAGGTCTACACCTACCGCTGGAAGGAAGATGACCTGGATGCCCGGCACGTCGGCCCGGAAATCGACCGGCCGGATGAGATAATCTTTAAGACTCTCCTGGCCACTGGGGACAAGACCGGGCCGATTGTAGCAGTTATTCCTTCGTATTTAAGCATAGACCTGAAGAAGCTGGCCCAGGTGAGCCAGAATAAAAAAGTGGAGATGCTCCCCTTGAAGGATTTAGAAAAAACCACCGGCTATATCCGGGGCGGGTGTTCACCCATCGGCATGAAGCACCAGCTGCCGACCTATATCGATGGGCATGTTGAGGGCCTTGATGAGGTCATTGTTTCTGCCGGCCAGCGGGGCCTGCAGGTGGGGCTCAAGCCGGCAGACCTGGTGGCCTTTACCGAGGCCCTTGTTGAGGATATCACCATGGCTCATTTATGAGAGAGTTTACAATTATTTTACATTTTAGTTGTAAGTCTAACGTATTCATTCGGTAATATGTACTTAACGCCGAGAGGCGAATAACTTTTTCTTAAATCTAAGGAGGCCTTTTTAGAATGAAAAAATTAATGGCTGCTATGATGTGCATGGCACTTGGTATGGCTGTACTCGCTGGTTGCGGTGGCAACAACGACGCTGCTACTTCTGAAGCCACTTCCGAACAAGCTAGCTCCACTGAAGCTACCACCACTACCACCACTGTTGAAAAAGATGGTAGCGACGCTGACGCTCAAACCACCACTACCACCACTACTGAAGAAGACACCAGCGCTGCTCAATAATCGTCTGAATGTCTTAAGCACTGCTCCGGCAGTGCTTTTTTTATGCCCTTGTAGCCAGGACAGACAACTTGGTATAGGTTGACTTGCTATAATATAGAAAGGAGGCGATGGTCTCATGTTTGCGGTGATTCTCCTGGTGGCCTTTCTGGGCCTTTTGCTGCAGCGGGTTTCCGGCACCGGTTTTGCCCTGGTCATGGTGCCGGTCTATACCCTCTTTTTAGGACCCGTAGAAGGGGTCCTGGTCAGTAATATCTTAAATGGCCTCGGCTGCCTGCTTCTGATGTTAGCTGTCCGCAAGGACCTCCAATGGAAGCGGGTGCTGGTCCTTTCAGGCGCAGCTGTACTTGGCATGTACCCGGGGATTTGGCTGGTGAAATACCTGTCGCCGGCCCTTTTGCAGCTTACGATTGGCCTGATTATGCTGGTTGCCCTGGCTATTTCCCTGGGTTTTAAGGTGGATAAGCCCCATAAAGACGGCTTGGTGCCCCTGCTTTTATCCGGCCTTGGCGGCGGCTTTCTAGTGACGACAGCCGGCATCCCTGCGCCGGCCATGGTGATCTATGCCCGGTATGTGAACTGGGACTTTTCGCCAGTTTAATGCCGCTATGCAGGGGGTCTTCTTTATCATCTGTACCGTTACGGCCGGGATGAAGGTTGCAAGTGGAATCCCTTTTCCAGAGGGCGTCTTCAGTCTGGGCCATAATGGCTTGTTTTTGCTTTTTGCTTTGCTTGGCCTGGGGCTGGGCGGCTGGCTGAGTAAGCGGGTGCCAGACCGATACGCCGCTAGACTGGCCTTCCTTGTATCAGTGCTGGGAGCAGCCCTTGCAACTTGTAGAGGGGCCTGGATGCTGATTTTAGGAAACTGATCGTTCATCAAAAAAGAGTCTGACCTTGTTGGTCAGGCTCTTTTTTGATGGCAGGACCCGGACTCATACCTAGAGACCATTAAATATAATTATAGAGACGATCAATCAGGTTGCTCTAAAAAGAACATGATAAACACTCTTGTGTATAAAAATCATTTACCAGTCAAAAGAAAATGAACCCTTTAGGCCTTAAAAACTGATAAAACACATAAAAGACTATGAAAAAAGGATAATTTGATAAGATTTACAAATATAAAACAGAAATATTTTTAATCTCGATAACTTATAAGGCATTATCTGCGTTGACAAGGTTTGTGAATAAGGGTATCATTAAAGCAGAAAGAGGAAGTTCATTCTGAATAACTTATAAGATAACTTATTCAGATAATGAAGAAGGGGATAATCGATTATCCACATGATAATCGACTGCCGCGCATTGAAAACCATTCAAAAATAAGAAAAAAACGGCAATCCACACGGCGGTGATTATGGATCAATCGGTTATGGAAGATGAGGAGATGAAACCATGTCAACCATTACTTATAACGCAGTTACGCCGGAGATTATCAAGGCCTTTGAAGCGGTAGCGCCGGGTAAAGTCTTCACTGGTGAAGCCATCAATCCGGACTACAATAAGGATGAGATGCCCATTTATGGGACTGGGAAGCCGGATGTATTAATTGAAGCGACAAGTACTGAAGCGGTAGCAGATATTGTTAAAATTTGCTATGAAAACAGCATTCCTGTCATCCCCCGTGGGGCCGGTACCGGTTTAACCGGGGCAGGTGTTGCCTTTAACGGTGGCGTTATGATTGATATGTCCAAGATGAACCGCATCCTGGAATATGATATGGAAAATTTCGTCGTACGGGTTGAACCGGGCGTTCTCCTAAATGACCTGGCTGAAGATGCCTTAAAACGGGGCCTCCTTTACGCACCGGATCCGGGTGAAAAATTTGCTACCCTGGGTGGCAATGTAGCGACCAATGCCGGCGGCATGCGGGCTGTTAAATATGGTGCTACGCGCGACTATGTCCGGGCCATGACGGTGGTCCTGCCAACCGGTGAAGTTGCCAAATTCGGGGCAACGGTATCCAAAACCAGCACCGGCTATAGCCTCATTAATATGATGGTTGGGTCAGAAGGGACCCTGGGGATTATTACCGAACTCACCTTAAAATTATTGGTTAAGCCAACCGCAGATATTTCACTGATTATTCCCTATGAAAACCTAGAAGATTGTATTGCGACTGTACCCCTGTTTTTCTTAAACCACTTACAACCCCAAGCCTTAGAATTTATGGAAAGAGAAATCGTTCTTTCATCTGAACGGTATCTTGGACGAAGTATTTTCCCTAAGGAACATGAAGGCGTTGAAATAGGCGCTTATTTATTAGTTACCTTTGACGGTGATTCTGCAGAAGCCCTGGAAGGCCTGGTGGAAAAGGCTGCAGAAGTTGTCCTGGAAGCCGGGGCCATTGATGTGCTGATTGCAGATACACCGGCTAAGAAAAAAGATGCCTGGGCTGCACGGAGCTCTTTTTTGGAAGCAATAGAAGCGGAAACAGAGCTTTTAGATGAATGTGACGTTGTCGTTCCGGTCAACCAGATTGCCAAGTACCTGACCTATGTCAATGAAGTCGGTCAAAAATATGACTTCGAAGTCAAATCCTTTGGTCATGCCGGGGATGGGAACTTACACATTTACACCTGCAGCAATGACATGGACGAAGCCGAATTCAAACGCCAAGTAGATGAATTCATGTGGGATATCTACCGGAAAGCCCAAGAGGTTGGCGGCTTATTAAGCGGTGAGCACGGGGTTGGCTACGGTAAATTAGACTACCTGGCCGAACTGTCCGGACCGGTTAGCATGCGGCTCATGGAAGGCATTAAAGAAGTCTTCGACCCGAAGATGATCATGAACCCTGGTAAAGTGTGCTACCCCTTGGAAGCCAAATAATTGACACTTGTTTATATTTTGCTGCGAGATAGCAGCCGTCACCAATATAAAGTTTCAATGAGGAGGAAACTATTATGGCTTATTTAATTTCTGAAGAAGCACAAGACCTGTTAAAAGACGTAAAACGGTTCTGTGAAAACGAAGTTGTAGAACAGTGCAAGGAATACGATCGGTCTGGCGAATGGCCAAAAGAAATCTATGACAAAGCCATTGAACAAGGCTACCACGCCCTTGAAGTCCCAGAAGAATACGGTGGCCCGGGCTTATCTCGTGTCGATGTTGCCGCTTTAATTGAAGAAATGGCCATTGCTGACGCCGGCTTTGCAACCACGATTTCCGCCAGTGGTCTCGGGACAAAACCGGTCCTCATTGCCGGCTCCGATGAACAGAAAAAACGCGTTTGCGACATTATCCTCGAAGGCGGCTTTGGTGCCTTCTGCTTAACCGAACCGGGCGCCGGGTCTGACGCCGGTGCCGGTAAAACCACAGCTGTTTTAGATGGGGACGAATATGTATTAAATGGCCGTAAGTGCTTCATTACCAACGGTGGCGTCGCCTCCTTCTACTGTGTAACCGCCATGACCGATAAGAGCCAAGGGACCCGTGGGATATCCATGTTCCTGGTCGAAAAGGGCACCCCGGGCCTCAGTACAGGTCATGAAGAAGACAAGATGGGTATTCGGACCTCCAATACCTGCGACGTGGTCTTTGAAGACTGCCGCATTCCTAAAGAAAACCTCTTAGGCGAAGAAGGTAAGGGCTTTAAGATTGCCATGCAAACCCTTGACCAGGCCCGGACCTGGATGGGTTGCGTATCCGCCGGGATTGCCCAACGCGGGATCAACGAAGCCATTGCCTATGGTAAAGAACGGGTCCAGTTTGGCCGTCCTATTTTAAAATTCCAAGCTATGCAGTTTAAGATTGCCGATATGGCTATTAAGACTGAAGTGGCCCGTCAAATGGTCGCCCATTCTCTGACCCTGATGGACCAAGGCCTACCCCATAGCAAGGAAAGCGCCATTGCCAAATGCTTCGCTTCCGATATAGCTATGGAAGTTGCCTCTGAAGCCATCCAAGTCTTTGGTGGCTACGGCTATAGCCGTGAATACCCGGTCGAAAAATTATTACGCGATGCCAAGATCTTCCAAATCTTTGAAGGTTCCAACGAAATCCAACGCATCGTCGTTGCCAATAACACCATCGGCAGAATCTAATCTTATTGCGTGAAGACAACTAAGGAGTATCTAAACGATGGATATTTTAGTTTGTATCAAACAAGTGGCAGATGATTCAATCGATATTTCGTTTGATGCGTCCAAAGACGCCATTGACTATAACGGCGCGGAACAAGTGGTAAATGCCTTTGACACCTATGCCCTTGAAATGGCCGCCCGGCTCAAAGAAGCAGCTGAAGGTGAAATTACCGTTATCTCTGTCGGCCCGGATAGTGCCAAGAACTCTTTGAAGAACTGCCTGGCCGTCGGCGCTGAAAAAGCCGCCCTGATCCCCTGCGATGACTACCAGGAAAAAGACCCGAAGCAAATCGCCCAATTGCTGGCTAAAGGGATTAAAGACCTTGAAGCCGAACGTGGCGCCGCCTTTGACCTGATTTTCTGCGGGAAAGAAAGCACCGATGAAGCCTCCGGCCAAGTTGGGATTATGCTGGCTAATGCCCTTGGCTACCCGGTGATTACCAATGTCATCGACATCGAAAAAGATGGCGATGTCGTTAAGGGCAAGCACCAAACAGATGTCGGTTATGACCTCATCGAAGCCGGCCTACCTGCAATCGTTACGGTGGAAAAACCGAAATATGAGCCAAGATACCCGACTGTTAAAAGTAAAATGGCTGCTCGTAAGAAACCGATTGAAGAACTGACCCCTGGAGACGCACAAGGCCATGGCTATGAAGTTGTCAAGGTTTACGGGCCACCTAAACGTGAAGCCGGCGTAAAAATTGTCGCTGAGTCAGCAGAAGACGCTGTGGCACAAGCCATGGAACACGTTCATGCGGCCAAGGTTCTTTAGGAGGGGTGACTTATGAGCTTAGGAGATGGAAAAAACGTCCTAGTATTTGTTGAAGTGGTCGATGGATCTCCAGTCAACAATGCGATGGAAGCCTTAGGTCTGGGCCGTGAACTGGCTCAAGCCAAAGGCGAAGAAGTTTGTGCAGTGCTTATTGGTCCCGACCTGGATGCAGCTGCAGAAGCCTGCGCGAAAGGCGGGGCAGACAAGGTCTTTACCATTGCCCAAGATGCTTGGCAGCTGGAAGTCTACGCCTCTATTTTAGGGCAACTCATTGAAAAATATGCCCCGGCCCTGGTGTTAACCGCTTCCAACCAAAACGGCCGAGACTTACAGGCCATCTTAGCCAACCAATTCGATACCGTATGCGTTAGCGATATCGTCGGCGCTCGGATTGAAGACGGGACCCTTATCCTGACCACCCCCCTCTACGGCGGCGGTGTCTGGAACGACGTTAAAGTCGCTAGCCATCCAAAATTTGCTACCGTCCGGGCCGGTACCGGTAAAAAAGTACCCCCCGAAGAAGCCACCAGCGGCGAAATCATCAAAGAAGACGTCGCCCCGGCAGCAGATGCCGTCTCCACAAAAGTGGCTGACGTCGTCAAAGAAGTGGCCGAAACCGTTAACCTGGAAGAAGCGGAAGTCGTTATTGTCGGCGGCCGTGGTATGGGCAGCAAGGAAAACTTCCAAAAAGTACATGACCTGGCTGAATTACTCGGCGGCGTCGTCGGTGGTACCCGCCCCGTTGTCGAAGACGAATGGGTCCCCCACCCCCAACAGGTTGGCCAATCCGGTAAGATTATCGCACCGAAATTCTACATTGGCTGCGGTGTATCCGGTGCAACCCAGCACCTAACCGGGATTTTAGGATCTGACTTCATTCTGGCCATTAACAAAGATGAAGAAGCCCCTATCTTTGACGTAGCAGACTGCGGTATCGTCGGCGATGTCAACGAAATCCTGCCTCTATTGATGGAAGAATTTAAAAAAGCCAAACAAGCCTAAGGCTTAGTCAAGCCCGTTAGGCCCTAGCATAAAACCCGGATTCGAAGGAATCCGGGTTTTCTTTTTCCTTTGCAAAGATGAATCCACGTGTATAATTAGTAAAGATAGGACTGTTTGAGAAAGGAGTAAGATATATGATTTGCATAGAAGGCGCAACAGTATATGCCCCCCATCCATTGGGGAAGAAGAATATTTATATTGCCGGTGAAAAAATTATAGGTCTTAGTGATCAGCGACCAGAAACCTTTTTCGACCAGGTGATTCCCGCAGAAGGCCTTATGGCTATTCCGGGCTTGGTTGACCTGCATGTGCACATTACCGGCGGTGGTGGTGAAGCAGGTATGATGTCCCGGTCGCCTGAGCTTAGCCTGGAGACCATGATTCAAGCTGGGGTCACAACGGTTGGTGGCCTTTTAGGCACAGATACGGTGACAAGGTCTCTGGAAAATTTGCTCGGCAAAGCACGGGCCCTTAGGGAAGAGGGGGTTAGTGCAGTCATTTACACGGGTGGTTATGACTATCCATCCCCAACCTTAACCGGGAATATCCGGAGAGATATATTTCTCATTCAGGAGGTCCATGGCGTTAAGCTATCCTTAGCTGACCACCGCTCTAGCTATCCTCAAGCCATAGAGATAGAGCGGCTGCTTTCAGATGTACGCGTCGCTGGTATGTTAAGGAATAAAGTGCTTCAGCTCCATCTCCATATTGGCGATGAAGAGGAGAAGCTATCCGCCCTTATAGATATCGCCACACGACGCCCTCAATTGAGCACTCATATTACAGCCACCCATCTGAACCGGTCTGAAGCGGTTTTTGAAGATGGTTTAGCCTTGGTCAGGGCCGGTGGCAATATGGACATTTCAACTGGTCTGTCGTCCGATAACCTCCATGCAGATACCCTTTCGGCAGATGAGGCTGTAAAAAGGTATGTGGACTTAGGTTTGCCGCTGGACCAGCTGACCCTTTCCAGTGATGGGAATGGGAGTGCGGCGGAATATAACGCTGATGGGACTGTAGCGGCCTTTAAAATTTCACGCTTGGATAGCCTTTTGAAAACATTTCAAGCCTTGGTCAATAAAGGCTATTTATCCTTTTCGGATGCCCTGGCCCTCGTCACTGCCCAGCCGGCTAAGCGTTTAGGGCTGGCATATAAGGGTAAGCTGGCTGATAATATGGATGCAGATATTGTTCTTCTGCGAAAGGATCTCAGTCTATATGGGGTTATAGCGAGAGGAAAACTGCTCTATCAGGCAGATACTTACGATGCTGGTTAAAGTAAAAAAATGAGGTGATTATAGTGGAATCCTTAGAAAAAAATCATAAAAAACCCACGTTGGCTTATGCAGTCATATCCTTGGTGACCATTGTTTCATTGATGGCTATTGGCCTGGTTGTTTTTAAGGCGAATATCCAGTCCTTGATGCTTTTGGCTTGGGTTGTCATGGGGCTTTTTGCTATGCGCTTGGGCTGGTCCTTTGAAGAATTGGAAGGGGCCGCCTTTCGGATGATCCACCAGGCCTTACAGGCCACCATATTAATGGCGGCGGTAGGCGTCTTGATTGCGGCTTGGATTAGCGCCGGCACTGTTCCAACAATCATCTACGCTGGCCTAAAAGTCATTTCACCCAAATTCTTTCTTCTAACGACAACCGTGATATGTGCAATTACCTCAACAGCAACAGGGTCTAGTTGGACAACGATGGGGACTGTAGGCTTAGCCATGCTTGGCGTCGGTATGGGCTTGGGCATTCCGGTTGGCCTGACGGCTGGTGCCATCATTTCCGGTGCTTATTTTGGTGACAAGATGTCCCCCTTGTCCGATAGTACGCTCCTAGCAGCAGCTGTGTGTAAGGTGCCGATTTTTACTCATATTCGTCACATGATTTATACCACTGGCCCAGCCATGCTTATTGCCTGTGCCTTATATACTTTTTTAGGATTTAAATATGCCGGCAACGCCTTTAACCAGACCGATGTGAATGCGATTTTAAGTGGTTTTTCATCGTTATTTAAAATTTCCTGGATTACAATTTTGCCGGCCTTTGTTGTCCTTTTTATGATTTACAAGAAATACTCTGCTGTCTTCTCTATCCTTTTAGGTGCCATTGCAGGGATGGTCATCGCCGTCCTTTATCAAGGGGCCGACCTGCAGACAGTCTTGGCTGCAGTGTGGTCTGGCTTTGAACCGGATACGTCCGATGAGCTAATGATATCCTTCTTAAAACGTGGTGGGATATCCAGTATGATGAGTACCATTGCCCTGATGCTTTTTGCCTTAGGTCTAGGTGGGATGATGAGAGAAACCGGTATTTTACACGTTATCCTTGAGCACCTGGCCAAAGGAATCAAAAGCGTTCCGCGTTTGGTCCTATCGACAATGCTGACGAGCTACTTCGGCTCTGCTATATCGGGGTCTATGCACTTTTCTGCTGTGATTACAGGGACGCTTTTTGAAGAGCTCTACGAGAAGTTCAACCTAAAGGCAGAAAACCTGTCGCGGATTATTGAAGACTGCGGCACCTTAGGGGCTGCTCTCATCCCCTGGTCAACGAACGCCGTCTTTATTATGGGGATGTTAGATGTCAGCTATTTACAATACCTGCCCTATGCCTTCTTAAACTGGATAGATCCGATTATCTCCTTAATCTTAGGGGTGACTGGTATCGCTATGACTAAAATAGTGGCTCAAGAGAAAAAGATAGTATAAGGGATGATCAATATGAGACAGACAGAACTGACCTTTGAAATTATGTTGCGGCCGGAATGGCTTAATGGGAGTGGGACCTATCATGGGGGCGAGATGCTCAAGCTGATGGATGAGCTTTGTGGCAGCTTGGCCACGGTGTATGACCCACGGACCTATGTGACGGGCTTTATCCATGGGGTTAGCCTGGTGGGCTCACCGACGGTGCGGAATATTATTCGCGGCCATGCGGCCATCTGCTATACAACGCCTCGGACGGTGACGATGGAAGTGACCCTCTATTACCGCAAACGGTCTGAAACAAGGGATAAGGAGCGAGTTTGTGCTCATGGGTATTATATCTTTGTAGATACAGATGGGACCGAACCCATTGCTCCCTTTGAACCGGTGGATCGAGAGAAGGTGGAACGACTTAAAAAAGAAGTGGCGGTTTACCTTGAAGAAAGCCGGAAAGAGCGTGAGGCGTAAGGGCCGTTAAGCGGTAGAATTGGAACTAATTTGATAAGAAAATCTAATAAATATAATAAAACTAGAAAAAGTACCGTGGACACTTGTTTACGGAAATTTCCTTGAACTCCTTTATTAACGTGATATAATGCAATCAGTCAAAACAACTGAATACAATTTGCTTAAGGTCTTAAGCGGTTCAGATGAAAGTTGCAGGAAAAAGTGGCGCTCCACTTACCGAAGGATTTACGATCTCAGGTGTCCATCAGGACAAGACTGTAACCGGATGATGGTCTGGAGAACTCATTGATTTGAGTACCGAAGGTGAAAATGCCATAGGCGTGAATCTCTCAGGTAAAAGGACAGACAGGTATAAAGATCATAGGGTTCTTTATGATACCTGTTTTTCCGAGTCTGCCCTAAGAGTGAAAGGCGCTTGTCTTTCGCTCTTATTTTTATCTAGGCCTCTTAAGCGGCTTATTTGTTCAGGGAAATTTATGGGAAAGAAGGAGTCAGCAGTGGCGTTTTTAGATGGAATTGTGCAGGCAATCAGCGGTGTCCTTTGGGATTATTTGTTGATATTCTTATTGGTTGGGACAGGGGTTTATTATACCGTCCGCTTAAAGTTTGTTCAGGTGCGGTACTTTGGCCTGGGCATCAAAAAATTATTCGGCAGCTTTTCCTTCCATGGGGGAAAACAGGAAGGCGGCTTAACTTCCTTCCAGGCCCTGGCAACGGCTATTGCAGCCCAGGTCGGGACAGGGAATATTGCCGGTGCAGCCACAGCGATTGCTTCCGGTGGGCCCGGTGCCATTTTCTGGATGTGGGTATCTGCCTTCTTTGGGATGTCGACCATTTATGCCGAAGCTGTGATTGCTCAAAAAACAAAAAGAGAGCTTCATGGTAAGGTGGTTGGTGGTCCGGCTTTTTATATTCAAGAAGCCATTAAGGGGAATCTTGGGAAGTTCCTGGCCGGCTTTTTCTCTATTGCCATTATCTTAGCCTTAGGCTTTGCCGGGAACATGGTCCAGGCCAATTCCATCGGGGCGGCCTTTAACAGTGCCTTTGGCGTGAACCCGATTTTAGTGGGTGTTGCCTGCGCCCTGATCGCTGGCTTTATCTTTATCGGTGGGATTCAACGGATTGCCAGTGTCACAGAAAAAGTGGTACCGATTATGGCTCTCTTTTACGTCATTGGATGCCTGGCCATTCTGGTTATGTGTGGGGGCGGGGCTGTTGCCGAAGCCTTCCGTGAAATCTTCGTTTCCGCCTTTGCACCGCAATCAGCTGCCGGTGGGGCGCTTGGTGTAACGGTCCAACAGGCGATCCACTACGGGGTGGCCCGGGGCCTTTTCTCCAACGAAGCCGGGATGGGGTCCACTCCTCACGCCCATGCGACCGCCAAGGTCAACCACCCGGCGGACCAAGGGGTTATCGCTATGATTGGCGTTTTTATCGATACCTTTGTTATCTTAACCATGACCGCCTTGGTCATCGTCGCAACTGGCGCCTACAAGATGGACTTGACCGGCGCTGCCCTCAGCCAAGCGGCTTTCAATAGCCAATTTGGCGACCTGGGTATGATCTTTATCGCCATTTGCATGCTCTTCTTCGCCTTTACCACGATTATCGGTTGGTACTACTTTGGTGAAACCAACGTCCGTCGGCTTTTTGGCGAAAAAGCCATTAGGGTCTACGCCCTCCTCGTGGTTGGCTTTGTCCTGGTGGGTTCAGCCCAGGAAGTCGACTTTGTCTGGCACTTATCTGATATGCTCAATGGCCTCATGGTCCTGCCTAACTTAGTGGGTCTTCTGGCTTCTTCGGCCATTATCATTAAGCTGTCTAAGGAGTTTGATAAAAAACAAAGAGATCTGCGGAACTAAGACTTTAGATGCATATGAAACCTGCTCTGCCTATGGGATAGATAGAGCGGGTTTTTGTATCTCCTTTTTGCACATAAGTAATGGGGTCTTGTCTGCAGTCCCAAAAAGTGTATACTATAACTAATGAAGACGTGGGCGGAGGGGCTTTGGCTGCCATCCACGTTTCTTTATAGGCTTGAGTTAGCTATAGCTAATAAGGATGCAATTAGAGAGTTGAGAAAATGAAGTTATTAGAAGGAGGCTTGTATGCAGAAATTGACTGAACTCCGGGAGGGGGAAAGCGGACGGATTGTTGGTATAGAGGGAGACCGGCGGTATTTATCGCGGATTACATCGATTGGCTTAAATAACGGCTGTTGGTTGGAGATGGTTCAAAATGTAAAAAATAGGCCGCTCTTGGTTTATGGTCGCGATACGATGATCGCCCTGAACCGGGAAGAGTCGGAGCGGATCCAGGTAGAGGTGGGGCATGATGAAAACAAGTAAGACCATTGCTCTTCTGGGCCAGCCCAATTCCGGTAAGTCGACGGTTTTTAATCAACTGACCGGGGCCCACCAGCATGTGGGCAATTGGCCGGGGAAAACGGTTGAAAAGGTGGAAGGGTCCTTTGTTTTTAAGGGACAGACTTATTCGATTGTGGACCTGCCGGGGACCTATAGCCTGTCGGCCCATTCAGATGAAGAGGTGGTGACCCGGGACTACATTGCTTCAGGTGCGGCGGACCTGGTTTGTATCCTGGCGGATGCCTCCCAGTTGGAGCGGAGCCTCTTTATGCTGGCTGACTATGCGGGTATTCGGATGCCGGCCCTCTTGGTACTGACCATGATGGATGTGGCCGACAAGCAGGGGAAACGGATTGACTTTGACAAGCTGGCCAAGAAGCTGGGCA
>NZ_JBJUVG010000040.1:0-265 GCF_046097595.1 Peptococcus simiae
ATCACCGACTTCGGGTGTTACCAACTTTCGTGGTGTGACGGGCGGTGTGTACAAGGCCCGGGAACGTATTCACCGCAGTATGCTGACCTGCGATTACTAGCGATTCCGACTTCATGCAGGCGAGTTGCAGCCTGCAATCCGAACTGGGATTGGCTTTATGAGATTCGCTCCGCGTCGCCGCTTCGCTGCCCTCTGTACCAACCATTGTAGCACGTGTGTAGCCCAAGACATAAGGGGCATGATGATTTGACGTCATCCCCACCTT
>NZ_JBJUVG010000041.1:0-249 GCF_046097595.1 Peptococcus simiae
TGATTTCTCACTGTTATTCCCCACTACCGGGCAGGTCACTCACGCGTTACTCACCCATCCGCCACTAACTCGGGAAGGGTCACTCCGAAGAGATCTCCTTCCTCCGTCCGTTCGACTTGCATGTGTTAGGCATGCCGCCAGCGTTTGTCCTGAGCCAGGATCAAACTCTCCGTGTTATAACGTAAGAGCTCTAGCTCATGTTCACTTAATTCATACGCTTGTTTGGCTGTTTAATTGTCAAAGACGCTG
>NZ_JBJUVG010000042.1:0-229 GCF_046097595.1 Peptococcus simiae
CGACCGCCTGTCAGTGTACGAGGTACTCGTGCAGTAAACCGGAGGGGTTAAGATAGGGCTATCGGCTCTCCAGGAGTATTGGAATAAGATAGGCCCTTGCACCCCTTGCTCCTCATGCGCCCATTCCCTGCCTTCCTACAAGAGCAAAAATAGGTCGACGCTCGGCTAGAAATACAAATACCCCAGGACATTTGTCCTGGGGTATTTGTCTATGTAACCGGCAACGACC
>NZ_JBJUVG010000043.1:0-227 GCF_046097595.1 Peptococcus simiae
CGGTTACTGGAGGTAATATAGGGGGCCACGTCCAGCTTTATAAAATCCGTACCTGTTTTTTTGTAGCGCAGGAAATAGGGCTTGTCTGCATAAAAGGTATAGGTTTCAGCCTTGGCCGGGTTTTTTACGGTAATAGATCGATTTTCGTTGTTCCATTCAACGCCCATATTTAAGCCTTCCATGACGGTCCGTAAGGGGACCATGGTCCGGTTATCCTTAATAAAGGC
>NZ_JBJUVG010000044.1:0-223 GCF_046097595.1 Peptococcus simiae
GGTCGTTGCCGGTTACATAAAGAAGTGAGCCCTCCTTTTTAGGAGGGCTTATTTCTTTACGTGAGTGAGCGTCCGAGCAATTTTGTCTAAGTGAGAAGGCATGGAAACGGCCGCATGAGGGATAGAGGTACGGAGCCTTACAATCTATAGCTACTCTTAAAGGCAAGAGAACCTTTCTATCCCCCTCTGGTTTATTACTCGACCCTGTCGCACACTGACAGGC
>NZ_JBJUVG010000045.1:0-208 GCF_046097595.1 Peptococcus simiae
TACAGGCTCTTTTTAAAGTCCGGCACCTGTCGTGCAAAGGCATTCATCAGATCGATTTCTTCGCTACTAAGCCCCTTTCTGGCCTTAAAACCCTCATACCTAGCCAGGTCTTCCTCTGCCTGTGGGCCTGACTGAGCATGATCCTTTAACCAGGCTAATTCTTCGCTAGTTAAGGCTCCCTTTTGTACTTGAGGGGTAAAGGGGTTAC
>NZ_JBJUVG010000046.1:0-200 GCF_046097595.1 Peptococcus simiae
TTGAAAAAACTCTATTAATTCTATACGCAGGCTTTACTTTTGTCAATAATCAGAATCTTTACCGCCCGGCCCTTTTCCTAACCTTCCACAAGACCCTAGATAGGTCATTGCGCTTCGTATCAGAAATAGGTCGCAGCTCCGTCCCAAACAAAAAGAAAGCGTCCATATAGGACGGTTTCTTCTTTGTATGTAACCGCCAA
>NZ_JBJUVG010000005.1:0-114089 GCF_046097595.1 Peptococcus simiae
TTTCTTACTTGTAGGAGAACCTTTTATTTTTCACTTATCACTAGCTTTATTTATTCGTGGGTGTACTCCAGCAAGCGGCCATTTTCGCCCAGTTGCCGGCGGACGAGTTCTTTTTGCTTGGCTTGGAAGGGGCAGGCGTAACCGATAGGGTTGCCCCGGGTGATGCAGCTGGCCAGGGCAATGGTATCTGCCCCCCACTTGATCATATCTGCGGCCCGGACGCCCACCTGTTTGCCGGGGCAGCCGCCACAGCTGACCATGCCGACCAGTTCAATGGGTTCGTCCTTAAATTCCTCAAAGATGAAGCTATGGTTTTGCGCTCCCCGCAGGCACTTGGTGCCGGGACAGAGGTTTTCTGTCTGTTGGCAGCGAATAATGCCGAGTTTCATTTCAATCTCCTCCTCTAAGTATATCCTCCAAAAGATATAAGCCCACTATAGCCTGTTAGCGGCCTAAAGGCAAGGCCTAGTCCTCCAACTGGGCCATGAGCCGCTGCATGTCTGCATTGTCCGGTTTGCCCGGCCGGATATGTTCAAAGATGAAAAGGTCAAAGAAGCCCTTATGGGCCTGGTAGGCCTGGTCATCTCTGACCGTCCAGCCGAAGAGGGGCTTGCGCAAGATGGTCTTGCAGACCCAAAGGGCAAACCGGTTCGGGGCTTTAATGCTGTAAGAAATAAAGTCCGGTTTGCTGACGGCGCTGCACAAAAGGGTGGATAAAAAGAGCCGACCCAGGACATCGGGAAAGTGCTGGGACAATTGGCCGAGCCAGACCCGGTTATCCAGGGCGTAGTAGCGCCGCAGGAACCAGGGGTTAAAGGATTCAATCATATAAGGGCCTTGGTAGCCCCGCAAGATGCTCCGCAGTTCTTCGGCAAAGCGCTTGGGCCGGAGAAAGCTTTTCACCTCAATGAGAAGGGGCACCTGGCCATCCACCAGGGCCAGGACTTCTGCCAGGGTCGGAATCCGCTGGTCTGTTTCCTTGAGCCGGCGGTCCCGCATGTGGGCATAGGAGGTGGACCCAACCAGGCCGGGCAGGCCGGTCATCCGCTCCAGGTCCAGGTCGTGGTGGATGACGAGTTTGCCGTCATGGCTTTCCTGGACATCCAGTTCAATGCCATAGCCCAGGTCCACAGCCTTTTTAAAGGCCGCCAGGGAATTTTCCGGGCAGTCCGGGCTGTCGTGAATCCCCCGGTGGGCATAATGGGTGGACATGAAAATATCCCGCAACTTGGCATCCCTGTACCTACGCATCTTGATCACCTTCATTCGAATCATCCGCCGGGTCTGCCGGCGCGGCTTGGGCAGCCGGGTCAGCATCTATGGCGGCAAATAAATCCAGGAGTCCCAGCCGGACTTCTTCGGCACAGGTCAGGTCATCAGATGGCTGGCAGCTGGTGGACTGGTCAGCAGCCGGTTGCTTGTTTTCTTTGGTCATGTCATCGCCCTCCTTCCTCTATTATGGTTTACTATAGGCTTTTCTGGCCAGATGTCAAGGCCGGAATACCTTGCATAGGCCTGCCAATAGTGCTATGATTAGTTCAATATTTTAATAGATCCTAGTTCACCATGCGTGTCGGATTATCCGAAGAGTGTCAGCCGGACGAGGGGGTGCCGCTGAACGAATGCTTAGGCTGCGATATGGTGAACGCTCCCAGATCAAGTCAGGTCCTCTCAGGTGAGAGGACTTTTTTTATGGAGGCTATGGTGAATTATTCAGAAGCAAGGGCTTATTTAGATCAACACAGCTGGCGGGGGTCCGTCTATGGGATAGACACCATGACCCACCTGACCGCCTACCTGGACCATCCGGACCGGCGGCTTCAGATCATCCATATTGCCGGTACCAATGGCAAGGGGTCAACGGTGGCCCACCTGGCGGCCATCTTAGAGGCAGCCGGCTATACCACGGCCTCCTATACATCGCCGGAGGTCCGGACCTACCTGGACCGCTTTATGGTCTGCCGCCAGCCGGTGGAGGCCGAAGCCTTTGCCCAGGCCCTGACCCAGGTGGCCCAGGCAGCGGACCGGATGGCTGAAGACGGCCTGCCCCATCCGACGGTTTTCGAAATGGAGCTGGCCGCTGCCTGGCTCTTAGCCCCGGTGGGGCCCCGGACGGTCTTTCTCATGGAAACCGGCCTGGGCGGGCAGATGGATGCCACCAATGTGGTGGAAAAGCCCATCCTCACCGTCCTGACGGCCATCGGTATGGACCACCAGGCCCTCCTGGGCCAGACCCTGACCGCCATTGCAGAGGCCAAGGCCGGTATTATCAAGCCCGGGGTGCCGGTGGTTTCCTGGCCCCAGGCGGCGGCAGCGGCCGAGGTCATCCGGGTCAGAGCCGCTGCCAACCAGGCACCCCTCTATGTCCTAGAGCCCACCCTGGTCAAGGCCCTAGGCCCGGTGGATGGCCGGGAGGCCTTTAGCTACCGGGGAGAGCCTTACCAGACGGCCCTCCTGGGCCTCCACCAGGCCACCAATGCCGCCGGAGCCCTCTTATGTGTCGAGGTCCTGCGCGACCTGGGCTATACCATCAGCGAAAAGGACTGCCGGCAGGGCCTTTTGGCCACCAGCTGGCCGGCCCGGATGGAGAGGCTGCCCTTTAGCCGGCCCCTTTACCTGGACGGGGCCCATAACCCCCCGGCCATGGCCGTCCTGGTGGACAATATGGACCATATCGCCCCCCAGGGCCGCTGGCGGGTCCTCCTCCATATTTTCAAGGACAAGGACGCCGCCGGCATGCTGGCCCTCTTAAATGGCCGGGCCGACGAACTCATCATTACCGAAATCAATACCGACCGGTCCATGCCGGCCCAAGACCTGGCCACCCTGGCCGAGACCCAGGCCCCGGCCTGCCAAGTCACCCTCAAGCCCCGGCTCGAGGAGGCCATTCGCTACATTAAAAGCAGTGCCCGGGATAACGACTACTTTATCATTTGCGGGTCCCTCTCCCACTTGGAGGCGGCCCGCCAATGTCTACTAGAAGAAAGTGAGATGCTATGATCAACCAGGAAAAAGCCGAACAAGCAGTTAGAGACTTACTGGAGGCCCTCGGGGAAGACATCCATAGGGACGGCCTCATCGAAACCCCTAAACGGGTAGCTACCATGTACCAGGAACTCCTGGCCGGTCGGGCTGAAGACCCGGCCATCCACTTGGGCAAACGGTTCCCGGTGGAAGGCTCCGGCCTCCTTTTGGAAAAGGACATCCCCTTCTACTCCCTCTGCGAACACCACCTCCTCCCCTTTTATGGGACTGCCCACATTGCCTACCTGCCGGGGAATGAAGTGGTCGGCCTGTCCAAGCTGGCCCGGACGGTGGAAACCTTTGCCCGCCGGCTCCAACTCCAGGAACAGATGGGTGACCAGATTGCCGAGGCCATCATGAATGAACTCCACACTGAAGGGGTCATGGTGGTCATCACCGCCGAGCATATGTGCATGACCATGCGGGGGGTCAAGAAACCGGGCAGCAAGACCACCACCATTGCCACCCGGGGCATCTTCACCGATGACTTCGCCCGCCAAGGCCAGGTCTTGAGCCTGATAGGTCAATGAGTTACCTCGCCCGCCTCTTGGCCCTAGAATCTTACCGGCAGGCCTTGAGGGCCCTGGAAAACCAGGAAGCCGACCGTATTTACTGCAAGCACAACCTGGACCACTTCCTCGATGTGGCCCGGGTGACCATGCTGATTTGCGCTGATTTTGATATTCCTGCGGACAAGGACGTGGTCTACCTGGCCGCCCTCATGCATGACCTGGGCCGGCTGGACAAGGGCCAGGCCGACCACCCCCTTGCCAGTGCCCAATTGGCCAACCAGTGGCTGGAAGCCATCGGCTTTCCGGCCGACCGCCGGCCGGAGGTCATCCGGCTCATCGAGGGCCATGGCTGGCGCGGCCCGGCTGCCCCCAGCAACCTGCTGGAGGCCTTTTCCCTGGCCGATAGCCTGTCCCGGCCCTGCTACCAGTGCCCGGCGACAGATAGCTGCCACTGGCCAACCGACCGCAAAAACGCCTACCCCCGCTATTAAGACCCTTAATCAAGAAATGGAGGCCCCTTATGTATATCGGTCAGAAAAATTTTGACTTTACCGGACCGGATGCCTATATCATGGGCATCTTAAATGTCACCCCCGATTCCTTCTCGGATGGGGGCAAGTGGAATGATATGGACCGGGCCCTGGCCCATGTCGAAGACATGCTCGCTGACGGTTGCGCCATTTTAGATATTGGCGGCGAATCAACCCGGCCGGGCCATGTGCAAATTTCCATCGATGAGGAATGTAGCCGGATTATCCCTATTATTGAGGCCGTCAGGGCCCGCTTCGATGTCCCCATTTCCATTGACTGCTACCGGGCCGGCACTGCCCGGGCCGCCATTGATGTCGGGGCCCACCTGATCAATGACATTTGGGGGCTCAAGTATGACCCGGCCATGGCCCCGCTCATTGCAGAAACCGGCGTGGCCTACTGCCTCATGCACAACGATGAGGCCCCTCATTACACCGCCTACCCCCAAGACGTGTGGGCCGATATCCAAAAGCAGGTAGACCTGGCCCTGGCGGCCGGCTGCCAAAAGGACCAGCTCATCCTGGATCCGGGCGTGGGCTTTGCTAAGACCCGGCCGGAAGATGCGGAGGTCATCCACCGGCTTGATGAGTTAGTGGCCCTGGGCTACCCGGTCCTCCTGGGGACCTCCCGCAAGCGGCTACTGGGTAGCATTGTCGACCGGCCGGCCCCTGACCGGGACCTGGCCACCGCCGCCACCACTGTCTATGGCTACCTCAAGGGGGCCCGGATTTTCCGGGTCCACAATGTCAAGGTCAACAAGGAAGCCCTGGACGTAGCCATGGCCATAGAAAGGGACGGCTATGGATTATCTTAAAATTGACCGTCTGGTGGTCTTTGCCAACCATGGCCTGTTTCCCGAGGAAAACAAACTCGGCCAGCGCTTTGAAATCAGCCTCAAGCTGGAGGTGGTCACCAGCCACGCCGGCATGCGGGATGACCTCTCCCGGGGAGTCGACTACGGGGCCGTTTGCCATGAAGCCCAGCGTTTTTTCCAGGCCCATACCGTCAAGCTTCTGGAAACCGCTGCCGAGCAGTTGGCCCGCCAGCTCCTCCTGACCTTTCCGCCGGTCCATGGGCTGGAATTGACCATTGCCAAGCCCTGGGCGCCTATTGGCCTCCCCCTGGATACGGCCTCCATCACCATCAACCGCCGCTGGCACCCGGTGGTGGTGGCCCTGGGGGCCAATGAAGGCGACCGCCTGGCCACCCTCTGTACAGCCATTGAAGCCCTAGAGGCCAGCGAGGGCATCCGGCTGAAAAAGATCGCCTCCTTTATTGAGACCCCGGCCGTCGGCCGCCGGCAGGAAGCCCCCTACTTAAACGGGGCCCTCTTACTGGATACCTGCCTCCTGCCCCGAGAGTGCCTCCGCCTCCTCCAGGGCCTGGAGGATCAAGCCGGCCGGGTCCGCGAGGAAAAATGGGGCAGCCGGCCCCTGGACTGTGACATGATTTTTTACGGGGACCTGGTCAGCGAGAACCCCCGGCTCTACCTCCCCCACCCCCGTTACCGGGACCGGGCCTTTGTCTTAGAGCCTTTAAGGGAGATTGCCCCCTATTACCGGGACCCCCTGACCGGCCAAACCGTTGAAGAGGTCTGGCAGGCCCTGACCGCCAAAGAAAAGCCATAAAAAAACGCTGTATCGAATAAAAATCATTCGATACAGCCTTTTGCTTTGTCTTATAAAACCTTGGCCAAAAAGTCCTTGGTCCGGTCCACTTGGGGGTTGCCGAAGATATCTTCCGGGCTCCCCTTTTCCATGACAATACCTTGGTCAATAAAGAAGACCCGGTCACTAACTTCCCGGGCAAAGCCCATTTCGTGGGTGACGATAACCAAAGTCATCCCCGTTTGGGTCAGGCCCTTGATAACGGCCAGTACCTCCCCGACCATTTCCGGGTCCAGGGCTGAGGTCGGCTCGTCAAAGAGCAGGTAACGGGGCTGCATGGCCAGGGCCCGGGCGATGGCCACCCGTTGCTGCTGGCCGCCGGACAGGCTGTGGGGGTAGTTGTCCGCCTTATCGGACAGGCCTACCGTTTTCAGCAGGGACCGGGCCCGGTCTTCAGCCTCCGCCTTGGAGATTTTGAGGACATTAATAGGGGCCAGGGTGATGTTTTCCAGCACCGATTTATTAGGGAAGAGGTTAAAGCGCTGGAAGACCATCCCTACCTGGGCCCGCATCTTATTCACATCATGCTTGGGGTCGGTAATATCTTCCCCGTTAATTAAAATGTGCCCTTCGGTGGGTTCTTCCAAGAGGTTGAGACAGCGTAAGAAGGTACTCTTCCCGCTGCCGGACGGCCCAATGATGGAGACCACTTCACCATCGGCAATGGTTTCATTGATGCCCCGAAGGACTTCCAACTTGCCGAAGGACTTATGCAGGTTCTTGATTTCAATCACGGCGGTCCTCCTATCTGATATCCGTCATACTCCGGGCATTCTTGCCGCCGGAGGAGAGTTTCCGTTCATAGCCATTGATAAACCGGGTCAGGGTAAAGGTAATGACCAGGTAGCACAGGGCGACGGCCACATAGGCCGGGAAGGGGGCCGCATGGGTCCCGATGTAAATCTGCCCCCGCTTCATGATTTCCATGGCCCCAATGGTAGATAACAGGGAGCTGTCCTTTAACAGCATCACAAATTCATTGCCCAGGGGCGGGATAACCAGTTTCCAGGCCTGGGGGACCACCACATGGCGGAGGGTCTGGGCCTTGGTCATCCCCAGAGACCGGGCGGCTTCCACCTGGCCGATATCCACCCCTTGGATCCCGGCCCGGAAGATTTCCGCCACATAGGCCCCGGAGTTTAAGCCCAGGACCACACAGGCGGTGGTCAGTACCTGGAAGAAGAATTTTTCCCCGGTGATGACCATGATTAAAGAGGAAACCCCGTAGTGCCAGAGGAAGATCTGGACCAGGAGGGGGGTCCCCCGAAAGACTTCAATATAGACATTTGCAATAACTTTTAAGAGCCGATTGCCGCTGAGTTTCATTAAAGACATGGCCAGACCGATGATGATCCCGAAGAAGACCGCAATGGCGGTGACCTTCAGGGTAAATTCCGCCCCTTTAATGACAATCGGCAATACAGCTGTAAAGTGTTCCCAGAAATTAAGCTGCATAGCTACTCCTTCCCTCTATAAAGACTAATGAGATGCGAGAAATCTCGCATCTCATTTTTTACCAGATCCTTAGGCGACTTTAGCCGTGCCATCGATGATGGATTGGGGAACCGGCAATTCATATTTCTTGCAAAGTTCCTCAAATTTGCCGCTCTTGATGACCTTATCTAAGCCGTCGTTGATTTTTTGTTCTAATTCGGTGTTGTCCTTGGCCATGGCAATCCCATAGTAGTCAGCAACATAGGGTTCGCCAACCATTTTAACGGTATCGGCATTGTTTTTCATGTAGTTTTCAGCCACCGGCAGGTCGATGATCAGGGCATCTGCACCACCGTTGGTCAGTTCTAAGAAGCACATGTTGTAGTCTTCCAAGATTTTGGCTTCGCCGATTTGACGTTTGTCAGCTAAGTCTTGGACTTCATCGGCACCGGTGGTACCCTGTTGGGCAGCAACCACTTTGCCTTTTAAGTCGCCAACGCCGTTAATACCATCGGTATCCTTGGCTACATAGATGCCTAAGGAAGCGTCCATGTAAGGCTTGGAGAAGAGCAGTTGTTTTTGACGGTCCGGGGTGATGCTCATACCGGCTGCAATGGCGTCGATTTCACCATTTTGGACAGCAGCGGTTAAGGCATCAAAGGACAGGCTCTTGAACTCCACATCAAAGCCGGCTTCTTCCCCGATGGCCCGTAAGAGGTCCAGGTCAAAGCCCTGCATTTCACCCTTATCATTTTGGAATTCAAAGGGGGCAAAGGTCGGGTTGGTCCCTACAACGATGGCATTGGATGAACTTTGGGCGCTGGAGCTGGCGTCAGGTGCTGCTGTGCTATCGCTGTCCCCAGAGCCGCCGCCACAGGCGGTTAAAACAGATACGCTCAAGGCGAGCGCCAAGATGGATGCTAAAATTTTCTTCATTTTTTTCTCTCCCCTATTCATTATTTCTAAAGTCTGATGGCATTATACAATTTTTTGCATAAAAATGCAAGCCTTATGCAAAAAATATGTCAAATTTTTTATTTAGCGACCGGCCAGGGTCGAAAAACCGGCGGCCAGGACCAGGGCGCTGACCGCTTTGGCCCCGGCGGTATGCAAAGCCCGGGCGCAGTGCTCAATGGTAGACCCAGTGGTAATGACGTCGTCCACCAGGCAGATGTGCCTGCCGGCAATGGCTTCCGGCCTGGCCACCGCAATGGCCCCGTCCAGGTTATGGAGCCGGGCTGCCTTGGATAGGCCCACCTGGTGGGGGGTGGCCTTAGTCCGACGAAGGGCTTCAACCACCGGCGGCCCGCCGGTTGCGGCCAGGGCCTTGGCCAGGAGGCTGCTCTGGTTATAGCCCCTTTCCCGGTACCGACTGGCGTGGAGGGGGACCGGCACCAGGACTTCCACCCCGGCCGGCAGGTAACCGATACTGGCCTGGGCCAGGCCCTTGGCCATCCAGGGCTGCTGGTGGTACTTATAGGCCAGGATGGCCTCCCGAGCCTCTTTTTCATAGGGCCAAACGGCCCGGACCCGGACCAGGTACTTGGGCCAGTGCCGGCAAACGTCACAGGACCGGCCGCAAACGCCAAAGCTGCCGCACCGCTGGCATTGGCCATTGAGCCGGGCTTTTTTCTCATAGGCGGCTGCACAGGTCTCGCAAAGGCCAAAGCCCCCGATGGCCTCCTGGCAAAAGAGGCAGTTCCGCGGGGTTGGCAGGATGACTTCCAAGAGCCCCCTTAAAAAAGAGCCTTTCATCTGAACTCCCCTCCTAATAAAAAAAGCCACTCCGAAGAGTGGCTTAGTGTGGACCGGTTGCTGAAGCCGATCCCTAGAGCGATCAGAAACCGCTCTGCTGATCCTGACCCTATTGTAACAAAAAGCCGCCGCCTTGGCAAGGGCCGCCCCCTCCCTTGCTTGACGAGGTCGGTAGTCATTGTATAAAATGATATTACCTGTATGTAAGATGCAGCTCAACACGAAATGGAGGGTATTTATGGCGACATTAACCGAAAAAATCATTGCAGCCCACCTGGTGGACGGCGAAATGGTGCCGGGCAATGAGATCGGCCTTAAAATTGATCAAACCTTAACCCAGGACTCTACCGGGACCATGGCCTACCTGGAGCTGGAAGCTATGGATCCGCCCCGGGTCCGGACGGAACGTTCTGTGGCCTATATTGACCACAATATGCTGCAAAGCGGCCCGGAAAACTTTGACGACCACCTCTTTATCCAAAGCGCCGCTGCCGACTACGGCATCTGGCTGTCCAAGGCCGGCAACGGCATTTGCCACCAGGTCCACCTGGAAAACTTCGGCATCCCCGGCAAGACCCTAATCGGGTCCGACTCCCACACCCCCACCGGTGGCGGGATCGGCATGATTGCCATCGGTGCCGGTGGGGTCGACGTAGCCGCCGCCATGGCCGGCCGCCCCTACTACATCACCATGCCGGAGGTCATTGAAGTCCGCCTGACCGGCCGCTTATCTGCCGGGGTGGCTGCCAAGGACATTATCTTGGAAGTCCTCCGCCGGGAAAGCGTCAAAGGTGGGGTCAACAAGGTCTACGAATACACCGGCGACGGGGTCCAGACCCTGACCGTACCGGAACGGGCCACCATCACCAACATGGGCGCTGAACTGGGGGCCACCACCTCCATCTTCCCCTCTGATGACCTGACCCGGACCTACCTGGCCTCCTTCGGTCGGGAAGATGACTGGCAGGCCCTGGCCGCTGACCCTGATGCCCAGTATGCTAAAACCATTGAAATCAACTTAAATGACCTCCGCCCCCTCCTGGCCTGCCCCCACAGCCCGGACGCTGTCGTTCCGGTAGCGGACAAGGCCGGGCTCAAGGTCAACCAGGTGGCCATCGGCTCCTGCACCAACTCCTCTTATGTAGACCTGGCCAAGGTGGCCGCCGTCTTAAAGGGCAACCGGGTCAACCCCAATGTGTCCCTGGTCATCTCCCCGGGCTCCCGACAGATTCTCAAGCGGCTGGCCGATGACGGCCTCCTGTCCATCTTTATCGAAGCCGGCGCCCGGATCCTCGAATGCGGCTGCGGCCCCTGTATCGGCATGGGCCAGGCCCCCAATACCGACGGCGTCTCCCTCCGGTCCTTTAACCGGAACTTTTACGCCCGGAGCGGGACAGCCAGTGCAGATGTCTACCTGGCCAGTCCGGAAACCTGCGCCATGACCGCCATCCATGGCGTGGTCACCGACCCCTACGGCGAAGAAAAATTCCAGGGCATCCAGCATCCGGAAGCCTTCCAGATTGACCACAACCTCTTTATTCCGCCATCTGAAGAGGCCATTGGCCAAACTGACCTGGTCAAGGGGCCCAACATTAAGGACTGCCCCGTCGGCCAACCGGTACCGGAAACCCTGGAAGGGCAAGTGGCCACCCACCTGGAAGACAACATCACCACTGACCACATCGCCCCCTCCAATGCCAAGCTCCTGCCCTTCCGGTCCAATGTCCCCTACCTGTCCAACTTCTGCCTGACCCCGGCAGACCCGGACTTCCCGGAAAAATGTAAGGCCATGACCGGGGCCGCCCCGGTGGTCGTTGCCGGGGAAAACTACGGCCAGGGGTCCAGCCGGGAACACGCTGCCCTCTGCCCCCTCTACCTGGGCGTCCGGGCTGTCATTGCCAAGAGCTTTGCCCGGATCCACAAGGCCAACCTCATTAACAACGGCATCCTCCCCCTGACCTTCGCCGACCCGGCCGACTATGACCTGGTCAAGGAAGGGGCCAAGCTCACCTTCAAAAACCTCCCGGCCCAAATCAAGACCGGCCAGGTTGACGTTGAAGTAGAAGGCCTCGACCGGCCCCTCTCCCTAAAAATCGACCTCGGCAGCCGCCAGGAAGACCTCCTCTTAGCCGGCGGCCTCCTGGCTACCATTAAGGCTGAACAAGAAAAGTAAGTACAGCATTTCAATTAAAATAAAGGACCCCATCAACCGATCCATAAAAGCCTCAGGCCCGTCTCAGTGTGAGACGGGCCTGAGGCTTTTTCTTTTCATTCAGGCCTCTAGGAAGGCCCCTTCGTGCATAGTAAAGGTCACCACAAACTATGCACGGAGGGGCTAATGCTTATGCCAATACTTATCGGAAAAGCAAGGACTGTTTACAGGAGACGCAGGGTATAGGCCCCTATTTTGATACCTTCCGGCAAGGCCTCTTATCCCCAGTGAATAGCCATTCGCTTTCTATCCTGCTGCTATTTAAGCCCTTAAGCCGTCATCTGCCATGTTTTGGACTTTTCCTGATAAGTCCAAAGTGCCTTATAAAGTCCATCTTTCTCCATAAGGCTATCATGCCTGCCGACTTCTACCACCCGCCCCTGATTCAATACAACGATTTTATCAGCCCCCACGACACTTCTTAGTTTATGGGCAACAACGATAACCGTTTTATTTTTTATGAGATTGGAGATGGCCTGCTGTACAATCCTTTCATTTTCAGGGTCAAGAAAGGAAGTCGCCTCATCAAGCAGGATGATAGGGGCATCTTTTAATATAGCTCTAGCGATGGATATTCTTTGTTTTTCACCACCGGATAGGGTCGCGCCAGCTTGGCCAACCATCGTTTCAAAGCCTTTTTCCTTTTGCATAATAAAGTCATAGGCCCCTGCCATTTTTGCTGCCCTGATGACTTCCTCTTCGCTCACATCTTCTCTGCCAAATTTAATATTGTTATAAATCGTATCCTTAAAAAGATAAGCCTCTTGAAATACAACCGAGAATTTTTCCATCACTTTTGATGGATCGGCTTCTGCTAGGGGAATACCACCGACTTTTATCGTCCCCTGATCCGGATCGTAAAATCTTGATATGAGCTTAACCAGGGTCGATTTCCCAGAACCGGAAGGCCCAACGAAGGCCGTTAATTCATTTTCATTAATCCTTAATGTGATATCTTCAAGTACGCTTGAATCGCAATAAGAAAAAGACAGCTGGTCAATGTCAATATCATTATGAGCACCCAGCCCTTCCTGGCCGGGCATGGGCTCGGCATTTAATAAATTGAGAATCCGCTCGCCTGAGACAGATGCCTCCTGAAGGCCCGCATAATTGGCAAGGGCCAGCTCCAAGGGATCGAAGACTCTGGTCCCCACAAAGAGAAACATCAAGAAGGTGTCGATGGCCAAATCGCCGGCTAAAAACAAGTAAGACCCGACCAGGCTCATCAAAGGAAGCCCTATCCTTAAAATCATACCGGATAAGGTTATTAACGAACCAAGGCCTCTCTCATGCTCTATATTTGTTTTTTTGACATTTTCAATATCACCGGTTAACAGATTGAATGAATCTTCTACGCTGCTATAGGCCTTGAGCGTCTTTATCGTGCTTATATACTCATTGATGCCTTCCGCTTCTTTAATATTTATTTCTTTGGCTTTTAAGTAGATTCTTTGCTGAAAATTTTGCATCAGCCGTAACAGTACAACCGCTAGGGGTAATCCAACCAGCATGGCGATGCCCATTCTTAGATCAATCAGCAAAAACAATACAGAACACAAGATAGCAACACATAATCCACTGAAAAACTGCGGCAATTCATGGGTTATTGCCGTTTCAATTTTAAAAAAATCATTCATTAAGGTATCGAAAATCTCAGACGAACTTTTACCGGCCAGAGCGCCTAGGGGGAGTTTTCTGATATGGTCTGCCAATTTTATCCTTCCATCGGCGGCCTGCTTGTAGCCCAATTCATAGGTATACTTGGCAGCTAAGTTCTCAAAAACCCAGGTCGCAATAAGAAACACTGCCATAACGCAAAAAGACCGCCATAAAAGACCAGTGTCTATAGCCCCACCGGCCCTATTTAAAAACAGATATTCTACGATTTTAGCCAAGGCAATAAAGGGGATGAGGTTAGCTACCGAAGCTAAAATATTTAAAATAAGCGCTTTGCTAATATTGCCGGGGCTGCCCAAGGTAATATTCCTGATCATTGCTTTTCCCTCCCCTCTATCTCCATTGTCCAATGATTTGTTTCCTGATAAGTATTAAAGAGCCCTTTGTAAATGCCCTCTTTAGCCAGTAATTCATCATGCTTGCCTCTTTCTACAATACTTCCATTAGATATCACTAAAATCTGATTCGCATTTTCTATGGTATTCAGTCTATGAGCGATCATAATCACGGTCTTATCCTTCGCCAGCACCGACAGGGCCTCTTGCATGAGGTATTCATTCTCAGCATCCGCAAAACTAGTCGCTTCATCTAAAACCAAAATCGGGGCATTTTTCAAAATGGCCCTTGCGACAGCAAGCCGCTGTTTTTCCCCACCTGAAAGATAAGTGCCCTTTCCTAATGGCGTTTCATACCCCTCCGGGAGCTTTTGAATAAAATCATGGCATCGGGCTTTTTTAGCAGCCTCAATGACCTCTTCCCTACTGGCCTCCTTCTTGGCCATAGCAATATTATTAAAAACGGTATCTGTCATAAGGTCGCTGTCTTGGAAGACAAAGGCAATCTGGTTCATTAATGTGTTAAGCGGTATATTTTTAATGTCTACGCCACCTATCTCAATCGTACCTTCTTGGGGATCATAAAACCTGGGAATCAAGGTCCCTATCGTAGACTTTCCAGCCCCGGAATAGCCAACCAGGGCCGTCACCTCCCCTTGCTTTGCATAAAAGCTGATATTTTTCAAAACCCTTGTTTCGCCATAGGAAAAGCTTACATTATTAAATCTAAGACCAGCATCTTTTATAGCCCCCTCATTAGAACCGCTTAACATGACCTGCTCCTTGACCAGGGCATCCATTCTAGCAACCACTTCACCGAGCAAGTTCATCCCTTCCGCAAAACCACGAAGCTTTAAAGCCGGCACACTCATGGCCGGGGCTATAATCAGAAAAAAGACAAGGGTGGTTACCATATCCAGGCTATAGCGCTTTGATAATAGAGCAATCCCTACAGGTACAATAAATGTAGCAATTGAGAGAATGCATACCCTAAAAGATACAAAGCCCGGTCTGATCATTCGTGTCATTGAACTTGTAAAATCTCTATAATCGATAACGGCCTTTGAAAAATTTTTTAATGCTTTTCCGCTGCTCCCAAATATCTTCACTTCAGGCATTCCTTTAACATACTCGGTCGTAGCGGAATTAATCCTGTCGAGAATCTTAAAATTTTCAGCAAGGCCACCGGATTTAATAATCTTGGCCATGATTGCAAATTGAAGTCCAAGCCCTAAAAGAATAGTCCCTAGGCTAACAAGCCCTAAAATCACATGCATCTTAAACAAAACAAACAGCATCCCTATCATAAGGACTAGGGTTGAAACAAGGTTTGGTAACTGATGAGAAAAATAGCCTTCTATTTGGTTCATATCAGACCCCAGTATCTGCCTCATTTTAGATTGCCGGTCGCCTGTAAAAAAGCCTAAGGGTAAACCGCCAATATGGTGTAATAGCTTCTTTTTAAGATTAGCAATCAACCGGTAGGAAAACCGATGACAGGCAATACTACCGATATACGTTAGAAGATAGGCTGCAATAATAGCTATCAGCCCAAGAATACAAAACTGAATGGCTGCAGGGTCAACACGGCCGGATACAAATAGGGATTTAATGACCTCATATATAGCTAAAATAGGCCCTATACTTAAGAGGGTACCTAGACTGATGCAAGTTATCCCAGCTAGGAGGCCGCCTCTTCCTGTTTCGCTATAGGAAAGTACCTCCCCTATAGATGGTTTCTTTTTCATACTAATCTTCCTCCCTTTTACAGAACGAGTTCGTTCTTTTGCCTAAAACAAAGACAAGGAAAACACACTTGGTGTTTTCCTTGTTAAAGAACAGGTATTAAATTTTCATGACTGGCCTCTTGGAAAGAGGACGTTGATAATTTCAAAGGCCTCATTTGAATAGGTTTTATTTTCACCTTTATTAATAGCATCCGTATAAATGGTTCCCATCGCACCATACAAAATAAAGGCTGCAAAACTTTTGACATTTTCTCGATTGATCCCCATCTTATTCTCTATCCAGCCATCCTCAAGACCCTCAAGGATAAATTCAGAATAAGCATCTATAAGCTTCCCAACGTAATGGGTTAACTCCCACAAGCGATACGAGTGGTCGGTTATTGAATGGTTTGTTGAAAAATGATACCTAGTTGTAAACTGACCAATATCTTTTACAATAAGGTCTCTTACCAGCCTTACACGCTCTTCATAAGCAATTTCTTTATTCTGAAGGAGGTCCAACTTAGCTCTTAACTTATTGTTAAAATAGTTTTCCATGCAGGCTAAGAAAATATCTTCTTTTGATTTGAAATAGTAATAGAACATCCCGGGAGCGCCATTCACTTCGGATAAGATGTCACGCACAGATACCTTCTCATAGCCATGTTTATCAAATAAATGAGAAGCAACTTCTATGAGTTCCTTTCTTCTTTCTTCCGGTGCTTTTATAGTTCTTTGAGACAAAACTCACCGCCTCCTGACCGACGCTCGTTCAATGACAATGTTACCTAAGGACAACTAACTTGTCAACCCCCTTCCCCCTCCGGCTACCTATAAGTGCATAAGGGGTCTTTTTTAAATACCTTCTAAACAAATCAAGTCCCTCCTCAAAAATGAGGAAGGACTTGATTTGTTTCGTATATCCCTCTGATGCGGTCAAGTCAGCTACATGACTTTTCTACAGGAAGTGACCCTAACGTCAATAAAGCCGGACGTCAGCACGAGCCCTGCCCCTTGACGGCCCCCTCAAGGTCACTTACTTCCCCTCTTCCCCGGTGTTGACGGGGTTATCCGGGTTGGCGACCCATTCGCTGTAGCTGCCGTTATAGAGCCGGTGGGGGATGCCTAGGGCCTGGAGGGCCAGGCTGTTGACGCAGGCACTGCCGCCGCTGCCGCAGGACAGGATGATGTCGTCATACTTATCCAGGCCGGCGAAGTGGTCTTCCAGGTAGGCCCGGTCTTTTAGGCCGCCATCTTCAGCGATGACGTCTTTAAAGAAGTAATTGACGGCCCCGGGGATGTGGCCGGCAATCCGGTAGCGGGGTTCCACCTGGCCCAGGTAGCGCTGGGGGGCCCGGCTATCGATTAAGAGGCTGGTCGGGTCATCCATTTTTTCTTTGACTGTATCCTGCTTGCAGATAAGGTCCGGCCGAGGCTGGATGGATAAGTGGCCCCCACCCGGCGCCTTGGGGATGGCGGTTTCTTCTTCGCCGCCGGCGGCCAGCCAGGCCCCATAGCCCCCCTTGAGGATATGGATTTTAATAGACAGGCCGGCAAACTGGCTCTGGTAGATAAAGCGGGCGGCACTCATCAGGGATTCTTCATCATAGAGGACGACGGTGCTGTCGTCTTTGAGGCCAAAGCCTTCTAAGAGGCGGGCAAAGTCTTCCGGTAGGAGGAAGGGGTGGTCGCCGCCGAAGTCCCCCTTGGGGTCGGACAGGTCATCTTCAAAGTCCAGGTAAAAGGCCCCGGGAATATGTCCTTCTTCATAGACCACCCGGTGGTAGGAGAGGTCTTCCAGGAGGAAGCGCAGGTCAAAGACCGTTACTTCATCGAAGTGATCCCTTAGGGCTTCAGCTGTAATAAATAAATCCATGGTTTTTTCTCCTCTCATAAGGGCCTATAAGGCGTAGCGGATGGGCTGACCGGCTTTAAAATAGTAGCCGGATTGAAAGCCCAGGGCCTTGAGCTCGGCCTTGGCTTCCGGCATAAACCGGCCCAGGTCTGCCGGCTGGTGGGCATCGCCGGCCAGGGTAATGAGCTCACCACCCAGGTCCCGGTAGCGGCGCAGGATAGCCGGGTCACAGAGGCCCGGGTCCCGGCCGGTTTGGTCAAAGCTCTTGTACCGGGTCCGCAGGTTGATTTCCAGGGCGATGTCTCGCTCAATGAGGGCCTTGAACAGGGTGTCGAAGTGGTCGGCAAAAGGGGCGTAAGTGATGGAAGGGTCCGGGTAGGGGGCATACCGGGTCAGGTAGTCAAAGTGGGTCATGACCTGGAAGCGGAAGGCTGAGGTCACCATGTCAAGATGGGCCTCCAGGACCCTTTCATAGGCCGCCTGCTTGGGTAGGTCATAGAGGGGGTGGTCCCGGCGGGCGCCCAGGTCCTGGCCCATAATGGCATGGATGGAGCCCAGGACCTGGTCAAAGCCATAGGGGGCCAGGAAGGGGGTCAGGGCCTCGGCCAATTCCGGCCGGTAGCCGATTTCAATCCCCAAAAGGAGGCCGGGAAAGTCGGCCCGGGCCCGGCGGACGGTGTCGGCATACAGGTCCAGGTCAAAAATCCATTCCCCGGCTTCCGGCGGCTGGCCCAGGGGGGTCACCTGGTCTGTGGACCCATCCGAAAAATAGTTCTTGTCATAGTGGTCGGTCAAGACCAGGGCCTCAAAGCCCCGGGCCTGGGCCCCGGCAATCAACTCCTCCAGGGTCTGCCGGGCATCCGGCGAAAAGGCTGCCGAATGGCAGTGGGTCTCTACCAGCATGCTTACACGTCCTTTCTTAGCACTCGTCTGTATCTACTTACAATGATACTGAAGTCCCCCCCAATTGGCAAATAATTTTGGAAAGACTTGGGTATAAAGATAGGTAGTGTAGAATGGAGGATTCTTTTATGGAACATGAATATAAAATCAATTCAGTTTGGGACCATATTAACGCCCAAGAAAAAGAAGACATGAAACAATATGCCGACCGGTATATGCAGTTTTTAGATGCGGCCAAAACCGAACGGGAAGCGGCCAAGACCATCATCCGCCTGGCCCAGGAGGCCGGCTACCGGTCCTTTGACGATATCATCAAAGCCGGCGAGGCCCCCAAGGCCGGCCAAGGCTTTTACTTAAACCACAAGAACAAGGCTGTCGTCCTCTTTATGCCCGGCACTGAGCCCTTAACCGCCGGCTTGGACATCGTGGGCAGCCATATTGACGCCCCCCGCCTGGACTTGAAGAGCCACCCCCTCTATGAAGACGGGGGCCTGGGCCTCCTCAAGACCCACTACTACGGGGGCATTAAAAAGTACCAATGGACCTGCCTCCCCCTGGCCCTCCACGGGATTGCCTACCGGGAAGACGGGACAGAGGTCACCATCAACATCGGCGATAACCCCGATGACCCGGTCTTCTATATCACCGACCTCCTCCCCCACCTGGGCAAGGATCAGAATGCCAAGACCCTGGCCGAAGGGGTGACCGGTGAGCAGTTAAACGCTGTCTTTGGCCTGGAACCCCTCATCGACGAGGCGGGTGAAGAGGTCAAAGACCCGGTCAAGGCCCGGCTCTTAAGCCTCCTCCACGACCGCTATGGCCTGGTGGAAAAAGACCTCCTCTTAGCCGAATTAGAACTCGTCCCGGCCGGCCGGGCCCGGGAAGTGGGCCTGGACCGGTCCATGATTGCGGCCCATGGCCACGATGACCGGTCCTGCGCCTTTGCCGCCGTCGACGGCCTCTTAAACATGAAAGAAACCCCCAGCCGCTGGGCAGCCGCCCTCCTGGTTGATAAGGAAGAAATTGGCTCTGTCGGCAATACCAGCATGGGTGCCATCTTCTTCGAAAACGCCCTGGCCGAGCTCCTCAACCTAACCGGAGGCAGGGAGCTGGACCTCCGCCGGACCCTGAGCCAGAGCCGGGTCCTCTCCGGGGATGTAACCGCCGCCCTGGACCCCACTTTCCCGGAAGTTATGGACAAGCGGAACACCGCCTTCATCGGCCGCGGTGTCTCCATCAATAAATACACCGGGGCCCGGGGCAAGAGCGGGTCCAACGATGCCAATGCTGAATTTTTACAGGACATCCGCAAAATCTTCGATGACGCCGGCGTCCTCTGGCAGATGGGTGAGTTGGGCAAGGTCGACCAGGGTGGCGGTGGCACCATCGCCTATATCCTGGCCAACCGGGGCGCCGAAGTGGTAGACTGTGGCGTCCCCATGCTCTCCATGCACGCCCCCATCGAACTGGCCGCCAAGGCCGACTGCTACATGACCATGCGGGCCTACCAGGCCTTCCTGGCCCAGTAAAGAAAGGTGGTCCCCATGCCAGCAAAAACAGAACGCATTTACTTAGCCGGTGGTTGTTTTTGGGGCGTTGAACATTATTTCAAGCTCATGCCCGGCGTCCAGGATACAGACGTCGGCTATGCCCAAAGCCGGGTCGAAGGGCCCAGCTATGAGGCCGTCTGTAGCGGCCGCACCGGGGCCGCTGAAACCGTCCGGGTGGATTATGACCCGGATAGCCTCTCCCTGGAACAAGTCCTCACCGGCTTTTTCCGGATCATTGACCCCACCAGCCTCAACCGCCAGGGGGCCGACATCGGCAGCCAATACCGGACCGGAATCTACAGCCGGGATGAGGCCCTCTTAGACCGGGTCCGGGCCTTTGTCGCCGCCCAAGCAGGCCGCTACGAAAAGCCCCTGGTGGTTGAAGTCCTCTCCCTGAAAAACTACTATTCCGCCGAAGACTACCACCAGGACTACCTGGAAAAAAATCCCGGCGGCTATTGCCATATTCCTCAAGCCTTCTATAATGAAGTAAAGGCCGGGCCACCGGAAGTGGTGACCAGCTCCCTGGACCCCCGCCGCTACCACAAGCCCAGCGGCAGCTATTTGAAAGAAAAGCTCTCCCCCCTTTCCTACCGGATTACCCAGGACGCGGCCACCGAAGGCCCCTTCAGTCACCCCTTACACGCCGGCGCCCAGGAGCCCGGTATCTATGTGGATATCACCACCGGAGAGCCCCTCTTTTCCAGCCTCGACCAGTACAACGCCGGCTGTGGCTGGCCCAGCTTTACCAAGCCCCTGGACGAGGCCCTGGTGACCAACCATGACGACCACTCCCTGGGCATGGTCCGGACCGAAGTCCGGAGCCGGGTTGGTGACGCCCACCTGGGCCACGTCTTCCCGGATGGGCCCCGGGAGGCCGGCGGCCTCCGCTACTGCATCAACGGCTACGCCACCCGCTTTATCCCCTTAAGGGAAATGGCCCAGGAAGGCTATAGTGATTTAATCCCCCTCTTCGAAGAAGACCAAGAGGATAGTAACTAATTCATAATAATGAGGTGATGATATGGCCAAGATGACCATGACCATGCAGGCAGCCATCTTTCAATTGAGCCAGCTCAAGACAGAGATGGACCGGACCAAGAATGCCATTGTCCAATTCCACAACTACCCCCTATCCGTGAACCAGGGGCCGCCTGCAGATACCAGCAAGCAGGAAGCCATTGTTGCCAATGCCCTCAAAAGAATGAAGGCCCTGGAAGAGGACTACCTGACCCTGCAAGATGCCATTGACCAAAAGAACCGCGAGTCCGGCACCGGCCACCTCCTCAATGAAGTGACCGCCAAACGCCGCCGGCTCCGCCTTTTAGAGCCCTTGGCCAGCATCCATAACGCCCCGGGCGCCAATTATACCGCTGAAAATGGCGTTGGCCTGGTGGAATACGGCCTGCCCGGCTATAATCAAATCCTCGAGGTCGTAACAGACCTCCGGGATGAAGTCAACCAGATTTCCCTGGCCATCGACCAGTCCAATGCCTTGACGGAAATTGAAGTGAATTTAAAGACCCTGGAGAAGAAGAAGTAAGGGTCTTTGGTCGGCAAGAACACTAACATTTAAACAACGAACCCGGATATTCCTAGAGACAACAAAACGTACGCACTCCCGGTTGTTACGATTGTTTACTTGATGACATGTTACGATTGACGATTTATTATAAGGACTAGTGACTTGCCAGGCTTTTGCCCCAGGCAAAAGCAAAAACTCCAGCGCCGGAAGTTACCTTTAGACCGGTGCGGGCCGGAGGTTGGAATTCCAATCTCCGGTTTTTATTGTTTCTTACACCTTTTGCGAATAAATACAAGGAGGTCCTTATGCGTTACTTAGAAGAAGCCCAGGCCCTAAAAGAGCAAATGGTCCAGTGGCGGCGCCATATCCACCGCCAGCCGGAAGTGGGCTTGGACACCAAAGAAACCGCCGCCTATGTCAGTGACCAGTTAAAGGCCATGGGCTATAACCCCAAGCCCTGCGGGAAAAATGGGGTCACCGCCAGCCTGGGCCAGGGCAACAAGACCCTCCTCCTCCGAGCGGACATGGACGCCCTGGAGCAGACAGAGGAAAGCGGCCTGCCCTTTGCCTCAGAAAAACCCGGCGTCAGCCATGGCTGCGGCCACGACCTCCATACCACCATGCTCCTGGGCGCCGCCCAACTCTTAAAGGCCCACGAAAAGGACCTCCGGCAGAAAATCGTCTTTATGTTCCAGCCCGCGGAAGAAATCTTTGCCGGCGCCCAGTCCATGATTGATGACGGGATCCTGGCCGACAACCAGGTCGACTATGCCTTCGCCGTCCACAATATGCCCACCCTCCCGGTGGGCACCGTCGCCCTAACCGAAGGCCCCTTCATGCCCTCGGTAGACGGCTTTACCATCACCATCCAGGGCCAGGGCTGCCATGGGGCCTCCGCCCAGGAAGGGGTCGACCCGATTAATATCGGCGCCCACCTCCACCTGGCCCTGCAAACCCTCATCGCCCGGGAAATCAACTACCAAACCGAGGCCCTCCTGACCATCGGCACCTTCAACGCCGGCACCACCGGCAACATCATCCCCGACCAGGCCAGCCTGACCGGCACCCTCCGGGCCATGGATCCCGACGTCCGGGCCTTCCTCAAAGACCGGCTAGAGGCCGTCAGCCGGCTCACCGCCGAAAGCTTCCGCGGCACTGCCCAGGTGACCTGGGACTATAGCGTCCCGGCCAACGTCACCGCCCCCGACCGGGTCCGCCAGTTAAAAGGCGCCCTCCAAGCCATCAACAGCGCCGAAGAAGCCGCCGGCAGTGCCCACCGGCTCAGCCTGGAAGAAGGCGGCCTCCTCAACGCCTCCGAAGACTTCGCCCTCGTCGCCGCCCAAGTCCCCGCCGCCTTCCTGCGAATCGGCTCCCGGTCCGCCAATAGCCAGGACTGCAATATCCTCCATAACCCCAAGGTCGTCTTAAATGAAGACGCCCTCCCCATCGGCGCCGCCGTCTTCACCGCCGTCGCCATAGAAGCCTAAGACAAGCAAAAAATCTACAACCAGGCTTCAAAGCCAGGGGCTCTCCTGCCTAAAAGCCGGCTCTACCAGCTGCCAAGGGATATCAAAGAACCTAAACCGCCCCTGGCCCACTTTTTACCTACCCGGTGGAATTCCTTTTTTTACAAGGTTTTTAACAAGACAAAACAGAGAAGTTTCTGTATAATAAAAAGGATAAATTATCAGGGCAGAGACCCTTTCAGGAGGTATATTATGTCACAATCGCATTCAGGCGGTGAAGGGAGTCCCCGGACAAGTGTTAAGCGGGCCTTGAAAACCCGCCATTTATCTATGATTGCCATTGGCGGCTGTATCGGCAGTGGCCTCTTTATGACCAGTGGCCAGGCTGTCCATTCGGCGGGACCCGGTGGGGCCCTGCTGGCTTATGCCTGCATTGGTATTATGGTGTATTTCTTAATGACTTCTTTGGGGGAAATGGCGACTTATTTGCCCATCAGCGGGTCCTTTAGTGCTTACGCCTCCCGCTTTGTCCACCCCTCGATTGGCTTTGCCCTGGGCTGGAATTACTGGCTCAACTGGGTTATTACGGTGGCGGCGGATGTCAGTCTATCGGCTCTTATTTTTAGCTACTGGGAGCCCTTGCGTTTTTTACCGCCCATGGCCTGGAGCCTGATTTTCCTGGCTGTGATTGTGGGCCTGAATATGCTTTCTGTTCGGGCTTACGGGGAGTCTGAGTACTGGTTTTCCCTGATTAAGGTGGTTACGGTCGTTATCTTTATCTTTGTCGGGGTCCTGACTATTTTGGGGATTTTTGGCGGTGAATACATCGGCTTAAAGAACTGGTTTGTGGGCGATGCGCCCTTTGTGGGCTCTACCAGCCACTGGTCCAGTAAGTTCTTGGCGGCTTTGGGGGTCTTCCTTATTGCCGGGTATTCCTTCCAGGGGACGGAGCTCATCGGGATTGCTGCCGGTGAATCGGAAGACCCGGAAAGAAGTATTCCTAAGGCGGTCAACCAGGTCTTCTGGCGGATCCTGATCTTCTATATTTTCTCTATTGCCATTATCGGCTTGATTATCCCTTATACCAGCCCGGACTTGCTCGGGGCCCAGGATATTTCTGAAATTGCCAAGTCGCCCTTTACCATTGTCTTCGAGAAGGTGGGCCTAGCCATGGCCGCCAGTGTCATGAATGCGGTCATCCTGACTTCTATCCTCTCGGCTGGGAACTCGGGCTTTTATGCTTCGACCCGGATGCTCCATGCTATGGCGGAAAGTGGCATGGCCCCTAAGACCTTTGCCAAGGTCAACAAGGCCGGCACCCCCCGCAATGCCCTCTACCTGACCCTGGTCATGGTGGTTGTGGTCTTCCTCATGCAGCTGGGCTCTCCCAATGCTTATGAGTACATCATTGCGGCCAGTGGGCTAACGGGCTTTATTGCCTGGTTGGGGATTGCTCTAAGCCACTACCGGTTTCGGAAGGCCTACCTGGCCCAGGGCCGGGACTTGGATGACCTGGTCTACCGGGCCAAGCTCTTCCCCTTTGGGCCGATTTTCGCCCTCTTCCTCTGCACCATTGTCATTATTGGACAGGATACGGCCCTCTTGGAAGGTGAAATCAACCTCCGCCAGCTGGCCACCACCTACTTAGGGATTCCGGTCTTTATCGTGGTCTTCCTCTATCATAAGATTAAGTTTGGAGGCAAGCTAATCCCCCTCAAGCAGGTGGACTTAAACCAGGACCACAAGATGGAAGAATAAAAAAATTATGCCTTTACAAATGCATCCCCCTGTGTTAAGCTAGATAAAAATTTAACCATGATAATGCATTTGCATTACTTTAGCCAGGTGATTTCTATGTTGTCCAAGCAAGCTCACGCCAATATCTTTACCTTTAGCTTTGCCTTTTTTGGCAAGGCTTATTTGGGTTACCCCGGCAGTGGGCAGGCTATTTGTTAGCAGCATAGTGATTTGCACTAACAGGCCCCGCAGAGGTGTACCCTCTGCGGGGCTTTTTTGTGGTTATTTTTTTCTTACCCGGGAAAAGAACAAAGTGCATATACTCAAAGACCAAACAAAGGAGAAATAGAATGATTATACATTTAAAAGACGGTACTTCTGAACAAGAAAAAAAGGCCCTTTTCGAGGAATTAGAAGCCTTAGGCCTGATGATTCATCCCATCGAAGGGGTAGAGAGAACCGTCGTTGGCTTGGTTGGGGATACATCAAATGTAGACATTAACCGGCTCCAGGCGAACCCCCTGACGGCCAAGGTCACCCGGGTGTCTGAGCCCTACAAACGGGTAAACCGCCGGATGCATCCGGAAGATACGGTCATCCGGGTTGGGGATGCGGTCATTGGCGGCGGGGACCAGCTCTGCCTCATCGCCGGCCCCTGCTCTGTAGAAAGCAAGGAGCAGATGCGGACCCTGGCCGCCGATGTTAAGGCCGCCGGTGCCCAAATTCTCCGGGGTGGGGCCTTCAAGCCCAGAACCTCCCCCTACGCCTTCCAGGGCCTGGGCCCGGACGGGATTGAGCTCCTCTTAGAGGCCAAAAAGGCCAGCGGCCTGCCGATCATTTCTGAAATCATGGACCTGGCCGACCTCCCCTATTTCGAAGAGGTGGACATCCTCCAGGTCGGCGCCCGGAATATGCAGAACTTCGCCTTACTCAAAGCGCTCAGTAAGATTGATAAGCCCATTCTCTTAAAACGGGGCCTGGCGGCCACCTATGAGGAATGGCTCATGAGTGCGGAGTACCTGATGAGCAACGGCAATGAAAACATCATCCTCTGTGAGCGGGGCATCCGAACCTTCGAAACCGGCACCCGGAATACCCTGGATATTTCCGCCATTCCGGTCCTCCGCCAGAAGACCCACCTGCCCATCATCATCGACCCCAGCCATGCTGCCGGTAAACATGACCTGGTCCGGCCCCTGGCCCAGGCTGCTGTGGCTGCCGGTGCTGACGGGGTCATGATTGAGGTCCACAATGATCCGGAAAAGGCCCTCTGTGACGGTCCCCAGTCCCTCCACCCCAGCGAATACAGCCGGCTGGCTGCGGACCTGAAGGGGCTTCACGCTTACTGCCGGGACCATTTACGCTGATGGCAGGGCTAAGCGAAAAAAGGGTCTTGCCGGTCGGGACAGACCCCAGCTATGAGGTTAACCTGGGCCTGGCCCTGGCAGACCTGCCCGCAGCCATCAGCGGCCTGGTCGCCCCACCCCGCCAGGTCCGCCTGGTCAGTGACGAAAGGGTCTTCGCCCTCTATGGAGGAGACCTGGTGGCCGGCTTAAGGGCCGCCGGCTACCAGGTAGCCACTGACCTGGTCCCACCTGGTGAGAAGAGCAAGACCATCCCGGTCTGGACGGACCTGATGAACCGGTGGGCGGCTGAAAAGGTCCACCGGGATGACCTGGTCCTGGCCCTGGGCGGCGGGGTCATCGGCGACTTAGCCGGCTTTGCGGCGGCCTCTTATGTCCGAGGGATCCGGATGGTCCAGGTGCCGACGACCTTATTGGCGGCCCTGGATGCCTCTGTCGGTGGGAAAACGGCTCTGAACCTCCCAGCCGGGAAAAACCTGGTCGGGGCCTTCAAGCAGCCCCTGGCGGTCTTCTGCCCGACAGAGACCCTGGCCAGCCTCAGCCAGACGGACTGGCAAAACGGCCTGGCCGAACTGGTTAAAACAGCTGTCCTCACTGACCCGGCCCTCTTCGACCGCCTGGAGGCAGGCCCCCTGACCGGGACCAGCCCGGACTTGACGGCGGTCCTGGCCCGGGCAGTAGGCCATAAGATCCGCTATGTCGAGGCCGACCCCTGTGAAAGGGGCATCCGGGCCCACTTGAACCTGGGCCATACCCTGGCCCACGCCATTGAGCAGGCCAGCGGTCATGCCATTGCCCATGGCCATGCCGTTGCCATCGGCCTGGCCTTTATCAGCCGGGTGGCCGTCAACCTGGGCCGGCTCTCGCCTGAAGACGGTGACCGGATTATCCGGGTTCTGACCGCTCATGGGCTCCCGGTCACCACCGGCTATGACCGGGCAACCCTGCTCGAGGCCATCCAGCGGGACAAGAAGGCCACTGCCGGCGGGGTCCGGTGGATTTTACCGGTGGCCATTGGGTCTTGTATCGACTACCCGGTCAGCTACACTGATTTACCGGGATTTTTAGAAAAGGGAGGCTTGTCATGAAGGTAGAAATTACGCCATTCCCCCTAGCCGGGACCCTGGCGGCCATGCCCAGCAAGTCCATGATGCACCGTTACTTATTTTGCGCCGCCCTGGCCGATGGCCCCAGCAGCCTGGTTTGCCCGGTTATCTCCGAGGATATGCAGGCCAGCATGGATGTCCTGGCCGCCCTCGGGGCCTCTTTTACCCCGACGGACCAGGGCTTTATCGTGACCCCCATTCCCAAGTCGAGGACTGACCACCCGGTCCGGCTGGACTGCCGGGAAAGCGGGACCACCTGCCGCTTTCTCCTCCCCCTGGTCGCTGCCTTGGGCCTTTCAGCTGAGATTACCGGCAGCGGCCGGCTCCCGGACCGCCCCCTCAAGGACCTGACCGAGGCCCTCCGTCGGGGGGGCTGCCAGGTCAGCGCTGATACCCTCCCCCTGAGCCTTTCCGGCGCCTTTACCGGCCGGCAGGTCACCCTACCGGGGGATGTCAGCTCCCAGTACATCAGTGCCTTCTTGCTCATGGCCCCCCTCCTGGCCGAGGGCTTGACCCTGACCATCGAGGGCCCCCTTGAATCGGAAGGTTATGTGGCTATGACCCTGGATGCCATGGCAGACTACGGGGTCACTGTTTCCTGCACAGGATCAACCTATACCGTTCAAAAAGGGGCCTGCTACCGAGCGCCGGAAGCGCCCATCACCATTGAAGGGGACTGGTCCAATGCCGCCTTCTTCTTGGCGGCCGGGGCCATCGGCCAACCGGTCACTCTGACCGGCCTGGACCTAGACAGCCGGCAGGGAGACCGGGCCATTTTAGATATTTTAGCGGCCTTCGGGGCCCATGTCCGCCAGGACAACGGGGCCATCACCGTCAGCCCCGGTCACTTGGCCGCTATTTCCCTGGATGTCAGCCAGATTCCGGACCTGGTCCCCATCCTGGCCATGGTGGCCGCCTGTGCCAAGGGGACGACCAGCTTTAAAAACGCCGGCCGCCTTCGCTTAAAGGAAAGCGACCGGCTCCAGGCCACCGCTGACCTCTTGTCGGGCCTGGGCGTCTCGGTCCAGGAGGGGCCCGACAGCCTACAGGTCACCGGCGACCCGGTGACCCCCGGCCAGGTTCAAGGCCATGGCGACCACCGAATGGTCATGAGCGGGGCCATCCTGGCGGCCTGTGCCGGCCAGGGGCCGGTGGTCATTGACCAGGCCCAGGCCATCAACAAGTCCTACCCTGCTTTTTTTGACGATTTTGCCCACTTAGGAGGTCACTATCATGTCATCTCGCATCGGCCATAATATCCAGGTCCAAGTCTTCGGCGAAAGCCATGGCCCGGCCATTGGCCTGGTTATCGACGGCCTCCCGGCCGGGATTCCCTTGGACCATGAGGCCATCGGCCGGCAGATGGCCCGCCGGGCCCCGGGCAGTGGCCGCCATGTCACCCAGCGCCGGGAACCGGACCAGCCCCAGTACCTCAGTGGGGTCTACCGAGACCGTACCACCGGGAGCCCCCTCTGCGCTATCATTCCCAATACCGACACCCGGTCCAAGGACTATGCTACTTTAGCCGACCTGCCCCGGCCCTCTCATGCCGACTACAATGCCCAGGTCAAGTACGGCGGCCATGCCGATATGCGGGGCGGCGGCCACTTTTCCGGCCGGCTCACCGCCCCCCTGGTCTTGGCCGGGGCCATCTGTGCCGGGGCCCTGAAAGACTACGGCATCGAGGTGGGCGCCCACCTCATCCAGGTTGGGGACGTCAAGGCCCCGCCGGTCGATGCCCGGTCGGTCACTGCCCGGGACCTGGAAAGCCTACGAACCGCCCCCATGGGCATCGCTGATGAAGCGGCCCGGCAGGCGGCTGAAGACCTCCTGGCCCAGGTCCGGGCCGATGGCGACTCCGTCGGCGGCCTGGTTGAATGTGCCGCAGTCGGCCTCCCCCAGGGCCTGGGCAACCCCATGGCCGATGGCCTGGAAAACCGGCTGGCCGGGGCCATCTTCGCCATTCCCGGGGTCCGGGGGATCGCCTTCGGCGCCGGCTTCGATGCCTGCGCCATGCGGGGCAGTGTCCATAACGACCCCTATGACCTGGAGGACGGTCAAATCCGCCCTCGGACCAACCGGGCCGGTGGCGTCCTCGGCGGGATTTCCACCGGTCTCCCCATCATCAGTCAGGTGGCCTTCAAGCCCACCCCCTCCATTGCCCGGGCCCAGGATAGTGTCCGCCTCTCCACCGGTCAGCCTGAAAAGCTGACCATCGCCGGCCGGCACGACCCCTGCATCGCCATCCGGGCCATTCCGGTGGTGGAGGCGGTCACCGCCATCGTCCTCTTAGACCTACTCTACGATAAAGGAGCCTGCCATGTCCCTAGATGATATCCGTCAAAAAATCAATGAAATAGACGCCGCCCTCCTCCCCCTCTTTTTAGACCGGCTGGACTGTGCCCGAGAAGTGGCTGCCTATAAAAAGGCCCACCAGCTGCCCATTCTCAACCGGGACCGGGAAGAGGCCATCCTGGCTGACATGGCCGACCGGGCCGGCCGGGACCAGGCCGCCGTTCGGGCCTTTTACGAGGGGCTCTTTGCCATTTCCCGCCAGCTCCAGGAGGACCTCCTGGGCGAGGATCCGTCATGCTGACCGGTCTTCTGGGGGAAAAACTGGGCCACAGCTATTCGCCGGCCATCCATGCCATGCTGGGCAATGACAACTACCAGCTCTTTGAAGTGGCTCCGGATGACCTGGCTACTTTTTTAAGCCGGCCGGACTTGGATGCCCTCAATGTCACCATCCCCTATAAGGAGGCCGTCCGGCCCTACCTGGCTGAGGAAAGCCCTGCCGCCCGGGCCATTGGCGCCGTCAACAGCCTGGTCCGGAATGCCGACGGCCGCTGGATGGGCCACAACACCGACTTTGACGGCCTGGCCTACCTCCTGGACGCCCTGGCCGGCGATGTGGCCGGAAAAAAGTGCCTCATCCTGGGCGGCGGCGGTACCGCCAAGACGGCCCACGCCGTCCTCGCAGACCGGGGAGCCGGTGAAATCCTACATATTGTCCGCCATGACGGCATTTCCTATGCGGACCTCCCCGCCCACCGGGATGCCCGTTGGATCATCAATACCACCCCGGTCGGTATGTACCCCCAGGCCCCGGCCGGCCTGGTCCACCCGGCGGACTTTCCCCAGTTGGAAGGGGTCCTGGACGTCATCTACAACCCCCTGCGGACGGCCCTGGTCTATGAGGCCCAGAGGCTGGGTATCCCGGCCCTGGGCGGCCTGGCCATGTTGGTGGCCCAGGCCGTCTATGCTCATGGCTACTTTACCGGCCAGGCCCCACTGGTGGACCAGGTGGCCACCATCTACCAGCGGCTCCGGGCTGAACGTGAAAATATCATCCTCATCGGTATGCCCGGCGTGGGCAAGACCAGCCTGGGCCAGGCCCTGGCCGCCGACCTGGGCCGCCCCTTCGTCGACTTAGATGCCGCCTTTGCCCAAGCCCATGGCCCGGCCGGCGACTACATCCGCAGCCATGGGGAAGCGGCCTTCCGGCGTCTGGAAACCGACCTGGCCCGCCAAGTGGGCCAGGAGAGCGGCCAGGTCATCGCCTGTGGCGGCGGCATTGTCACCCGGTCGGAAAATGACCTCCTCCTCCGGCAGAATGGCCGGGTCTACCACCTGACCCGGCCCCTGGCCGACCTGGCCACCGATGACCGCCCCCTGTCCCAGGGGGGCCGGGCCCTGGACCGGCTCTGGGCAAACCGCCAGGCGCTCTACGAAGCCTTTGCCGACCGCACCCTCTCCTGTACCGATTTCACTGCCGCCCTGACGGCCATTAAGGAGGATTTCTTTGCAGATACTCGTTTTGAACGGCCCTAACCTCAACCTACTCGGCTTAAGGGAACCGGCCCTCTACGGGCAGACCAGCTACCCGGCCCTTTGTGACCAGGTCGAAACAGCCGCCCGGGCCGCCGGCGTTGACCTCACCATCCGCCAATCCAACCACGAGGGCCAGCTGGTGGACTGGATTGGCCAGGCCTATGGCCAGGTAGATGGGATCATCTTTAACCCCGCCGCCTATACCCACACCAGCGTGGCCCTCCTGGATGCCCTCAAAGCCGTGGCCATCCCCACCGTAGAAGTCCACATCACCGACCCGGATACCCGCGAACCCTTCCGCCGGATAAGCTATGTCCGCCCGGCCTGTGTCCATACCATCAAGGGCCGGGGCATCCAGGGCTACATCGACGCCCTCCACTGGCTCATCGACTACTTAAAAAACCGGCCGGCTGAATAAGGCCGACCGGGACCCATAAAAGCATGGCAAAAGGGGCTGTGTCAGAACGAATAAAATCATTCGGCACAGCTCCTTGCTTATAGACAAACTTAGCCCTAATCGATTTAGAAAATTTTCCTTAGCTATATATTATAAGCTTACATGGATGTATCCATAAAAAAAGTCCCTCCTCATTTTTTTGAGCTGGGACTTTGTTTGTTAGAGGGGCTATTTTGCAACAGCCCTTTTTATAAGTTAAATACGAGCGGTCAATGGCACCGGCCCTTACTTAAAGGTTCGGCTCCAGGCGCCGGTCTCGGCACCATTTCTGAATAAGACAAAATGATTGGTACTGGCAGCGACCAGGTCGGCATAGGCCCAGTGGTCCTCAGGCAGGTCTGTGAACCGGGTCAGCTGATTTGGGTGCTTAGCCATATAATATTTATCCACTGTTACCCCATACATCCGGTTAAAAATCGTAACCACTTCTGCCCGGCTAATGGGCTTGGCCGGCCGGAAGGTCCCATCCGGGTAACCCTTGATCCGGCCCTTGGCATAGCCATCTTCAATGGCCGCCCGGTCAGGGGCCTCGACCAGGTCAGTAAAGGGGGCCGGCCCTTCCAGCCGGGTCTTCCCGGGAATATGGGCGATGAGCCGGGCCAGTTCCCCCCTAGTGATCGGGTCATTGGGCCGGATGGCCTCGGCCGGCTCTTGGTCTAAATAACCGGCCTGAAGGGCCGCATTGATGGCGGTATTATACCAGCCACCGGCGGCTGTATCGGCAAAGGGAGGCTTGGTCGGGCTGCCGGCAGGGCATTTTTCCAGCCGGACCAGGAGGGCGATGGCCTCGGCCCGGGTCATCAGCGCATCAGGCCTGATGCTGCCGTCCGGGTAACCGTAAAAATAGGCCGGCTCCCGCTCATGGATGACCGTGGTTCCCCCGCCGCCCGGCCTGGGCTGGGCGGCATCCTTGGCCCAAATGGCCTGGATAACCAGGTCCTCAGTCAGCTGAATGGTCTCCCCGGGCTGCTTGGCCTGACCCAGGACCAACCAATGGGCAAAGTGCATCCCGGCCGGCGGGGTAAAGGCCGGTACCGGCAGGCTATAACTTTCCGCCTCGGTCTCTACCGGGGCCATGGTCCCGGTCCCACCATTAGCATCAAAGGAAAGGGTGTAGCTTTTTACCTGGCCTGCTGCGACCAGGTACTGGGGCAGGGCCATGGGCTGGCGGACATCTATAACCTCTGTCGGATCAGCCCCGGTATAACGCTTAGAAGGACCGTCCTGGTGCCAGTCCACCAACTTGGTCAGGTCATAGGCCAGGTTCTTGCTGCCGGCAAAGGCCTTCATCTCTTGGACGGTCGGCAGGGTCGGGGCCGCGTTACCCTGGTCGATGACCAGGTCTGCCCCGGCTTGGCCGGCGGTATTAAAGGCGACCAGGGAATGGCTAATGGCTAGCCTTGAGGGCCGGGCCGGAATCGTCATTGGGCCAGCCCCGCCGCCAAAAGTAATGGGGTAAAAGGGAATATCATAGGGTTCTTCCACATAAATGCCCCCGCCACGCCAGTCACTGTGGTTACCGGCAATCACTGAAGAATCAACTGTAAGGTCCCCGTTAAAGATACAAATCCCGGCCCCCATGCCGTATTGGCCTAGGGCCTTGTTGCCAGAGATTTCAGCATTTTGAATGTTAACCCTACCACCGACAGATGAAATGGCCGTCCCGTAGACCACTTCTTGAAAATATAACCAGCCAGGTGTCGGCTCATAGTGGGAAGTGACGGAATTATTGATGATCTTTCCTCCGGTCATGGTAAAGCTTGTATCTGCCCCTAAAAGGGTGACCATGCCATTAAAGCCGCCACCACCGCCTAGGGCTGAGTTCTCGATTAGGTTATCTTTAATCTCGCCCCCGGTCATAGTGCAGGCCCCGCCACTGGAAATTAAAACGATGGTACCGAAACTACTGGTATGGTTGGTCTTGCGGTTGCAAATCGTCACCCCATCCCGGATGACCAGCTGGCCGCCCAGGGCTTGAAAGAGGGGCTGGGGAACAATCCCCCTGTAGGCCCCATCAATAGTCAGCCGATCGGTCCCATCTTCCTTGCCCAGCTGGAGGGTAGCCCCAGGGCCGATTTTGATGGTATAGATCTGGGTCAGGGTGTGCCCGTTACCGATTAAGGTCACCTGTCCCCGGCTAATCCGGTGGCGGTCATACCGGTACTGGTCTTTTAAGTCAATATCCTTTTCCAGCGCTATGGTGTACTCGCTGGCAGACCCGACTGCAATGGCATCAAGGGCCGCCTGAAATTCAGCGCCGGTCGACACGGAAAAGTCGGTGACTTCCTGGGCATAGGCCCCCCTGCCAAGGCCAAAAGATAAAAGCAGGCAGGCCAGGAAAACCAGGGATAATTTTTTCACCATAGCCATCAGCTACCTCCTTCATGATAAGTGTCTGTCTAAGGGGATTGTAATACAAAAAAGATATCCGGGCAAGCCCAACAAGAAAAGTATAGGATAGCGAAAAAGCGAGTAAGCCTTTAACTTACTCGCTTGTTTCTTCCTTGGTGGCTGCCGGCAAGGCCGACAGGCCGGTATGATGATTTCGTGCGACTTAGTGCACCGGGTGGATAGGAACGACCTTTTCCTTGTCTTCTTTTTGGGCCGGCTCCCCGATGTAGATCCCGGAGAAGAAGCCGATGAGGGTGATGTAATTGCCTTCGGAGACTTCTTCCACTTGGATAAACCGTTCCGGTACGACCGCTCTAAAGACGCCCAGGTCGGTTTTCAGGGCCAGGAGGTAGTTGTAGAGGCCATTGCCCAAGTGAATTTGCTCGACACTTTCGACGGTGCCATTTAAGTTCATGAGCCCGATAGGGTTGATGGCCAGGTCTTCAGCGGCATAACGCATGAGGGCGACGGCCTGGTCGTCCATATTTTCGGTATCCTTCTCCTGCATCATCCGGTTGACGGCAATGCCCAGGGGGAACATATCCGGGGCATCCTTGGCCTGGTCCGGGCTCAGGCCGGCCTGGCTGACCCAGTCTGCCCGGTTGGCGAAAAACTGCATGTCCAGGACGCTGACATTTAAGTTCAGGTCAATGACCTGGTCAGCGGCCGGAATCATATTTTTATTAATTAAATCCACTAAGATGGTGACCGGCTCTTCCCGGTCTGCTACGGGTAACTGAACCGGAGTCAGGTTATTAAAGCGGGCATCCTGGTTGGCCACCATGTCTTTTTTGATGTCCTCTGTGATGGTCACTTGGACATTCCCTTCTTTGCCGGTATCGGCGTGGAGGTCTAAACGCCAGGGCACGTCTTTTTGCTCAGGACCGGCCTCTTGGCCGTCATCTTCCAGGTAGTGGAAAAAGTGGAGCCGGCGGGCGGGGTCATGCAGGTGGGCATAGGTGCCCTTGGCTGTATCAATAAAGTTGCCCCCTTGCAGGACATGCCATTGCATCATATCTTCAATTTCATTCCGGTTAAAACAAGTGAGGGATAGGGTTGCTACATCTGTTAGAAAAGCCATCATTTTCTCCTTTTCGACCTTGCAGTAAGTGACATGTTGACAGCTTGATAGAGCTGCTGGACTTCTTGAGCCGTTAACGGCCGCACTTCACCTTCAGCGATTTTAGACAGGCCGAGCCCGGCCACTTCTGTCCGGCGCAGGGCCAGGACCGGGTGGCCAACAGCCTGGCACATCCGGCGGACCTGTCGCTTCCGCCCTTCATGGATGGTGAGGGCAATCTTGCTCTTGCGCTGGCTCCGGTGGATAAGCTGAACCTCGGCAGGGGCGGTTCGACCGTCTTCCAAGTCGATCCCCTTGGCCAGTTGGCGCAGGGCCTTGTCTGAAATGAAGCCCTTGACCGTGACTTCATACCGCTTGTTAACGCAGTAGGAAGGGTGGGTCAGGCGGTAGGTGAGTTCACCGTCATTGGTGAGGATCAGGAGGCCGGAGGTATCCCGGTCCAGCCGGCCCACGGGGACCACCTGCTGCCGCAGTTCGGGCAGGGCGTCAAAGATGGTCGGCCGGCCTTGGGGGTCATGGGCGGTGGTGATGAGCCCTTCCGGCTTATCGTAAAGGTAGTAGGCGTAGCTGGTCGGTGCCTCAAGGACCCGGCCATCAACAGCGACCCGGTCCTTCTCCAGGTCTATCTGCAGGCCCTGCTCTCTTACGACTTGGCCATTTACGGTAACCCGCCCCTGGGCAATAATCGCTTCCGAATGCCGTCTAGAGGCAACACCACAAGTGGCCATCCATTTTTGTAAGCGGGTCTTTTCCATATGCATCCTCCTGGTCATCAATAAAACTTATTTTAACAGATGTAGGGCTTTTTGGGTAGGTGAAATATCTCTTTTTTATGGATGAGATAAGTGGCCCAGGAGGGCCTCCCGGGTGTTTTGACTGGGGTCATCAACGACCAGGGTCAGGAGCCGGTCCAGGGTCTCGCCAATGGCCCTGCCCTGAATGCCCAGGTCCAGCAGGTCTTGGCCGCTCAGGGCCAAGTCTTGAATCCGGTAGGGTTCGCCGCTGGCCAGGATGTCATCAACCAGGTCGCTGATTTCTTGGAAGAGGGCATCAACCCGGCTCCGGTCCCCTTTCACATCGTGGGCCTGGATGTCTGCCACCTTGACGGCGATGAGCCGCTTAAGGCTCTCCCCGCCAAGGTCTCGGAGCCGGCGGCGGAGGAGCCGGCGGTTGGGCAGGAGGACGTCATTGTGGTGGGCAATGAGCTTGACCACTTCCCGCCGGGTGGCATTGTCGTACTTAAGCCGGCGAAGGCTCCGGTTGGCCAAGTCAGCACCCAGGACCTCATGGGCCGGGAAGGCATCCTCTCCCCCCTCGCCCAAGGTCCAAGTAAAGGGTTTGCCGATGTCATGGAGGAACATGGTCAGCCGGAGGGTGAGGTCCGGTTGGATGAGGCCGGTGGCCAGGACGGTGTGCTCGTAAACGTCTAAGAAGTGGCGGCTGGTCTTTTGGTCAAAGCCGACGGCCGGGCATAGGTAGGGGACCACTTGGCCCAGGAGGCCGAAGTCCCGTAGGTCTAGGAGGCCCTTGGCCACATAAGGGGCGGTGAGAATCTTGTTTAGCTCCACCTGGATTCGTTCCTTGGAAATATACTTTAAAAGATGGGCCGAGGCCTTGGCGGCCGCGGCGGTGGCCGGTTCATAGTCAAAGGACAGGACGGTGGCAAAGCGCACCAACCGCATGAGCCGAAGGCCATCTTCTTCAAAGCGGACCAGGGGATCGCCGACGGCCCGCATGAGCCGGCGGTCCAGGTCAGCCCGGCCGCCGTAGAGGTCAATGAGCCCCTCCTCGGGGTGCCAGGCCATGGCATTGACGGTAAAGTCCCGCCGGGCCAGGTCTTCGGCCAGGTCCCGGGTATAGGCCACCGCTTCGGGCCGCCGGTGGTCCTTATATTCGCCATCAATCCGGTAGCTGGTCACTTCAAAGGGGGTGCCCTGGCTGAGGACCGTCAGGGTCCCATGCTTAATGCCGGTCGGGATGACCCGGTAGCCCCGAAAGACGGTCAGCATCTCTTCCGGCTGAGCCGAGGTGCATATATCCCAGTCCCCCGGGGTCTTGCCTAAGAGGGCATCCCGTACACACCCCCCTACAATATAGGATTCATAGCCGGCATCATTCAATTTTTTCAGGATATCTGCACAGGCTTTCGGTAAGGTAATGGGCATAGGGGTCCTCCTTTCTATAGTTGGCCGGCCAGGCCGGTGACCAGGCCATGGGTAGGGGCTGAAAGCAGGTCACCAGCCGGCCATCGGCAGGGTGGTGAAAGCTTAGGTAGGGCACATGGAGGGCCGGTCGGTCGTGGCCCAGGGCCGGGCCCCCGTAGGCCGGATCCCCCAAGAGGGGGTGGCCGGCCTGGGCAAAGTGGGCCCGGATCTGGTGGCGGCGGCCGGTGGCCAGGTAGACCAGGGCCCCGCTGGCCAGGCCATCAGCTGAAGTGAATACCCGCCGGTAGCAGGTGCAGGCCTCCCGGCCGCCTTTGGCAACAGGCCAAATCCGACCCAGGCCTCCCGCCCCCTTGGCCAGGGGCAGGCTATAGCTGCCTGCAGCGGGCAGGCGGCCAAAGGCCTCCAGGGCATAAATCTTTTCCGGCGGCTTCTGGGCCAGCCGGGCCGCAGCCCAGGCGGACTTGGCCAAAAGGACCAGGCCGGTGGTATCCCGGTCAAGCCGGTAGAGGGGGAAAAAGCCCGGGGCGCCGCCGGCCGCTTGCAGGTGGGCCAGGACAGGGCCGGACAGGGCCCCAAGGTCTCCCTTAAAGCGGGGATACATGGGGGTGTCGGCCGGCTTATCCACCACCAGGACCAGGTCATCTTCATAGGCGATGGCCAGGGGCCGGTCTTCGATGGGCATGGTCAGCGGCCGGGTCGGCCCCTGGGCCACTGACACCCGGTCCCCCTGGGCCAGCTGGTAACGGACGGTGACCCGGTTGCCATTGACCATAATCCCCCGGGGGTCGGTTTTCAACCGGCGGATGAGCCGCTTGGAGCAACCCAGGGGCTGCCGCATATAGTCACCCAGCCGGCGGCCGGCATCTTCCGGCCCGATGGTAGCCTCCAGCCGGTTCACTTGGGCACCTCAAAATGAGCCCGACTCCCGGCTTCATCGGCAGTGACCACCAGCTTGGCCGGAATCCGGTCTCTAAGTTCTGCCACGTGGGAAATGACCCCGACCAAGCGGCCACCGCTTTGGAGTTCAAAGAGGGCGTCAATGGTCTTGTCCAGGGCGTCTTCATCCAGGGTGCCAAAACCTTCATCAATGAAGATAGCTTCCATGGCATGGCCGCCGCTTTCTTCGCTGACCACATCGGCCAGGCCCAGGGCCAGGGCCAGGGAAGCCTTAAACCGCTCGCCGCCGGACAGGGTCCCCACGGCCCGGGCCCGGCCAGTATAAGTGTCGGCTACATCCAGGTCCAGGCCGGCGTTTTTCCGCTTGTCGGCTACCGTCTTATGGCGGATGAGACTGTACCGACCCTCGGTCATTTTAGCCAGTCGGCTGTTGGCCCGCGCCAGGACCTGGTCAAAGTATTGGGTCAGGACAAAGGTTTCCAGGTCCATCCGGGCCTCATTATCGCCGGAGACGATCCGCTGGAGCCGGTTGACCCGGCCGTATTCTTCTAAGAGGGCGCCGCCGGCCTGGCGGAGGTCAGCCATGGCCGTCTGGACCCGGGTCAATTGGTCAACCCGGTTACGGAGGGTGGCCCGGAGGTCAATATGGTCTACCAGGCTGGCCTGGAGGGCTGCTTCAGCAACTTCCAAGGCCTGGCCTTGGCCCTTACCCGGATGTTGGCGGTAGAGGGCCGTGAGCCGAGCCAGTTCGGTCTTGAGGTAGGCCCGCCGGGCCCGGTTGTCATTAAGGCTGGCCCGCCATTGGTCGAGCTTGGGCAAGTCTGCCTTGGCCTGTTGGTAGCCGGCAGCCTTGTCAAAGACCGCCTCCCGGGCCTGGACCCACCGGTCCCGGGCTGCCAGGTAGGTAGACTGGGCCTCGGTTAGGGTTTGGAGCCTTTCCCGCTGGCTGGTTTGGGCGGCCAGCAGCCGGTTGGCCCCGGCCTGGCGCCGGGCCTCCATCTGGTCGCAAGCTGCATCGTAGGCTTGTAGTTTCGCTTCATCGGTCTTGAGCTGGTCTTCCTTGCCAGGCCCCTCCTCGATGGAAAAGGGGAGCTGGTCGGCCATTTCCCGGCTGCCGGCCTGGCCGGCAGCCAGGTCCAGGGCCTTGGCCTGTCGGTCGGCGGCGGCCTGGGTCAGGTCCTCTTCTGCCAGGGCCAATTGGTCAGCCAGGGCCCGGCCTTCCTCTTCCACTGCCGCCAACCGCTCGCGTTTGACGGCTAAGACCTGGGCCTGGCTGGTCTTTTCCTGAAGGTCTGCCTTCAGGGCCTTACCGGCCTCTACCACATCTGCTATGAGCTGACGGGTACTGGCGGCATCGGGGGCCTCAGCCTGGCAAAAGGCCGGGGCCAGGTCTGGATAGTCATCCCGGAGCTGCCGGGCCCGGTCTGCCTGGCTGGACCGGCTGGCGGCCAGGTCACTGGCCCGGGTCCGGGCCTCTTGTGCCCGGTCCTGCCAGGTCTTTTCCAGCCAGGCCAACTGGTCATCATCAAGGCCCTGGCCGCTGAAGACCGCCGGGGCCGGGTGGTGGTTGGCCCCGCAAACCGGGCAGGGCTGGCCTTCTGTCAGGTCCCGGGCCAGGTAGGCGGCACTTTGGGCCTGGCGGCGGTGGTAGGCCGCTTGCCAGGCGGCATAGGCAGCCTGCTCCGCTGCTAGGGCCTGGTTGGCCAGGTCCTCCTCCTCTTTGACCTGGGCTAGTCCCCGGTCATAGGCAGCCAGGAGCTTCCAGGCCTGGCCCAGAAGGGTCTTTTTATTTTGCAATTGGTCACAGGCCGCCTGGAGGCTGACCTGCCGGGTCTCAACCTGGACCAGGGCCTTGCCCTCTTCCTGGAGGGCCTTGGCCTGGTCGGTCAGGGTCCGGACCCTTGCCTGGCAGGCCTTCTCCCGGTCTTCAGCAGCAGTCAGGGCCGCCTGCCGGTCCTTGAGACCGGTGGTCGCCGCCTGCCAGCGGGCAAAAAGCTGGACCCCCTGGCGCAAAAGGGGGAGGGCCTCCCGGCAGGCGGCCATCTCCTCCTTCTGATTGGCGAGGCGGGCCGCTTCGGCCTGGAGGCCGGCCTGGGCTGCTTCCGCCTGGGCCAGGTCTGTCTTGGCCTGGTCGGCGGCCTGGTTGGCGGCCTGGCAGCGGTCGGCCAGGTCCTGAACGGCCTTCTCTTCCTGGGCCAGGGGCTGGGCGGCTTCAGCTAATCGGATCCGGTCAGCCAGGGCCCGGTCTTCCGCTGCCCTTTGGGTCAGGGGCAGGAGGAGGGCCGCGGTCTCCTGAATCTGCGCCTGCACTTGCTTGGCTGCATCGACGGCCTGCCGGGTCCGGCCCAGGTCCTGTTTGCACCGATCTAACCGGTCCAGGGCCAGATCCAGGCTGGCCAGCCGGTCATGATCCTGCCGGATGTACCGGTCCAGGGCGGCTTCGTCAGGCCCCTCAGACAGGGGCCAACCAAAAGCCGCCGGCACTTGGAGCCACTTCTCTTCCAGTTTCATTTCTATCGTGCGGGCCTCCTGGCTCAGCTGCCGGGCTGATTCGGCCAGGAGGTCCCGCATCCGCCGGTAAATATCCGTGCCAAAAAGGTGGCGCAGGAGCGGGGTCTTTTCCTTAGTTTCAGCCAGGAGGAACTGCTGGAATTCCCCCTGGGGCAGCATGACAATCTTACGGAACTGGTCCGCATTGAGGCCAATCCGGTCAATGACGGCCCGGTTGACCTCGTCCACCTTGGTCAGGGGGGCGAAATCGGGGTCGTCAAGGGCTTCGAAGAGGACCACCTGGCCCTGGTCGCGAAAGCCATCCCCCCGCCGCTTGAGGACCTGTTGGGCCGGCTGGCGGTAAATCCGGTACTGGCGCTGGTTTAAGAGGAAGGTAAAGCGGACATAGGACAGCCGGGCCGGGTCCTTATTAAAGTCACTGACCAGCCTTTCCCCCTTGCTGTCCCCCTCGCCGGTTTCCCCGTAAAGGGCATAGGACATGGCATCAAAAATTGTAGACTTGCCGGCCCCGGTCGGCCCGGTCACCAGGAAGAGCTTTTCCTGGCCCAGGGCGGAAAAATCCAAAAGGGTTTGGCCGGCGTAGGGGCCAAAGGCCGATATTTCCAACTCTAATGGTCTCATAGCCCCTCCTCTCTCGCCTGCTGCCAGGTGTCTGTAAAAATGGCCCGGATGGCCTCATCGGCCGGCTCACCGGTCATCTCTTCATAAAAAATAGTGGCGTAGTCGACCGGGTTCAGACCCTTGGCCCGGCTGTAAGTGATGGCCGTCGACCCGCCAGTCTCGGGCCGGATTTCCCGCTCCAGGGTCATGACATTGGGGTAGACCTTCCGCAGCCGGGCCATAGCATCCAGGACATCCCCCTGGTCAGTCAGGACAATGCGGAGGTAGTCGTCGCCGGCCACGCCTTGGGGTAGGCCAGCTAGGATATCCGCCAGCTGCCCCCGAACCGTGTGCATGGCATGCCGGGGTTGTATCGGCAGGAGCCGGGTGCCGGCATAACCGCTTTCATCCAGCTCTATGACGCTGATGCTCTTGGCATGGTTTTCCTCTGAAAAGGAATAGGGCAAGAGGGACCCGGCATAGCGGATATGGGGGGCTCCGGCGGTCTGGGGCCGGTGGAGATGGCCCAGGGCCACATAGTCAAAGACCCCCAGGGCGTCGGCAGTCCAATACTCGGTACCACCAACGGTCAACTCCCGTTCGGAATCGCTCTCGGCCAGGTCGCCGCCGGCATAGGCAACCATCCCATGGGCAATGAGGACCTGGCGGGCAGCCGGGTCCATGGGCAGCCGGGCCAGGAGGTCCGCCATGGCGTCCGGGTAGGCCAGGCCGGCATAGGCCTCATCCAGGTGGGCCAGGAGGGGGCCATCGGCATAGGGCAGGAGGTGAAAGTCGACCGGCCCGTGGGCATCGGTCAGGCGGACTACCGGTACCGGCAGGGTCAGTTGGCCGGCCAGGTAGAGGCCGGCATGGGCCAGGATGCCGCTGGCAAAGTTCAGCCGGTCACCGCTGTCGTGGTTGCCGCCAATGGCCAGGGTGGGCACCCCTTCTTCAAGGACCACCCGGGCCAGAAAACGGTCAAATAGGTGGACGGCCTCCGGGTTGGGATTGCGCCGGTCATAAAGGTCACCGGCTAAAAGTAAGGCATCCGGCTTTTCCAGACGGACCTGGTCCAGAACCTGGTCCAAGACCACCGCCTGGTCTTCCAGCAGGTCAAAGCCATTGACTTTTTTCCCGATGTGCAAATCACCTAGATGGAATAATTTCATCCGGTCTTCCTTTCTCTTTACTGTAAGGCTTGGGCAAGCAGGGTGGCCGGTACAGCCACCACCGCCCCCAAGGCCCCCATCCGTTCAACATGACGGAAGTAGGGGTTGGCAATGGCCCTTACCATGGTTTCCAACCGGGCCGGGCTCAACTGGAGGATTTCCCGTTGGGCCACCCGGGGCAGTTGCAGCACAGCAATGAGCAGCTGGCCATAAGAGGCAAAAAGAGGCACCAGCTGGTCCCAGGCCTTGGCGAACAGGCCCTCGACCCGGCCCCGGATGGCCTTGTCCAAGCCCCGGTCGCTGAGGTCGGTCAGGAGGGCCACCAGGGTATCCCGGTAATTGGCCCAAACCTGAGGAGCCAGGATGTCTTGGATGGACAGGTCGCAGAGGACCTGGACCGGGGCACTGGCCAAAAAGCGACGGACCAGGCCCAGCAGGGCCTCTTTTTTCGCCGGATTGGCATTGGCGTAGACCCGGTCTAGGCGCTTGGACACCCAACTGAGCACCGGTGAGTCAGCCTCGCCCCACTTGGCCAGGATGGCCGGAAGCCGGTCCATCAGGACCCCCGGGTCCGGGAAAAAGTAACGGTGGTTGACCAGCCAACGGCGGAGGTCGGTGCCCTCTATGGCCTTTTTGACCGTTGGCCAGAGGATGGCCAACTGGCCAACGGTTTGGGGGTCATTAAAGCGGATCCCCAGGGCATAGGGCGTCCGGCCGGCCAGGGTCTTTTCCAGGAGGCCGGTCAGCTCGGCCTGGTAGTAGTCCCGGCGGTCAGCCAGGTAGGCCGGTAATTGTTTGGATAAGAACTTTTTGATGACCTCCCGGATCAGCCCCTCCCCATTCATCAGGGAAAAGAGGAAGTCCACAGACATGGGCAGGTGACGGCGGATCCGCTTGGACAGCCTTTTGGCCAGGCGCCCGGTATGGGGCTTCACCTGGTCGGGCAGCCGGTCATAGGCCAGCATCATCCCCTCAGCCAGGCGGCTGTAGAGGCCATGGCCTTCAGCAGGTAGCTGGAGGTTGCCGGCCCACTGGTCCAGCTGGAAGGCTATGGCTTCCGGCCTTTGGGCCAGTAATTTTCCCGTCACCCCCCGGGCGGTATTTTCCAGGAGGTCCAGGAGAGGACCTTCAGAAAAGGCCGCCCAGTCCTGACCGGCCTCCAGGGCCTTCAAGCCCGCAGCCGGCAGGCTGGCAACCAGCTTGGCAGCCACAGACCCCTCCGGCCGGTGGTGAAAGCCGGCACTGATCAGGAAGTCCAGGTCTGTAGGGGTCAGCTGGGTCAGCCCCTGGGCCAGGGTATAGCGGCCGGCCACCCGGTCCAGGGCCTCAGTGAAAAAGGCGGCACCGCCCAGCCGCATCTCGGTCATCAGGGGGGCAAAGTGGTCCCAGGCCGGCTTTTGGGCCTGGATGGCCAGACCCTCCTGGACCCCGGCCCAGATTTCCTCATTGATGACATATTGCTGGGTCAATTCGTGCATCTTTTCAGCAAACCGGTGCTGGTTTTTCGGCAGGAGCCCCTGCCAACCCAGGGTCTTGCTATAGGGCTTAAAGAGCCCCTGGACCGCCAGGACATTGGTCCCATAGCCAACTGCCCCGTACATGGCACAACGGCCGGCAAAGGCGGCGGAAAAGAGCAACTCACTCTCCTCAAAGGAAGGGGCCTGGAGGCCGGCCAGGGTCATCGCCGACCCGGAGGCCAGACCCACAGCCCCACCAACGACCCCGCCAATAGCCGACAGGGGCCGCATTTCCCGGCCGAGCAGGTCCAGGGCCAACTGCCGCATATCATTATGGGAGAGCTGGTTCAGCTGGTCCCTGGCCAGGCTCCCCAGGTGGGCAGCCATGCCCCCAAAAACATTGGCACTGATCCGACCGGTTAAGGCTTCTTCCAGCCGCTGGCTCATAGTCGTTTCCCGGTCCAGGACCGTCCACATCTCTGTCAGGGGCAAGTGTAGAAACCGGTCGGCCCCCTTCATAATCAGGGGCTGGGGCGACAGGCCCTCCAGCCGACCTAATACCGGTGACCAGTCCTTTTCCTCTAAGTAGGTCGCCGATAACCGGCTCAGCCGGGCCGTCCGGTCAACAGTCAGCACCGTCTCCGCTAGGGGCTTCTGCCGCCAGGCGGCTTCAAAGCCGGCCAGTTTCGCCGGCATCTCAGTCTTATCGACCATATAGTAGAGGGCCTCATAGAGCCAGTGGACCAGCCGGTCCGGGCCCAGGGTATCCTGGACCAGCTGGGCCGGCGTCCGGGCCAAGAGCCCGGTCAACTTATCTTCAATAAGCGAGGACAGGAAAGAAGACAGGGGCTCTTCCTGGATATCCCGTCTAAAGTCTTCCTCCTTAGAAGGCTGGCTCAGGCTGACCCGGTCCATGACCTGGCCGATTAAACCTTCCTTCAACCCCGCCTGTTTCTCCTCTTTTTGCCATTCGATGAAGAGGTGGGTCAGCCAGTTATTCCCCTTACTGCCGGCAAAATAGCTCTTCATGGCCCGGAGGACCGGTCCTTTCAGGCTGCTATCGCCCAGCGTTTCAGATACGGCTGACAGGAGGGCCTTCTCCAGGGCCGGCCGCTCATGCTGGAGGATTTCCATCCCCGCCGGCCAAAGGTCCGGGACTACGCTATCCCAAATGTTTTCCAACCGGCCCTGTAAAAAGCCATCTAAAGCCATCATGACCCCATCCCGGTCTGCCGGTTCGGTGACCTCCCTGGCCTTATCCTGCATATCGTTAAAAATATGGACCACTTTTTCCGCTAGGTACTTGGCCCCCTCCTCAGGCCGCTGACCAACCAGGGCCGCCAAAGATTTTTCCTGCCAGGCCGCCGTCTCACAAAAGGCCGCCAGCAGGCGCTGGAGTTCCTCAGTAATGAGCCGGCGGTGACCACTTAAAAACTGGGTCATCTGGTCCCGGTCCCACTTTTCCGCCAGGTCATCCGCCGGTAAAAGGGCGCCTAAAATAAGGGCATCCGGCGTCTCCCGGCCCAACCGGGTCAGCGACCGATGGACCACCCCTGCATACCCCTGCGGCCCTTCATTGACCGCATCAAGCCGCCGTCCGATAAAGCCCGGTGCCAACCGGACCGGCATCCAACTGGCCCTTTCCAACCGGCAAAGGGTCAATGTCCGCAAAATCTGCCCCTCATCCCCATCATCCAACCGCTCATCAGCCAGAATCACCGGCAGAACCTCCCGCCGCAAATGGGCCGCCAAGGCCTGGAAGACCGCAATCGTCTCCGGCTTAGCCGCCAGGTCCGCCATCACCTCCGGACTAAAAATATCCTTTTCCAGGACCTCCGTAATCATATGAATAAAGCCGTCCCGCTCTTTTTCAATAATGCCGCCGGGACGGAATAATTGCCGCACAGCAATGTCATTGGTGACAAAGCCCGTTAAGCCGCCCAAAATGGTTTCAATCAAGATGTGCCACATATATTCAGCCTCATCCTCCTTTCCACCTATCATAGCACAGCCCCTCGAAAACCGACACAAAAAGCTGATGGATAGGCCCCTATAACCTGTCCTTCTCCAGTGTTTGAAAAGGCAGGCAAAATAGTTTAAGTGAACCTAATATTTACTTTGTTTGTCAAGCCGCTTCAATGTGAACCGGTCTGAAGCTGGCGTGATTGATAAGACCCTGTGCTTGTACTAGGTCCGATTATTCAGCATAACGAGGTTTTCTAAGCCTTTGTTCTCCCAGCTGGCTCTCTTTTACAAATAAGTGAGGTAAATCCTCGGTTATATAGGTAAGTAGCATTTTTCCTGCATCATTATGCTGTTTATCCTTATGCCAATTAATAAAAACATCGCAGGCTGCAAAAGGGTCCAGCAAGCGAATGGCAGAAATACCCTCTAAGCGAGAATAAAAGGTATCCGACTGCTCCAAGCAAACAATTAAAGCATCCAATGAAGGTAAGATTTCTAAAATAAGTTCTATCTCACTCTCAAAAATAATACGGGGCACAAATTCAGCCTGTCTGGCCAATTGGTCAATGTACCGTGGAAAATCCGGTTTTTGTGGAAGGGCAAAAAAATTGGCTTCTTTTAATTCATAAAAATAGACTTCTTTCAAGTGAGCATACTTACTGTGGGCATTGGCAACCACCTGGTAAGAATCTGTCCACAACAACTGAGACGTGAGCTCTGGGTGAGCCAACCGGCCCAAGGTGATGGCATAATCAATCTCTCCGCTTAATAATTGCATAATGGCCTGATTATCATTAAGAATCGTATGCCTTAAACCTAAGTCTGGGGCTTTCTTGATAAAATCATACAACCACCTGTTCAGTAGGCTGGTATTTGAAGAGGCCATGCGTAACCGCCGGCTAGCTGTATGAGCAACCTGATTCAGCGCCTCCTGAATGGACTCAGAATGATTCACTATCTGTTGTGAATGTGTCAAAAATATTTTCCCATATTCATTCAGTTGCAAACTTTTACCATGTCGATCAAATAAGGCAAATCCCACCTCATTTTCAATCCGAGAGAGCATTTTACTTAAAGAAGGTTGAGAAACATAAAGGGCCTCAGCTGCACGAGATAAATTTTCAAATTCAGCCATCTTATTAAAGTAGTAATATTGTAATAATTCCATGATTAGTCAGCTCCTTATTGCCTCAAAGCTATAACAGATTTCCGCAAAACGTATTTCACAAATAAAATGACAGGCATTAATATTATTTATAAATAAAGGAACTTTATCAGTTCCCACCGGCCGGTGCTGCATTGTTCGCTCACGAAAGGACGTTTACTATGGACTATGCCAGCACAATTTATAAAAATGGTACGATTCTCACGATGGAAGATCGCTTACCAGTAGCAGAAGCCATCGCCGTAAAAAATGGTCGTATCACTGCTATCGGTAGTGATAACGAAATGAAGCGATATCAAGGGCCCGATACCCAGGTCATTGATTTAAAAGGCTTTACCCTGATGCCCGGTTTTTATGACTCCCATAGCCACTTTAGTGTTGTTGGTGGTACTGCCTTAAATGCTGTCCAGTTATCCTGTCCACCTATAGGCAACCTCTCCTCCATTGCAGATGTCATTTCTGCATTGAAGGCCAAGGCCCAAGCTTTCCCAACCTGTAAAGTAATCGTCGGCTGGGGCTATGATGATAGCTTAATCAGTGAAAAGCGTCACCTGACCCGTTATGACCTCGATAAGGTTTCAACAGATATCCCTATCGTCGTCGCACATATTTCAGGACATGTTGGCTATGCAAACTCAAAAATGCTCGAAGTCGCCCAGATCAATCGAGATACCCCAGACCCGCTGGGCGGTAAGATTATAAGAGATGCCGAAACGGGAGAGCCTACCGGTCATTTGGATGAACATGCCATGTACTTACTGCCGATAGGTGGGATTTTCGACTTATCCGGCGAAGGTGAAGCCTGTATACAAGCCCTTGAAAAGGCTTCAGAAATTTATGCCGCTCAAGGGGTCACCACTGCTAATGATGGTGGGATTAATAAAATTGGTACCCTTAAAGCCTATTATGAAGCCGACCGCCGAGGCCTGTTGAAAGTTCGGGTTACGGTTTGCCCCTTCTCTGAGATTTTAGAAGAATCGGCTTTGGCTGAACGAGCCAGCGACTATATCACGTTGCAAGGCATCAAAATTGTTCAAGATGGTTCCATCCAGGCCTATACAGCCTATATGAGTGAACCCTACTATACACCTTATCAAGGGGATTCGGATTGGTCCGGTTACCCTGCATATAGCCAGGAGGATTTTAATCAAACCGTTTTAGATATTTACCGGGCCGGACAGCAAGCTGTTTGCCACTGCAACGGTGACTTAACCTTGGATATGTTTCTAGATGCCTTAACTTTAGCACAAAAGACCTATCCGCGTATAGATGATCGACCTATCGTTATCCATGCACAAACAGCCCGGTATGACCAGCTGGTGCGCATGAAGGCCTTAGGTGCAACCCCCTCTTTCTTCTCTTTACACACCTACTACTGGGGCAAACGGCATATGGAGCGCTTTCTAGGCCCGAACCGCGGTGCCAATATTGATCCTGCCGGTTGGGCCAAACAACTAGGCCTACGCTTTAGCACCCATTGCGATTCACCTATCACACCTCAAAATCCACTTCTAAGTATCTGGGCTGCAGTAAACCGCCGAAGCTTTGAAGGGAAATCTGTTGGTAGTCATCAAGCTGTAGATGTTTTATCCGCTTTAAAAAGCTATACCATTGATGCAGCCTACCAGTATTTCGAAGATGATGCAAAGGGCTCTATCGCCAAAGGAAAGCTGGCAGATTTTGTCATCTTAGACCGTAACCCTTTACATGTTAATCCATTGGATATAAAAGACATTCAGGTGATGGCCACTATTGTGAACGATGAGCTGGTATATAATTCCGGGCAACTGACAAAAATGAAATCACTCCAACTGACTACGGTTTAATTAAAGTACATCTGCATCAAAAACTTGGAGGAGTTTATTATGGAAATGATGATGTCAATTAGTTGGGTAGGCGCAATGATTCTTGTCGGCATGATCTGTCGTGCTAAGATAAAACCCCTTGGTAATATTCTTATGCCTGCTAGTGTTATTGGTGGCCTCATCGGTTTTGGTCTCATGAACGCAAATCTATTACCTCAAGCCTCTTCAGGCATGCTAACCCAAGCTGTAGGCTTTTTATTTACGATTTCCTTTATCTCCATCGGATTAACAGGTGCTCCAGAGGGAGAAGGCGGAGCCGGTGCTGTCGCTAAACAGATTGTTAAAGGATCCATGGGGATGGGGTTTATCTGGGATATGATGTATGTCCTCACCCCTTTAATGGGTTTTTTCATCATCTTACTTGTCGGAAAAAGTTTTGATATGAACCCCTTATATGGTTTAATGATTCCTTTCGCATTCTGTCAAGGGCCCGGACAATCAGCTATTTTTGGTGGTATGATTGAGGCCAATGGTTGGCCCGATGCGGTACAAGTCGGTGTTACTTATGCAGCGATTGGCTTCTTGTTTGCTTTCGGCCTTGGTGTTCCGATGGCAAAGTGGGGTTTAAAGCGTGGCTTAGCCAAGTATTCAGAAAAAATATCTGACCATATTACCACCGGCCTATTTCCTAAGATGCACCAAGAAGAAAACTATGGTCGAGTGACCACTTATAGTGGTAGCATTGATGTCCTCGCATTTCATATGGGTTTAGTTGGTCTCTGCTTTATTGGAGCGGTATATCTAGGAAAATTATTACAAGCCTTAATTCCTGGGACTATTGGCGATACCTTCGCTTCAATGACCTTCCTAAATGGTATGATTGTCGCCTATATTGTCCGCTTTATTATGGGCAAGTTAAATCTTCTTCAATACCATGATAGTGCTTTACAAACCCGGATTACCGGTTGGTCTACAGACTTCCTTATTTGTGCCGCCTTTATGTCGATTCAGATCGCCATTATTGGCAAGTGGATCATCCCGATGCTAATTATGTGCGCAATCGTAGGCCTTTTCACTCTTATCGTTGCCATTTTCCTAGGCCAACGCTTAGGCGGCGACTGTGATTTTGAAAGAACGTTAGGCCTTTGGGGTTGTTTAACTGGGACTTGCCCAACAGGTATTGCCCTTATCCGGATTGTAGATCCTAACTTGCGCACCACAGCCCCCACCGAAATGGGCGCTATGAATGTGTTTATGCTCCCAACCTATATTTTTGTACCTACAATTATTGGCTATACAGCCAACCCTTCAATGGCAACCTTTAATACGATACTTATTGTAGGCGGCATTTCTTTCGTCATCTACGCTGCCTGCCTGGTTATACTCCGACTGACAGGCAAGAAGACTTTTGACCTGTTTAGAGGAAAGAGCTATATACATGATAGTGTCGACGACAGTCCCAGCGGAGCAGGCCAAATCTTAACTGACTAGAAAGGAGTATCTCATATGAAAGCTTACTTTAAACCTATCACTGCTATCATATGTGTTTTAGCACTCGCTTTTCTAGCCGCTTGTTCCGAAGCGTCACTAGGCATTTCAAACCAGGGCCGTGACATAGCAGCAGAACCGCTCTCTGTCCACTCCCTAGTCCAACTAGATGCCTGGCCTGAATACCAAGCCGCCCAAGCAAAAGAAGACCTTGCCGCTGGCTTTGACCTAAAACCCAGCTATTATCAAACAGGTACCGATATTTACGCTCGGTTACAAAATGCTGATTGGCAAATAGCATCTTTAGGTGTATTTCCAGCCTTACTTGTTTTAAACACAGGACAAGCTGAGCTAGTCGGCCTGGCCTCAGATGAAAGTGCTGCAAACATTCTCTTTGCTAGGCAGGGAGATCCTATTTTATCTCAAAAGACAGATGGCCTGCCAGGCAGCCAGTCGCTAATTAAAGGTAAGACTTTTATATTAACAACAGCTAGTACTTCTTCCGTTCTTTTGCATCATTACTTAAAGAAATTTAATTTAACAGAACGGGATATTAACATCAATTCTATGGAACCTGAAGATGCCCTTAAGGCTTTTCAGGCTGGAAAGGGAGACTACTTACTTCTTTGGTCACCTTATATATATAAGGCTTTTGATGAAGATTGGGTGCCTGTCCTTAATGGCCAGGATCTCGCCTTACACCTGCCCATGGTCTACCTCGCAAAGGCTGGTTGGTCAGAAAAAAATAAGGACCGGATAAAAGCCTTTATGAAAACAAGAGACCCCTATATCAAAAGCTACAGGGAACCCTCGGCTGCACTTGTTAAGGATATTAAAAACTTCTTTAAAGCAGAAGTAAACACAACTTTTTCTGACGAACAAGTTAAGGATTTGATTAGCCGGCACGCTCTGTATACAAGTGATGAGCAGCAAGAACTACTGGACCAGGGTCAAGTTGAACAATGGCTATCTGAAAACGCCGATATATACAGTCAGCAAGAAAAATTCACTCCGAAAGATTTAGAAAGAATTAGAAAGGCTCATTTTTATATTAATGCCGGCTATTTAACTTAATTTAACGAATCGACCCAGGCATCGCAGAGTATGCCTGGGTCGATTCGTTATACATTTAATTTTTATTCAAAAAAGCTTGGGTCCGTGGATTTTTTGGCCGGTCCAGGACCTCTTCCGGTGGGCCCTCTTCGACTATCAGGCCGTCGGCCATGAAGATGACCCGGTCGGCCACATGGCGGGCGAAGGCCATTTCGTGGGTGACGATGACCATGGCCATGTTCTCTTCAGCCAGCTCCTGGATGACGGCCAGGACTTCCTGGGTTAGTTCCGGGTCCAGGGCAGAGGTTGGTTCGTCAAAGAAGATGATCTGGGGCTTCATGGCCAGGGCCCGGGCGATTGAGACCCGCTGTTGCTGGCCGCCGGAGAGTTCGAAGGGATAGTTGTGGGCCTTGTCGGCCAGGCCCATCCGGGCCAGGAGCCCTTCAGCGGTGCGGACGGCCTCTTCCTTGCTCACTTTAAGCACATCCCGGGGGGCCAGGGTCAGGTTGGCCAAAACCGACAGGTGGGGAAAGAGGTTAAAGTGCTGGAAGACCATCCCGTAGAGGCGGTTGATCTTCTGCCTTTCTGCCGTAGGGGCATAGCCGTCTTTTTCCGTATAGAGGGTGAGGTCACCATAGTGAACTTCGCCTCCCTGGAGCTCTTCCAGGTTGGTGGCCAGGCGGATCAGGGTAGACTTGCCGCTCCCTGAAGGGCCGATAATGGCCACCACTTCCCCTTCGGCGACGTCCAGGGAAATGTCCTTTAAGACGGTACGGTCCCCGAAGGATTTTTTGATGTGTTTCATGGATAATAGTTTCATTGGCTTACCTATAGTAGTTCAGTCCTTTTTCGATCCGGTCCATAATAAAGGCCACCAGGTAGTTCATCGCATAATAGAAGACCGCCACCGCCAGATAAGGGCTCATGGAGGCTTCACGGGCCGCCATGGCCTTGGCGATAATAAAGGTCTCGCTGACGGAGATGACCATGGCCAGGGAAGTATCCTTAACCAGGGTAATAACTTCGTTGGTAATAGAGGGCATGACCGTCTTCATGACCTGGGGCAGCTGAATTTTAAAGAAGGTCTGGGCCTTACTGAGGCCCAGCACCTCCGCTGCCTCCAACTGGCCCCGGGGAATGGCCTCAAAACCGCCCCGGTAGATTTCCGCAAAGTAGGCGGCATAGTTAAAGACAAAGGCCACAATGGCTGCTCGGAACCGGTCCGGTGATGAAAGGCCAAATAAGTAATAGGGCCCAAAATAAACAAACATCAATTGAAGCATGAGGGGCGTGCCCCGCATGACCGAGATATAGAAGGTCGTCAATAAACTGATGGGTTTAAAGCGCGACTTCTTCAGCAGCATAACGACAAAACCCAGGGGCATCGCCAACACTAGGGTTATAAAGAATATAGCCAGTGTATTGCGAAACCCCTGAGATAATTCAATCAGCATATCCATCCGTTAAGGTATCCACCACCTGTTAGAGTTTTTGGCACTTACTTGCCGAGCAGGGTAATGTCTTCCTTGAAGTATTTTTCAGAGAGCTCTTTGAGCTTGCCTTCTTTGGCCAGTTCTTCAAGGGCTGCATCGACTTTCTTAGCCAGGTCTTCATTGCCGAGTTTGAAACCGACAGCGTATTCTTCTTCACTCATGGCTTCATCAAGGACTTTGAATTCCCGGCCCTGAGCGATATTATACCGCGCAACGACCTCATCCATCAAGACCGCATCACAAGAACCTTGTTCTAAGTCGGTTAAGGCGGTCATGTTTTCCGGTACCATGGTGACGGTGCCTAAAGAATCTTTAAAGTCCCCATTATCATTAAGGGCGTTTTCAGCGGTAGATCCCTGTTGTAGTTCGATGGTCTTGCCCTTTAAGTCCGCCAGAGCCTTAATATCGGAATCTTTTTTCACCACTAAAACCTGGCGGTTTTGCATGTAGGGTTTGCTGAAGGTGTACTTATCTTCCCGGCCGGTCATAGTGAAGCCGTTCCAAATGCAGTTGATATTGCCGGTATCTAATTCAGCATCTTTAGAATCCCAGTCAATGGGTTGTAAAGAGATGTCATAGCCCATTTTTTCAGCAGCCAGTTTGGCCAGTTCGATGTCAAAGCCAGTGAATTCACCCTTGGCATCCTTGAAGCCCATGGGCGGGAAGCTTTGGTCAAAACCGACAATTAAGGTCTCGTTACCGGAAGCTGCCGGCGCAGAGCTGTCACCGGCCGGGGCTGACGTATCGCCACCGCCGCCACCACAAGCTGTCAGGGCAAAGGCTGCCACCATAATCATTGCTAAGATACTTTTCTTTTTCATTCTTGGTATCCCCCTTGGATTTATTTTGCAAACATCTCTCATCGCTTTAGTTCGTTAACATGATAACATGCCCCTGGAAGGATTGCAACCCTTTATCGCTTTATTTGACTAAATTTTTTTTGCCAAGGCCCAAGCATTGAAGAAAAGGCCCCTATATGGTATAATAATGGCCTATCCTTCGGGGGTGTAATGGCTTCGACGGGGGATTGCAAGACCATTGCCTGCGTGTCGAGTTTGACCCGGCCTCGTAAAACGAGTCAAAACAATAACTGCTAAAAACAATAATTTAGCCTTCGCGGCGTAACACCCGTGAACTCTCTGCCTGCTGTGTCTGAGGTGCGGGACCGGAGAGCCAAATATCAGACTACCTGACGGTCACTGCCGGATAGCCGCCGGGGAATTTTATCCGACTCGCCGCAAAAGCAACCTGATGACAGGTGGCTGCGCGGTTAAATCTTAAGTATGTCATCTACACACGTAGACGGTTCTGGGATTGATCTTTCGGACAGGGGTTCGACTCCCCTCACCTCCATATTAAGCAGTCATGATAAGGGAATAGGATTAAAGCCGCTGGCAATAGCGGCTTTTCTTTTTGGCTTACACCGTCAACTCCAGCGCACTATCCAAAAAGGAGACCCTGCCTCAGAAATGAAGCCGGGTCTCCTTTTGAATGCCTTGAAGCAAGGGGCCTTTCCCTCACGACCTTAATCGACCACCGGGGCCCTATCATCGACAGACCGCAAGATGGCCTGCTCGGCGCTGGGGTAGAGATGGTCGCGGCCGATGATGTCTAAAAAGCCGCTCCGTTCCAGGTAACGCATAACAGCCGGTTGGACGCTGGAGACAGACAGCTGGGTCCCCTCCTCTTTTAGGTCTTCAGCCAGCTCCATAAGGGCCTGGACCCCTGACAGGTCGATGACCGGCACCCCCCGCATGGAGAGGATGATGACATCACTATGGGGCATGGTCCGCAGTTTATCCTTGAGCCGGTCGACGACCCCAAAAAAGAGGGTGCCGGTGATATAGACCACCCGGACTTCATTAATATCGGGCACCCGGTCCAGGCCCATGCCGATTTCCTTGAGCCGGGCATTGTCTACGTCGGCAATATTGATTTCCAGCCGGCTCATCCGGGCCACAATAAGGACCAGGGAAAAAACCACGCCGATGATAATGGCCTGGGTCAGGTCCAAGAGCACGGTCGCTGCCAGGGTAATGGTAAACTTGGCAATGCCGCTTTTAAAGCGGTGGGAAAAGATAAAACGGATATTGGACCAGTCATTCATCCGCCAGGCAGTGACCATAAGGATGCCTGCCAGAGCGGATAGGGGAATGGCGGACATAACTGGGGTGAGGATAAACATGGATAAAAGGAGGATAATGCTATGGATAATCCCGGTGAGCCTGGTCCGGCAGCCGGACTTAATGGCCACTGAGGTCCGGGCGATGGCTGCTGTCGCCGGAATCCCTCCAAAGAAGGGGATGACCAGGTTGCCGATGCCTTGGGCGACCAGCTCCCGGTTACTCTTGAGCCGCTCGTCGGTCATTTTTTCCGCCGAGGCCCCACAGAGGAGGCTTTCAACCATACATAGGAGGGCAATGGACAGGGCCGGCATCAGATAATGGGGCCAGGCCAGGGGGTTCAGGTCGGCGAGGGTCAGCCGGTCCTCGAGCAAGAGGGTCCGGGGAATATCACCGACGACGGGCAGCTCCCAGTGGAAAATCCCCTGAAAGACCAGGACGGCCACCAGGGCGATAAGGCTGGAAGGCAGGACAGCATTCCATTTTTTAGGCCAGGCAGCCATGAGAAAGATGACCCCCAGGCCGATGGCAGTGGTTTTCACATCCGGTACGGCCCCGGTTTGAATATAAGAGGCCACTTTTAAGAGGGCCAGGTCGCCTTCCGATTGGAGGCCCAAAAAGTTATCCAGCTGGCCCAGGGCAATGACCGCTGCAATCCCGGAAGTAAAACCGGTAATAACCGAGGAGGGCACAAAGGCAATAAGCCGGCCCAGGCGGAAAAGTCCGGCTAAGACCAGAAGAATTCCTGCCAAAAAGCCGGCCACCAAGACACCGGTGAGCCCTTCTTTGGCAACCAGGGACAGTAAAATGGCCATCATGGCCCCGGTCGGTCCGGATATCTGGTAACTGGCCCCGGACAGGCTGCTGATGACCAGGCCGCCAATGACCGCCGTCACGAGGCCGGCGGCGGCCGAAGCCCCGGCCCCAACGCCAAAGGCCAGGGCCAGGGGCAGGGCCACCGCTGCAACGGTAATACCGGCCATGACATCCTGAGAAAAAGCCGCCCCATTATAGGCCCTAAACTCCCGTCTCAAGTCCTGTGCATACTCCCGGCACAGGGTCCAAGCATAAAATTCTCTCAATCACTGCACCCCTTTTAATTATCGAAACGTACTCATAAAAAGCGCTATAGACTATATCTAGTATCCCCTATCTAAGGAAAAAAAGCAAATTTTAACCCTGTCTTGACCCGGCTTAGGCTTTTGCAAAAAGATAATAAACCCGTAAGGGCTAAATGAAAAAGGCGCCCACCTTTCAGTGGACGCCTTTTGATAGCCTGTTTTTATACAAGTGCTGCTTATTTTAAAACAATCTTATCGTCTACGTAGTCAACGGTAATGGTACTGCCTTCATCAAACTGCTTGGCCAGGATGGCATCGGAAAGGGGGTCTTCAATTTCATTTTGAATGGCCCGGCGCAGGGGGCGGGCGCCGTATTCCGGATCATAGCCAACTTCGCTGATGTGGGCTTGAGCGGCATCGGTTAATTCTAAGGAAAGGTCCATTTCTGCCAGCCGCTTGCGCAGGTCGCCGAGCATGAGGCCGACGATCTCTTTGAGCTGGTCTTTTTCCAGGGCATGGAAGACGACGGTATCATCAATCCGGTTGAGGAATTCAGGTCGGAAGACCTTTTTCACTGCATCCAGAACTTTTTTCTTCATGCTGCTGTAGTCTTTTTGGCTCTTATCTTCTCCATCGGCCAGGGTCGCAAAGCCCAGACCGCCGGCGCCTTTGATTTCCTTGGCCCCAATATTGGAGGTCATGATGATGACGGTGTTCTTGAAGTCGACCACCCGGCCCTGGCTATCGGTGAGACGGCCATCGTCCAGGACTTGCAGGAGCAGGTTAAAGACGTCCGGATGGGCTTTTTCAATTTCATCTAAGAGGATGACGCTATAGGGTTTCCGGCGGACGGCTTCGGTCAGTTGGCCACCTTCCTCGTAACCAACGTATCCCGGAGGCGCCCCGGTGAGCCGACTGACGGCGAATTTTTCCATGTATTCACTCATGTCAATCCGGACCATGTTGTCTTCGTCATCGAAGAGGGCTTCGGCCAGGGCCTTGGCCAGTTCGGTTTTACCAACCCCGGTGGGCCCCAGGAAGAGGAAGCTGCCAATGGGCCGTTTGGGGTCTTTCAGGCCGGAATGGGCCCGGCGGACGGCCTTGGAAACGGCGGTGACGGCTTCATCCTGGCCGATAACCCGTTCGTGCAGGAGGCTTTCCATATTGAGGAGCCGGTCGCTTTCCGTTTCGGTGAGCTTGGTGACCGGGACGCCACTCCAAGTGGAGACCACTTCGGCGACGTCTTCAGCATTAACTTCTTCCGCCTGGCCGGTCTGGCCCTTCTTCCATTCACCTTGGAGGTCCGCCAGTTTGTCCTTGGCGGCCTTTTCCTTGTCCCGGTATTCGGCAGCCTTTTCGTAGTCCTGGGCGGCGACAGCACTTTCTTTTTCTTGGGCATAGGTGCGGATGTCGTTTTCCAGGTCCTTGACTTCCGGCGGAGCAGTATAGGCCTTTAGCCGGACTTTAGAGCAGGCTTCATCGATAAGGTCGATGGCCTTGTCCGGTAACTGCCGGTCGGCAATGTAGCGGTCGGACAGGTGGACAGCGGCATCGATGGCTTCATCGGTAATAGTGACCTTGTGGTGGGCTTCATACTTGTCCCGGATTCCCTTTAAGATGTCAATGGATTCTTCCGGGCTGGGGGCATCCACCATAACGGGCTGGAAGCGGCGTTCCAGGGCGGCGTCTTTTTCGATGTGTTTGCGGTATTCATCCAGGGTGGTGGCCCCAATGAGCTGGAGGTCACCCCGGGCCAGTTCAGGTTTTAAGATATTGGCGGCGTCCAGGGCCCCTTCTGCAGCGCCGGCACCGATGATGGTGTGGAGCTCGTCAATGAAGAGGATGACGTCCTGCCGTTGCTTAACTTCTTCGACGACTTTTTTTAGCCGTTCTTCAAAGTCACCCCGGTACTTGCTCCCGGCAACCAGGTTACTCAGGTTCAGGGTGATGATTTGCTTGTCGCGCAGGAGTTCCGGCACATCGCCGGAAACAATGCGCTGGGCCAGTCCTTCAGCGATGGCGGTTTTACCAACGCCGGGTTCCCCGATGAGGGCGGGGTTATTCTTGGTCCGGCGGACCAGAATCTGGATGACCCTGTCGATTTCCTTTTGCCGGCCGATGACAGGGTCAATTTTCCCGTCTTTGGCGGCCTTGTTCAGGTTGGTGCCGAATTCTTCCAGGCCGCCGCCATTGCCGCCTTCAGGGACTTGCCCATCAGGACCGGGCATTTGGCTGGCGCCACCGGTTTGCCCACCGCCCAGGAGGGCGATAATCTGGGCCCGGACCTTGTCAGCGGTAATGCCCTGGTTGACCAGGACTTGGAAGGCCACCCCTTCCCCTTCGCGGATAATCCCCAAGAGGAGGTGTTCGGTGGCCACATAGTTGACGCCCCAACGGACGGCTTCATCCTTGGCCAGGTCGAAGACTTTTTTCACCCGGGGGGTGATCCGCAGCTGGTTGGGGTTGACCTGGCTAGAGCCCGGTTGAACCATCCGGCTGACATCCTGTTTAATGCGGTCGGCGTCTACCCCGAGAGATTCCAGGGCTTTAGCGGCCACGCCGTGGCCTTCATCTATAATCCCGAGCAGGAGATGCTCGGTGCCCACTGCCGGCTGGTGCATGGCAAGGGCTTCTTGTTGGGCCAAGGCAATGACTTGCATGGCTCTTTCAGTAAAGTTATTTAACATAAGCTCACGCCTCCTTTGTCGAATGATCGACAGGTAAGTGTAGTTGTTGTCTTAATTGACTGGCCCGGAGGGCATCCCTACCCGCTTCATCGGCCGGCTGGCCCTCTTTGAGCATGAGGTAGCCCGGCTGGGCGAGCAGGTAGGCCCGGTCGACTTGGGCCAGGCTGAGGGGGGCCAGGGTCCCGGTGGCTGCGCCCATCCGGAGGGGGGAGAGCAGCTTGTAGGCCTCGGCCGAACTCAGCCGGCGGGCATAGGCACAAATGCCGTAATTCCGCCAGATTTCATCTTCCAGGGCCAGGCCCCGGGATTTGTCCAGGTCTTCCCGGGCCTGGCGTTCGGCAGTGATTAACCGACGGGCGGCCCCTTCCAGGGTCCTGATGATGTCTTCTTCCGTCCGGCCCAGGCTTTGCTGGTTGGATATCTGATAGAAGTCACCAACAGCCTCGCTGCCTTCGCCAAAGAGGCCCCGGACAGCTAGGCCCATCTGAGAGAAGTCTTGGATGAGCCGGAGGCCGCCGGTCAGCCGGAGGGCCGGCAGGTGGACCAAGACACTAGCCCGGAGCCCGGTGCCGATATTGGTCGGGCAGGCGGTCAGGTAGCCCAGCTTTTCATCAAAGGCGTAGGGGCTGGCGGCCCCCAGGCCATCATCCAGGGCATTGGCCCGCTGCCAGGCGGCGCCCAGATTCAGCCCCGGCTCAAAGACCTGGATCCGGAGCTGGTCTTCTTCATTGACCATGACCGAGACCCCGTCATCATCTGACAGCATGAGGGCCCGGTAGCGATCGTCATCCTTGGCCTGGTCAGGACTGATGAAGTGTTTTTCCACCAGGACCCGGCGGACCAGGGCCGACTGGCGGCTCAGGTCAATGAATTGGTAGCCGGGGTGGTCGCTGCAAAAGTCACTGATAATCTTCCAAACCCGGAGGGCACTTTCCCGGTCTTCCCGGTTGGGGAAGGGCTCGGCCTTAAAGTTCCGGGCCAGGCGGATCCGGGAGGACAGGACCACGTCCTTATCCGGCCCTTCACCGCTGGTCCAGGGGCTTTCCGGGGCCTGGAGCCGGTCGACTAAATCAGGCATCGCTGCCACCTCCCTGGTCTTGGTCTGTCTTATCTTCTGCTTGCTCGTTTTCCTTATTTTGATCAATGGGCGCCGCGGCCTGGTTTTCTTCGGCCCGGATTTCATCTCTTAATTCAGCTGCCCGTTCGTAATTTTCATTGGCAATGGCCTCTTTTAAGGCCTGGCGCAACCGGTCAATGGCCCGCTTTTCACTGTAGGCGGTGCTGACTCCTTCCGGCACCTTGCCGACATGCTCGGTATGCCCGTGCAGCCGCCGCAGGAGGGGCGGGATCAAGTCGGAAAAGTGGTCGTAGCATTCGGCACAACCCAGGAGGCCATTTTGCTGGAAGGCCCGCCAGGTCATCCCGCAGGAGGGACAGGGCAGGGGTTCTTGGGCCGATTGGCCGGCGGAAACAGCTGATTCCGGACTGCCGGTAAAAAAGCTATTCATCATCTGAGCCAGGTTAAAGGGCTCGTAGCCGTCATTAAAGAGCTGACTAAAGCCGCCAAGCTGAGATGTTGCCATGCCGACCTTACCCAGCGCCGCAGCGCAGTCTCCACAAAGGTGTTCTTCTGTCTTCTGACCATTGATCACTGAAACGGTATGGTATGTGGCTTGATTGTTATGACAATGTTGACAAAGCATCTCTGTCACCCTTTCTATTTTTCTTCGCTTTGGTTCATAGCGGTACAGGTTGCAATCAATTGTCTGAGCAAGTGGGCCCGTAAGGCTGAGGCTTTTGGCCCTTCAGGCAGGGTCATCACCCGGTCCTTAAAGATGGACCCGAAGAGGTCCGCTGTCCGGGCCGGCAGGAGGTCTGCCTCGACCAGGCGTTTTAAGAGCCGCTCCCCTTCCCTTTCACTGATCGCATCACCGACAGCTTCCAGGAGGGCCTGCATATCATCCCGGCTTTCCAGGGGAATGGCTACAATACGGACATAACCGCCGCCGCCCCGCCGGGTCTCAACCAGGTAGCCATCCATTAATGAAAACCGGGTCGCTAGGACATAGTTAATCTGGGAAGGCACACAGTCAAAGAGTTCTGACAAGAGGCTCCGCTGAATTTCTAGCATCCCGGCCTCCTGGTCTGCCAAACGTCTTTTCAGGTAAAGCTCAATCTCTTTGGATAAACTGGCCACAAGCTCACCTCCTTTGTGGTATTCAGGCTTTTTATTTTTGACCTTCTCTGACGTTAACTATATTTTACCATCTTTGACCTTTCTTGTAAAGGGGCAAAGGTCAAAAAACGTCAAATTATTTTCATTTTCTTTTATAACCGTCTGTCTCCTGCTTTAAACAGGATTTTTTCCCTGCCCTTTATCCCGTTCTATGGTATGATTAAATAACCGATAAGATGAAAGGAGGACCCTCTCTTGAATGAAGTGATCCAAGACAAGCTGACCAACTTGCCCAGCTCCCCCGGCGTCTACCTGATGAAAAATGCCGAGAACCAGGTCATCTATGTGGGCAAGGCCGTCAACCTGCGCAACCGCGTCCGGTCCTACTTCCGGACCCAGCCCCGGGAGGCCGTTAAGACGAAGGCCCTGGTCCGCCACATCGAGGATTTTGAATATATCGTGGTGGGGTCGGAAACAGAGGCCCTGGTTTTAGAAATGAACCTCATAAAAAAATACAAGCCCCGCTACAATATCAACCTAAAAGACGGGAAAACCTACCCCTATGTCCGGATCACCAAGGAGCAGTGGCCCCGGATCTTCGTCACCCGCCATGTAGTCCGAGACGGGTCCCGCTACTTTGGCCCCTACCCCAATGTCTATGAACTCCGGCAGATTATCAATATCCTCTACCACATCTACTGCTGGCGGACCTGCAGCAAGGCCCGGTTTAACCAGGGCGAGGCCTGCCTCAATGCCCACATCAACCTCTGCGATGCCCCCTGTGTTGGCGGCATTAGCGAAGAAGCCTATGGGCAAATGGTCAAGGAAGTGGCCCGGTTCTTTAGCGGTAAAACCGAGCACCTGGAGGCCGAGCTCCAGGCCAAGATGCAGGCAGCCAGCGACCGGTTTGAGTATGAAGAAGCCGCCGTCTACCGGGACCAGCTCAAGGCCATTGACCACCTGAATGCCCGGCAAAAGGCCTCCCTGCAAACCAATGACGACCGGGATATTGTCGCCATGGCCCGGAATGACTGGGGGGCCGTCATCCAGGTCTTCTTTGTCCGGGCCGGAAAAATCCTCGGCCGGGAGTCTTATCCCATGCGGCAAATTGGCCAAAGCAGTGATGATGAAGTCTTATCCAGCTTTCTCAAACAATTTTACCTTTCCCAGGAGCGGGTCCCGCCGACTATCTATATCGACCGGAAAACCAGCGATACCGAGGCCCTGGCCGCCCACCTGACGGAAAAATTTGACCGCCGGACGACCTTCCATGTGCCCCAGCGGGGAGACAACAAGGCCCTGCTGGACCTGGTCCAAAAGAATGCCCAGGAGGCCCTCAGCAAGTGGCGGCTCTCCCAGGATGAAAAAAAGGCCCGGACCGAGGGGGCCCTGGCCGACCTAGCCGCCTACCTGGACCTGCCGGACCCGCCCAACCGGATTGAATGCTATGACATCTCCAATATCCAGGGAAGCGATTCTGTCGCCTCTATGGTGGTCTTTGAAAAGGGGCGACCTAAAAAGGACCAGTACCGGCGCTTTAAGATCAAGACCGTCGAGGGGCCCAATGACTTTGAGAGTATGTTTGAGGTCATCACTCGCCGCTTCCGCCATGCCAGCCAGGAACGGGCTTCAGATAAGGACGAGGGCCGCTTTTCCCATTTGCCGGACCTGGTCATCATTGACGGGGGCAAGGGCCAGCTGGGCTATGCCCGCCGGGCCATGGCCAATGAAGGCTATAGCGCCATTCCCACCTTCGGCCTGGCCAAGCAGGAGGAAATCCTGGTCCATGAGGATGGCAGCGAAACCCGGATTCCCCACGATACTCCGGCCCTCTACCTCATCCAGCGGATCCGGGACGAAAGCCACCGCTTTGCCATCACCTACCACCGGTCCCTCCGGGGCAAGCGGCAACTGGCCAGCATCCTGGACGATATCCCGGGCATCGGGCCGAAACGCCGCCAGTCCCTATTGACCTACTTTGGCTCTTTTAGTAAAATTCAAAGTGCAGACGTAGAGGACTTAACCAAGGCCCCCGGGATTAGCCCGGCCCTGGCCCAAACCATCCATGACTACCTCCGCACCCACCAAGATTTACAGGCGCGGCTGCGTCTGAAGAATGCCCGTCCGTAAGGCTTGTCTCGAAAGGATGAATAGCAAATGAAATCTTTTATAGTGCGCCTGGGCGCCTTTGCCCTGGCCCTTTACCTCACCGCAACCTTAGTGGACGGTATTTATTTTGATTCCATCGGCGCGGTGATTATGGCCGCGGTGGTCCTCTCCATCTTAAACGCCATCCTCCGCCCCATCCTCTTACTCTTGACCCTCCCGGTCAATGTCCTGACCCTGGGCCTCTTTACCTTCGTGGTCAACGGGCTCATGCTCAAGGTGACCGCCTTCCTGGTCCCGGAAATGGCTGTGAGCGGCTTTTGGACCGCCACCCTGGGGGCCCTCATCCTGACGGTGATTTCAAGCTTTATCACCTGGGTGGTTTCCGAATAATTCCTGATAGACCAAGACCCTGACCCGCTTACCGGGCCAGGGCCTTTTTGATTTTCCCTTTCTTGTAGCCATAAAAAAAGACCCCGGCGCCGGTCTAGCGCTGGGATCTTTTTTGAAAGAGGCCTGCCTCTTATTTTCTTTTAGCCAAAAATCCCTTTCACCCGTTCCAGGAAGGATTGCTTGGGATTAATAAGACTATCAATTTCTTTCTTCAAGACGGCACCGTTCAGGGCACCGGGCAAGGCATCCACAAATTCGCCTTCACGAATGAAAACCGATTGGGGCACGCCAACCAGGTCCCAGGATTTGAAAATCTTCCGGGCATCCGGCTGCAGCACGTCCATATGGTAAAAGGTCACCGGCTTACCTTCGGCCTTGTATTCTTCAGCCACCCGATCTACAACGGGTTCTAATTTTTTGCAGACATTGCAAGATTCTTTAGTAAAGACAATCACGCAGGTTTCCTTGTCCTCTTTAATAGCCCGATTGTAGACCGCCTGATCCATTTCAGGTATATTCATCAGAATCCCTCCCATTTTATAATATCTCCTATCTGTATTCTACCTGTTTTAGGCCTGAATGACAAGGTGGCAGGGCCTAAGCTTCTGCTTGTAGAAGCTGCCAGGTTGCAACCAGGTCTTTCAAGGCCGCATAGCTGCTGACCTGGGCCAGCTGGCCACGGAAGTGGCCGGCGCCGGGCAGGCCCTTGACATAATGGCCCAGGACCTTTCGCAGTTCCCGCATGGCGATATTTTCGCCCTTGTCCTCAATGGCCAGGCGGGCATGGGTTAGGATGAGGTCAGCCCGGTCATCGGGACCGGGGTCCGGGGGAATGGGGTCGCCGGCATAGGCGGCCGCCAGTTGGGCAAAGAACCAGGGTCGGCCCAGGGCGCCCCGGCCCACCAGGGCCCCGGCGGCCCCGGTGGCTTCCAGGATGGCCGGGCCATCGGCCGGGGTCAGGACGTCCCCATTGGCATAGACGGGAATGGTCACTGCCTCAACGACCCGACGGATGGCGGCCCAGTCGGCCTGGCCGCTGTAATAGGCCTGCCGGGTCCGGCCATGGACGGTGATGAGGGAAACCCCCGCCGCCTCCAAGCCGGCGGCAAAGGCTTCCAGGTCGTCCAAAGGCTTGTCCCAGCCCAGGCGGATTTTAACGCTGACTGGCACGTCTACGGCATTGACCACAGCCCGGGCCACCGCTACCGCCTGGTCCGGATTTTTAAGGAGGCCCGAGCCTTCCCCGTGGCCGGCCACCTTGGGCACCGGGCAGCCCATATTAATGTCAATGGCTTGGGCACCGGCGGCAACGGCCAGGGCTGCCCCCTGACCCATGATGGCCGGCTCACTGCCAAAGATTTGAACGGAAATAGGGTCTTCTTCACCGGCGGTATTCAAAAGGCCGGCGGTTTTTTTATTGTGGTAGACCAGGGCCTTGGCACTGACCATTTCAGTGATTTGCCAACCACAGTCGTAACGGCGGGACAAGCGTCGCATGGCCCGGTCGGAAAAACCGGCCATCGGCGCCAGGCCAAAGGGAGACTTAGGCTGCATTGTCTTTCTCCGGTGCAGAGGAAATCCAGCCCCATACAGCGATGGCTGCCATAACCCCGAAGAAGACCACTTGCCAGGGGATTGAATGGGGGAAGGTTTCCGGCAGGATACCCACAGCCGGATGGGCCAGGGTGACCACAAAGAGCTTGATCCCTACCCAGCCGACCAGGAGGAAGGCTGCCTTTTCGAGCTTGGGCCGTTGGTCCAGAAGCTTAACGAAAACCGTGGCCGCAAACCGCATGAGGATGAGTCCGGCCAGACCGCCTAAGAAGACGACCAGGAAGCGACCGGTGTCAAAGCCCCCAATGTGGGAGTGACCCAGGGGCGGCAGGCTCATGGCAATGGCCACCGCCGCCAGAATGGAGTCGACGGCAAAGGCAATGTCGGCCAATTCCACCTTGCCGACGGTTAGCCAGAAGGTCTTACGGGAGTACTCTTTCTTGACCGGCTCCTTGAGCAGGTCTTCCGGCGAGACCTCTTCGTCCTTCTTGCTGTAGGCATGGAGGTTTTTCCCGGCGACATAGAGGAGGTAGGCCCCACCAATGGCCTGGGCCTGCCAGATATTGGCCAGGTAGGAAATAATAAAGAGGGCCCCAAAGCGGAGGACAAAGGCCCCAACCAGGCCATAGAAGAGGGCCTCATTCCGGTGGTTTTCCGGCAGGGGCCGGACCATGACCGCCAGAACCAGGGCGTTATCGGCGGACAGCAGGCCCTCCATAAAGACCAGGATGAGAAAAACCGCCAAGTAGCGCAAAAGCAGGGCTGTATCAAAGTGCGACAAAAAATCTAAAACCATATCTATCCCCTTTCTGTGTCTGCTTGAGGGCATAAAAAGACCCTTGCCACTCAAACCATATCTTGGTTCAAAAATGGCAAAGGTCTTGCGATATCCTTAGGATCCGATTGCTCCGGCGCTATTGCGCGTCTTGACGAAACAACCGCCGGCCTGGGCCGGTGCTACTCCCCTTTAGCATATTTGATGATTCATTCTAGCATCTTTTTCCAAGCCTGTCAATGAGCGGCTTTGGCCACTTCCATATCGGCTAGGTTGACGGTTACATTTTTAGTGGTCACCTGGCCCTGGACATCGCCGGCCGGGGAGACGGTGACGGCATCAAGGGTCACCTCGGCCCCCTTGGGCATTTTCAGGTAGGGCTGGAGGTCGGCAGCGGTTAGGCTCCGGGCCCCTTGACCGGCATTCTTGCTGTCCATGGTATAGAGTTCTGCAGCGGTGACCACCGCCTGGGCGTTCTGGATGGCCGCAGCCTCCCGGGCCTGGCCACTGTAATTAACCAGCCGGGGCACCAGAAGAACCGCTAAAATAGCAATAATCGATAGGACCACTAAGAGTTCAATGAGGGTAAAGGCTTGCTTCCGTCTTGCTTTCCTTTCCATACACATGGCGCCTCCTTTAAGCGTCCTCAGAAAAACGCAGGGTCGTCGTCTTGCGGTCAAAGCCGGCATGGGTTTCCGGGAAGATGGCCCGGGTTTCAGGTAGAAATTCTTTGGGGTTCATCATGGCCGGGCTAAAGTGGGTCAGCCAGAGTTCCTTGACCCCGGCGTCCTTGGCCAGCTTAGCGGCCTCTTTATAGACCATGTGCCCCTTGCTTTTCGCATCGGCCTGCTTGGCCGGATCCCCGTAGAGGCCTTCGGCAATGAGGAGGTCGCTATCCCGGACGGTTTCCACCAGGGCCGCTGAAGGCCGGCAGTCGGTGGCATAGCTGAGTCGGAGGCCTCTACGTTCCGGGCCCAGGACGTTTTCCGGCCGGTAGACCCGGCCCTCAGCTTCAATAACCTCCCCCCCTTGCAGGCGGGACCAGTAGGGCAGGGGAATATCTAAGGCCTTGGCCCTGGCCGGGTCAAACCGGCCCCCTCTGGGCAGGTAGGCCGAATAGGCCAGGCAGGGGACCCGGTGCTTGACCGGGCAGCTGGTCCAGTCCAGGCCAATGGCCTGGAAGCTGGTCTTTTCTTTGGCGGATATTTCATGGAAGACCAGCTGGAAGGGTAGGTATTCACAAATGACGGTCAGACCCTTGACCATTTTTTCCAGGCCCGGAACGCCCCACAAGTGGACCGGGTCGGTCCGGCCGCTATTGGCCATGGTCATCAGGAGGCCGGGCAGGCCGCTGCAGTGGTCGCCATGGTAGTGGGTAAAGAGGATATGGCCAATATCCACCGGGCTAAAGTTGGTCATATGCAGGCTGACCTGGGTGGCCTCCCCACAGTCAATGAGGACCGCCTGCCCCTCTACCCGGACTAGAAGCGAGGTGAGATATCGTTTGGGCAGGGGCAGCATCCCGCCGGTCCCTAAGAGGCAGACATCAATCATGCTGATCACTCCGGTTCCGGTCGGCCAGGATGCGGAGGCCATGGATGGTCAACTTCATGTCCACCTGGTCCACATAGGCCGTATGCTTACAAATGAGGTCACTCCGGCCGCCGGTGGCCACCACAAAGGTTTCCGTGGGGTCATAGGCCATCTCATCGCAAAGCCTTTTGATCATGGCATCGACCAGGCCGGCGTAACCATAAACCAGGCCGCTCTGCATGGCCGATACCGTCGTCCGGCCAATGGCCGAGCTCGGGGCCTGGAGGTCGACCTTGGGGAGCTTGGCGGCATGCTCGAAGAGGGCCTCCATGGAAATCCCTATTCCCGTCGTAATGGCCCCGCCCATGTATTCCCCCTGGGCGTTGACCACGCAGAAGGTGGTGGCGGTGCCGAAGTCGACAATAATACAGGGGGCCCCGTACTTATCAATAGCGGCTACCGCATTGACAATCCGGTCTGCTCCGACTTCCTTAGGGTTTTCATAACGGATAGGGAGGCCGGTCTTGATCCCGGCTTCCACCAGGAGGGGCTCTACCTTAAAGTACTTCCGGCCCATTTCCCTCAGAGTGCTGGTCACATCCGGCACCACCGAGGAGATAATCATATGGTCTACATCAGCAAAGCGGTACTCATAAAAATTAAATAAATCGTAGCAAAATAAACCGTACTCATCGACGGTCCGCCGGCTGTCGGTCGCAAAGCGCCAGGAGCCACAGAGCTTTTCCCCGTCGTATAAGCCGATGACTGTATTCGTATTCCCTGTATCAAAAGCCAGTAGCATGGGTCCTCCTAAAAAACATCGCAATGACCGCTAGCCTACCCCTTGATATTAATATACCGGGTCAGGGCCTTGGTCAGCACAACCACTAAAATCGTTGCAACAAGCAGCTCCGCTAAGAATTGCGGAATAAATAAAACCAGGGTTTCCGGCGGCAGGTAGCCGATGAGGGTCCCCAGGCCTAAAAAACCGATGGTATTGGTCACCGTCCCAACAATCCCGGCCAGGGCCGCGGCCAGGCTTTGCCGCTTATACAGGGCCCGGAAGGTCCAGGCGCTGGTCAGGCCGATTAAAATCCGAGGCAAAATCCGGACAATCGGGTCAGCGGGAATAAGGCCCGACGGGGTCAGGAAGCTGTAGACCCCAAAAATCAGGCCGGTCAGGCCACCCACCAGGGGGCCTTCTAAAATGCCGGCCAGGATGACCGGGATATGCATGACCGTTGCCCGGCCCGAAGGCGTCGGCGCCGGAATCATCCCCAGGCCCGTCATCCCCATGACAATACAGACCGCCCCCAAAAGGCCGGCCACCACCAGTTTCTGCGTTGATAAGTTTTTCATTGTGCACACTCCTTGTGTCGGGTTCACACAGCAGACTGTGCAACCCATCCCGGTCTTGAAAGATCCAGGTGTCGATTTGGCATCAGGCAATAAAAAATGGCAACGTATGGGGCGAAGCTCCCATCGTTGCCATTATTGTACAATTTGTACGCAGCCGGCGCAAGGCTAGGCGCGTGCCTTCCAACGTTTCACCACAGAAAGATTTTCATACTCATCTTTCAAGAGGCCCAGCATCCATTGGTCCACATATTGGGCCCCGGTAAAAATATGGTCCCGTAACTGCCCCTCGGCCTGGAAACCGAAGGATAGGGCTGACCGCAGCCCCAACTGGTTGTTATCATTGACCCGCATATAGACCCGGCGGAAGCCAAAGTCATAAAAGACGATGTCGCACAGGACCACCATAAGGTCAAAGCCATAGCCTAGAAGACGTTTACTTTCGTCAGCAATCCCCGGGGCAATGGCCGCATGACCGTTCTGCCGGTCAATATCTAAGATGGCCGCCACCCCAATGGGGTCATTATTGTGTTTTGCCCGCACCAAAAAATTCAACCGCTCCGCATGGGGATCGGTGATGTCGCGACCGGCTTTGATTTCGGCCATAACCATATCCAATGAATTTCCGCGGTAGCCGTCATAGAGTAAGCGGAATTCCTTGTCCAAGTACCATTTTTGGAGAACATCCGCATCTTGGATCTGCGGCTTTTCGATTGTTACTTTTCTCCCTGATAACATATCCATCACCTCGATTGAAGTACGTTTCTCTCATTCTATCATAACGGTTTGCCGGCTAGGGGTCAAACAAAAATATTATTTTCCCGGAACGCGGCTTTATTTGATCGGGCCATATGCTATAATTTAGTCAACACGGCGTAGGCTGCCTCTTCCAGCCGATTGGTTTCCGAGAAAGGACTGTCGCATGCGTATAGAACAACTGCATTATTTATTAGAATTATACCGAACGCGGTCATTTTCCAAGGCGGCAGAAAATGTATTTATCACCCAGCCCTCCCTCTCCACGGCTATTTCCGGCCTGGAAGAAGAGCTCGGTGTCAAACTCTTTGAACGGCTCCGCAGCGGTGTCTACCCGACCCCCATGGGCGAGGCCGTCGTTAAAATTGCCTCTGAGCTGGTCAATTGCGAGGCCCGGATTTACGAGGCGGTCCAGGCGGCCCAGCCCCCGGACAAAATCCGTCTGATGACCATTCCGGCTATTTCCTTTGGGGTCCTCCTGGAACTCATGACCCAGTTTCAGGAAGACTACCCGGAGGTCAACCTGGAATTGAAAGAGTTTCCGCCACAAATCATCATCGACTCGGTCGTTGAAAAGCTCACCAATGTACCCGGGACCTTTGCCCTGGTTCCCATCCAGGAAAAGACCATGGAGGATGTCCTGGCCCAGCTGAAAAGGGACCATATCAGCTCGACCCCCATTTATAGTGAGAACTTTGTAGCCCATATGGCTGCCAACCACCCCCTGGCCAGCCAAGACCAGGTGACCATCGAGGATTTTCTGGCCTACCCCAGCATTGAACTCAACCTCCTGACCAAGCCGCCGGACAATACGGCCTACAACCGGCTCTATATGTTGGGCACTTCCCGGAATAAGCGCCGGCTCAAGGAACGGACCCATATTGAGGTGGATACCCTGACCCACGTTAAGCGGCTCATCTTAAGCACCGGAACCCATGTGGTGGCCCTGCCCAAGCTCATCGGCCTGGGGGACCGGGACTATGAATCAGGGGATATCATTTGGCGCCCCTTTGCCGACAATACCGGCCTCACCACCCATTATTACCTGATTCACAGCAGCCTCTACCCCCTCAAGCCCATTGAGGAAGACTTTTTAAACGCTATTATTCGGTTTTTTGAAACCATCGATATCACCCACCACCCCTCCAATCACTAGCTGGAAAGGATACCTATGAAAGCAGAAGATTTACGCCTTTATGCCATTACCGATTGCGCCCATTACACCGGCCAAGCCCTCATTGACCGGACCAAGGCCCTCTTAGAGGGTGGGATCACCATGCTCCAGTTCCGGGATAAAACCCGGGGCCGGGAAGCGGCCCGACCGGACGCCGAGGCCCTCTTAGCCCTCTGCCGGGCCTACCGGGTCCCCTTTGTTATCAATGATGACGTCGAACTGGCCCGGGAAATCGGCGCCGACGGGGTCCACTTGGGCCAGGATGACGCCGCCCTCCGCCTGGCCCGGATGAAGCTGGGCCCGGATAAGGTCATCGGCATTTCCGCCCACAACCTGGCCGAGGCGCAAGAGGCCCAGGCCGGCGGGGCCACCTACCTGGGCTGTGGGGCCGTCTTCCCCAGCCAGAGTAAAGATGCCGCCTGCCTGGCGCCGGGTGTCTTAAAGGAGATTACCGACACCATCGACCTCCCGGTCGTGGCCATCGGCGGGATCACCGGCGACAACCTGGACCAGCTGGCCGGCTTAGGCTGTGACGGGGCTGCGGTCATTTCCGCCCTTTACGGGGCCGGAGACCCCCTGGCAGCTACCAAGGCCCTCCGGGCCCAGGCTGAAGCCATCTTTGGCCCCTACGGCGCCGGTAAGCCCCAGGCCCTTATCATCCCCCTGGACCGGGTCCTCTGTGATACCCACGCCGCCTGGGCCGCCCTGGCCGAGACCTACCTGACCGGCGTCGGCAAGGCGGCCGGGCCGGACCTGGCGGCCATCCTCCGCCAGCGAACCCTGGCCGCCAGTGCCGCCTACATTAAGCACAACTACTCGGTGCCTGACGGCATCAGCCAAATCCTCTATGAATTTGACTATGACCTGGAGGACTACTACCGCCGCCAGGCCCGGCTCCAGCCGGGGGCCCAGGCCTTCCTGGACCAATGCCGGACGGCAGGTATCCCGGTCATCGCCCTGTCAGACGCCTCCAGTGACCTGGCCGGCCTCCTGGCAGACTGCACCGGCTGTGCCGATGCCCTGGCAGGCATCATCTCCACCGCCGATGGGCACTTGGACCGGACCGAACCGGCCCTTTACCGGCAGGCCCTGGCCGACATCGAAGCCGATCCCAACCAGGTCTGGGTCGTTGAAGACCACATCGACGGCCTCCGGACCGCCCACCGGGCCGGTTTCACCACCCTGGCCATCCCGGCTGAAGGCCAGGATGACCATGAATGGTCCCGGCTCCAGGCCGAGGCTGACCAGGTCGTGGAAAGCCTAGCGGCCCTAAAAGACCTGGTCAAGTAAGCCCAGACATAGCAATAGCCCCTCCACTGGAAGGGCTATTTTTTATGTTATTTATTTGATTCCACCAAAAGGAGCATTTCCCGGATGGTCTTTCCGTAAACGGCCGTTGAGACGCCGGAGGGGTCATAATGGGGCGAGAGTTCATTGACATCCATCCCGATGATATTGAGCCCCCGCAGCTGGAGGAGGGCACCCAGTAGGTCCCGCCAGCTAATGCCGCCGGCTTCCGGGGTCCCGGTGCCGGGGAAGATGGAGGGGTCCAGGACGTCCATATCCACGCTCAGGTAAACCGGTTTGCCCTGGAGGGCCTGGGCACAGGCAGCCACAGCGGTTACAGCAAAGGGGTGGAAGTCGGTATGGGCCTTGGCAAAGGCAAATTCCTCCCGGGTCCCGCTCCGGATGCCAAACTGGTGGAGCCGGTCAGGGCCAATGAGGTCAGCCACCCGGCGCATGACCGTCGCATGGGAAAGGGCCACCCCCAGGTAGTCCTCCCGCAGGTCTGCATGGGCATCAAAGTGGAGGACTTCCACCGCCGGGTAGACCTGGGCCACCGCCCGCATACTGCCCAGGGTGACCAGGTGCTCGCCCCCAATCATAAAGGGCCGCTTGCCGGCCTCCAGGATGGTCCGGGTCCGGTCTTCAATGGCCTTGAGGACGGCCTCTGTATCCCCAAAGGGGAGGTCCAGGTCGCCGCTGTCGAAGATGGCATAGTCCTCCAAGTCCTTGTCCTGGTAGGGGCTGTAGGTTTCCAGCCCATCACTGTCCAGGCGGACTGCTGACGGGCCAAACCGGGTCCCCGGCCGGAAACTGGTCGTCCCGTCAAAGGGAGCGCCAAAGAGGACGGTCCCGGCCGCTTCCCAGGCGCCGTCACAGGCAATAAAGGTCGTCTGAGGCAGGGTCAAGGGGCTCATTCTTCCACCGCCTCTAAAAGGGTCTGAACATAATTGGGCAGGTAAAAGCTCCCCTTATGTAGGTTGGTATTGTAGTAGCGGCAGGCCAGGCCCCGGGCATTCCAGCGGTCGGCATCCAGGTCCTTGACCGGGTGGTATTTTTTTGAAGCGAAGCCGAAGAGCCAGTGGCCGCTGGGGTAGGTCGGAATATGGACCTGGTAGACCCGGGCATGGTCAAAACTTTCCACAATCCGCTTATGGGCCCGCTGCATGGCCCGGGCATCATCCGGGTAGAAGGGGCTTTCATGCTGGTTGACCATAATGCCGTCGGCCTTCAGGGCCTTGAAGCAGTTGCCGTAAAATTCCTTGGTGAAGAGGCCCTCGCCCGGGCCGAAAGGGTCTGTGGAGTCAACAATAATCAGGTCATAGACCTCTTCCGGCGCCCGGACAAATTTCAGCCCGTCTTCAAAGTAAAAGTGAACCCGGGGGTCCTCAAAGCCCACTGCTGTTTGGGGCAGGTATTCTTTACAGACCTCTACCACTCGCTCATCTATTTCCACCAGGTCAATCCGCTCAATTTCCGGATACCGGCTTAATTCGCGTAAAACGCCGCCATCACCGGCCCCAATAACCAGGACCCGACGAACCTGGGGATGAACCGCCATGGGCACATGGGTAATCATCTCATGGTAGATAAATTCGTCCCGCTCAGTGAGCATCATATAGCCATCCAGGGTTAGGAAACGGCCAAACTCAAAGCTTTCAAAGACGTCAATCCGCTGAAAGTCTGTGACCTCACTGTGCACTTGCCGGTCCACCTTAATCGAAAATTGGACGGTATCGGTATGGGGTTCGGTAAACCACAGCTGCATATTAATCCTCCTTAATGACATTCAACCGGCTGACAGCCATATCTTCCGGTCCGGTTAGGGAGCAGCCCTTCTCCTTGCTGTACTCAATATAGCGGATGATTTCATCCGTAATGGCTTCACCGGGAGCCAGGATAGGAATGCCCGGCGGGTAGCTCATGACAAATTCCGCACAGACCCGGCCCTTGCTTTCCGCCAGGGGCACCGATTCCTTGGCTGCATAAAAGGCCCGGTGCGGGGTCATGGTCACCACCGGACTGATATACTCCTGGTCAAACATATCCTGGCCGGGCCGGCGGAAGCGCCGGCGGATTTCAGCCAGGGCCGCCACCAGCCGCTCTATATCCTTGGGCCGGTCGCCAAAGGACAGGTAGGCCAGGAGGTTGCCCAGGTCACCGAATTCAGTCTGGATGTCGTAGTCGTCCCGCAGGAGGTCGTAGACCTCTATGCCGGCCAGGCCCAGGTCCAGGGTGTTGACCGAGAGCTTGGTCCGGTCAAAGTCAAAGACTGCATCCCCATCGATAATTTCCGGCCCATAGGCGTAATAGTCGCCAATGGCATTGATTTCCCGGCGGGCATAATCGGCTTCCTCCAGGACCTGGCGGAACATTTCCTTGCCCCGGACGGCCAGGTTCCGCCGGCTGATATCCAGACTGGATAGGAGCAGGTAGGACCCGCTGGTGGTCTGGGTGATATTGATAATCTGCCGGACATAGTCGGCGTTGACCGCCGGCCCGGTTAAAAGCAGGGAGCTCTGGGTCAGGGACCCGCCGCTCTTATGCATGGAGATGGCGGCCATATCCGCCCCGGCATGCATGGCCGCCAGGGGCATATCCTCGCCGAAATAAAAATGGGTCCCGTGGGCCTCATCGGCCAGGACCAGCATGCCGGCCTGGTGGGCCAGGTCCACAATGGCAGCCAGGTTAGAGCAAATTCCGTAATAGGTGGGGTTATTGACCAGGACCGCCTTGGCCTCGGGGTGGTCGGCAATGGCCGCCCGGACATCCTCTACCCGCATCCCCAGGGAGATACCCAGCCGGGCGTGGGTTTGGGGGTTGATGTAAATGGGTTTGGCATCGACCAGCATGAGGGCGTTGATGACACTCTTGTGGACATTCCGGGGCAGGATAATGCTATCGCCCGGGGCCAGGGCCGACAGGACCATGGCCTGGACCGAGCTGGTGGTCCCGCCCACCATTAAAAAGGCGTGAGCCGCCCGGAAGGCTTCTGCCGCCAGGTCCTCTGCCTCCTTGATGACCGACACCGGGTGGCAGAGAAAGTCCAGGGGCTTCATGGAATTGACATCCACAGAGACACATTTTTCACCCAGAAAGGCCGTCAACTCCGGGTTGCCCCGCCCCCGCTTATGGCCGGGCACATCAAAGGGGACGACCCGGTTGACCTTTAATTCCTCCAGGGCCTCAAGAATGGGCATTCTTTCCTGGTCCATCAAGGGAACCTCCTCACCTGTCTAGTAAATATTGGTACCGTGGTAAATATCCAGCATTTCCTTGCGCAAGTTATCGCTGATTTCCAGCCGCTGCTTAGGCGGAATTTCATAGACATCGGTATTAAATAAGTAGTCCTGGAGCTGCATGTCGTTAATCAGCATATTGGTATGGAAGCTGTTGATCTTATAGACATTGACATCATAGGCATCATAGTTTTGCAGGATTTTCGGGTCAATGAAGTCCTGGATACTGGTCATGGCAATATCATTAAAGACCTTCCGCCCGTCCACATCCCGGGTAAAGCCCCGGACCCGGTAATCCATGGTAATGATATCCGAGTCAAAGCTGCCGATGAGGTAGTCCAGGGTCGACAGGGGGGTGATTTCCCCGCAGGTGGCCACATCAATATCCACCCGGAAGGTGGCAATCGCGTTTTCCGGGTGGTATTCCGGGTAAGTATGTACTGTTACATGACTTTTATCCAGGTGGGCCACCACCGTCTCCCCATCCAGGTTGGGGACCATGGCCTCTTCGGCAATCATAATGGTCACGCTGGCCCCCTGGGGGTCATAGTCCTGGCTGCTCACATTAAGTACATGGGCCCCGATCATATCGGTGACGTGCAGGAGGATATCCGTTAGCCGGTTTGAGTTATACTGCTCATCTATATAAGCCACATAATCGCGCTGTTCCCGCTCTGTCCGGGCATAGCAGACATCATAAATATTAAAGGATAGCGACTTGGTTAAGTTGTTAAATCCATAAAGGCGGAGTTTATCTCCCATCTCCCAACCCCTCTCTACAAATAAAAAACCCAGTTTGATGCGCACACATCAACCGGGCACTAACACGAAGATAAGTCCATGATAAGGCCCTATCCGACCGTTAAAACTGTTAAAAGTATAGCATTTTACAGATATTTCGTCAATAAAATGCCCTTATAAAGAAGGGCTATGATACAATATCATTAGAAAGCTTATACCACCCACACTCAGCTATTAAAAATCCATGTGAAGGGATGATTTCAATGAAAGACTTAAAAGACCTCCAACAACGCACTGAAGCCGCTTACCAGGAGCTCCTGCGCACCGCCCACCGCTTAGAAAAGGCCTGCCAGGACCAGGGCTATACGGTCAAAGAGACCACCAAAAAGCTGGCTGACCTCTTCCGGGCCCAGACCGAGGCCGCCCAGCAGGAAAAAGCCGGCGGTAAGTTAGACGGCGTCAAAGCCGCCACCGCCGCCAAGGCAGCCAGCGTCCTGGATAAGGCCGAAACCGTTAAGGAGAAGGCTGAGGAAAAATGGGGGACCGTCAAGGACCGGGTCGAAGAAAAAGCCGGCGAGGCCAAAGACGCTGCCAAGGACAAGGTCGCCGAAGCCAAGGGCGCCGCTAAAGGGGTTGCCGGTGACGTCAAAGTCATTGCCAAAGACAAGGCCCAGGACCTGAAGGTCGTCGCCGAAGAAAAAGTAGACCAGGCCAAGGATGCCGCCAAGGGTAAGGCCGGTGAAGCCAAGAGCGCTGCCAAAGACCTATCCCAGGACGTCAAGGCCGTCGCCAAGGACAAGGCCCAGGACCTGAAGGAAAAGACCGGTAGCGATAATGGTCAACTGAAGGCCGGCGTAGAAAAGGTCAAGGATAAGGCCGAAGAAGCCGTCATCGCCACCGCTATCATCGCTGATGAAGCCAAGGACGTCATCAAGGACAAGGCTCAGGACCTGAAAGAAACCGGTCTTGAAAAGGCCGAGGACTTAAAAGAAACGGCTCAGATCAAGGCTGAAGAAGCCGGCGACAAGGTCGCTGAAGGCAAGGAAGTCCTGGCCGACAAGGCTGAAGAAGTCAAGGATAAGGGGGCTGAGAAAACCGAAGAAGTCAAAGAAAAGGCAGCTGACAAGGCCGCGGACGTCAAAGATAAGGCTGAAGAGGCTAAAGACAAAGCTGCCGATAAGGCCAAAGACGTTAAAGATAAGGCTGAAGAGGCTAAAGACAAGGCTGCCGATAAGGCCGAAGACGTCAAAGATAAGGCTGAAGAGGCTAAAGACAAAGCCGCCGATAAGGCCGAAGACGTCAAAGACAAGGCCGGCAAGCAGGACAAGGCCCAGGCGGCCGGTCAAGCTGCTGCTGACCTCTTAGCGGCTGAAAAGGAAGAAGCCGAAGCTATCGTTGAAGAGGCGCGGGATGTTGGCGAAAAGGCCCGGGAAGTCATTGCCGAGCAAACCCTGGCTGCAGCCGCCGAAGAAGAAGCCACCAGCCCCGAGGCCAAGGCCATTGGCCAAAAAGCCGGTGAAGCCGTCAAAAAGAACCAGGCCAAGAAAGACCAGGTCCAAAAAGAGGCTAAAAAAGTCGCCAACCAGGCTAAAAAAGCCGGTAATAAGAAAAAATAAGGGCCAGCCCCACTTCCCCCCGATATGCCCTGCATACGGGGGATTTTTGTGGTATGATAGCCATACCGATTTTTTGGCCCAGGTTTTTTGCAAAAGGCCAGCAAAGTCAATTTCCAAAAAAAGAGGTGCATGATGTCTAATCCAACTTTTGATTTTGAAGCTGCTGCCCATCGCATCCGTCAAATGCTCCTGCCGACGCCGATTATTGAGTCGCCTTATTTTTCAACGGCAGCCAATAACCATATATTTTTAAAACCGGAAAACCTCCAACGTACCGGGGCCTTTAAGATTCGGGGCGCCAGCAATAAAATCTTTGCCCTAAGCGAGGAAGCCCGAGCCAAGGGTCTGGTCACGGCCTCCGCCGGCAACCATGCCCAGGGGGTGGCTTGTGCTGCTGCGGCAGCCAAGGCCAGGGCCATCGTGGTCATGCCTGAAACCACTCCCCTCATCAAGATCAAGCGGACCAGGGCCCTTGGGGCTGAAGTCCGCCTGATTGGCACCACTTATGATGATGCCGCTGCCGAGGCCGCCCGTTTGGCCAAGGAAGAAGGCTTCACCATGGTCCACCCCTTTGATGACTTAGGGGTCATTGAGGGCCAGGGGACCATCGCCCTGGAACTCCTCCGGGACCTGCCGGCCCTGGAGGCGATTCTGGTGCCAGTCGGCGGCGGGGGCCTCATTGCCGGCATTGCCGCCTGCATTGCCCAGCACAAGCCGGACTGCCGGGTCATCGGGGTTGAGCCTAAAAATGCCGCCTCCATGCGGGCCGCTATCCGGACCGGGGCCCGGGTCATGCTGGATGATGTCTCCACCATTGCAGACGGGACCGCTGTCAAAGAGGCCGGCATCGAAACCTACAGCCTCTGCCGCCGCTTTGTCGATGACTGGCTGGTCGTTGACGACTTTGAACTCATGGAGGCCTTTACGGAAACCGTCGAGCAACACAAGCTCATCGTCGAGCCCTCCGGCCTCCTTTCTGTAGCCGCCGCCCGCAAACTCCCCTTTGCCAATAAGCAGGTAGCCTGCATCCTTTCCGGCGGCAATGTGGACATGCTGATGGTGGCCTCTATGATCAACAAGGGCCTCCGGTTCCGGGACCGAATCTTTAAGTTCTACCTGGACCTGCCGGACCGGCCCGGCGAATTGCACCGGATCAGCGGCATCCTGTCCGACTTACGGGCCAATATCATCTCCATCTCCCATGACCGCTACAGCCTCACCGAGCGGTTTTCAAATATCCACGTGGATATTACCGTTTCCACCAATGGCCACCGCCATGTCCAGGAAATCAAACAAAGTCTCAAAGAAGCCGGCTACGAGCTCCATGACCTCATTGATTAAAGGCCGGCCGGTCTTACTTTTATAGAAAAAGCGTCTCTTGGCCAAGCTTCATTGACAAGAGACGCTTTTTCACGCTATCATTGCCTCACACTAGGGGCCGGCCAGCCGGCTGCCCCTCATCACAATAGCCCGGAGGTACCCTCATGGATGACCGCAATAAAAAGCGCCTACGCCGCCTGCTCCTGCTCCTCTTTATCGCAGCTATGGTGGTCCTGGGCATCTTAGTAACCAGACATCTGGCCCCCACCTTCCGCAACATGCAGGATGCAGAAGCGGTCCGGGCCTGGGCCGAAGCCCACGGTTTTGCCGGCCGGCTCCTCTTTGTCCTGGGCATGGCCCTCCAGGTTCTGGTGGCCGTCGTCCCCGCCGGCCCTATGGAAATCGCCGCCGGCTTTGCCTATGGCCCCTTACATGGGACCCTCATCTGCACCCTGGGTATGGTCATCGGGTCCAGCCTGGCCTTTTCCCTAGTCAAGCGTTTTGGCGAGAACTTCGTCAATTTCTTCTTTGAGAACAACCGTCTGGAAAATTACGACTTCCTGACCAACCCACGGAAACTCCATGGCCTGACCTTTATCTTCTTCCTGATCCCGGGCACCCCCAAGGACGCCCTGACCTACCTCCTGGGCCTAACCAATATGAGCCTGGTTAACTTCCTCATCATCAGCAACCTGGCCCGGATTCCCGCCACCCTGGTCAGTGCCCTGGCCGGCGATGCCATCGTCAGTGGCCAGGTCCTCAAGGTCGCCCTCCTCTTTATTGGGACCTCCCTGGTCTCCCTCCTGGGCTACCTGGCCTACAACCGTTACGAATACCGCCACCGGAACACCTTCCGCCGCCACCGAAAATAGATAAAGCCCCGGCTGCAACTGCCTGCAGTCGGGGCTTTCTTCTTGATGGCACTACCGTTTATTGGTTCGCCGCCAAATACCCTGGGCTTCCGCCGCCTGGATCAAGGCCTCGCGGAAGTCGGGGTGGGCAATATTGATGATGTTTTCAGCCCGTTGCCAGGTTGGCAGACCGACCTGGTGGGCCATCCCGTACTCGGTGACGATGGTCGGGACTTGGGTCCGGGGGGTTGTCATAACATCCCCCTCAGTGAAGGTCGGCATAATCCGGGAGTGAACCACCCCGGCCTTATCGGTAAAGGTAGAGCTCATAGCCAGGAAGGCCTTGCCGTTTTCCGATTCAAAGGTCCCGGTAACGAAGTCCAGCTGGCCACCGGTGCCGGAAATCTGCCGGGTACCGGCGGTCTCCGAGCAGACCTGACCGTAGAGGTCCATGGCAATGCAGCCATTGATGGAGACAAAGTTTTTAAACTGCCGGATAGTGTCCGGGTGGTTGACATAGCCAATGGGGGCAGAGTAAATGCTCTGGTTTTCATGGAGGAAGTCATAGAGGTCCCGAGACCCGTTGGCAATAGAGAAGACCCCCTTGCCCCGGTCGATTTCCTTCTTCATATTGGTGATTTTCCCGGCCCGGTAGAGGTTCAAATAGCCGTCACTCATGAGCTCGGTATGCATACCGATATCCTTGAGGTCGGATTCGGCAATCAAGGCCCCTAGGGCATTGGGCATCCCGCCAATCCCCAACTGCAGGGTCATCCCGTCAGAGAGTTCCGGGAAAATATAGCCGGCAATCTTTCGGTCAATCTCCGTCGCCGGCGGCGCTGCCGCTGTTGGAATCTGGGCATCGCTCTCGACAATCTTATCCACCTGGGAAATATGGATATGGTCCCCGGTCGTCCCATAGACCCGGGGCATGTTGGGGTTCACCTCAATGACGATATACTTGGCAACATCAATGATATCCTGGACACAGCAGTTGGTCAGACCGGTGCTGAAGTTGCCATAGGCATCCATGGGGGAGACCGTCAACATCAGCACATCAACCGGGGCATAGCCCTTCCGATAATAGGCCCCCACATTGCGGAAAAGCATGGGGTTAAAGAAGGCCTTACCCTGGTCGATATAGCGGCGGTCTAAGCCGGAGCAGTGCCAGGCATTATAGATAAAGGACCCCTCGCCGGCCTCCACCACCTGGAGGGGTTGCATGGTAATAGAACTCCGCACCTTGACATCAGACAGGTCCCCATGCCGGGCCGCCAGGGCCTCATCCAGCCGAACTGGAATAGCACAGGTTTGGCTGTAATCGACCCAGTCACCACTTTTAACAATTTGGACCGCCTCTTCAGGCGTGGTTAATTTTTCTTGATAGGCTTGGCTGAAATCCATATAAATCCTCCCTTATTGCTGATCACATGCGATATACCTCTATTCTACCCCATAAAAGGATAAGGGCCAACAGGTTTTTCACAATTTGTTGATAATTTGCTTGTTTCAGGGATTTTTCCTATATTTTTTAAACACCTGTAGATTTTTACTGGATAGAAGGCCAATTTCATCCGCCTCACCGCCCTTGCTGATGATTGACATGAAAAAAACCACCCTTTCAGGTGGTTTTATTCGTCTTCCGGTTCAAACGATATATGGTCGCTGCAAGGAACAGACTTGGTCGCTTTAAAGATTTCCATTGGGATGCCTTCCCCATCCGGAAAAGCGTCACAAGTCATGACCGGCTCACTTTTATCCCCATCTTTTATATCGTTAGGATGCCAGGGCTTACACTCAGCACACTTAGAACTTTCATTTTTTCTCCTTATAAAACGCTTTACAAGCCTTTTAATATCCCCAGATACGTCATCATTATACTTCATGGGCTTTAAGGACACAGTAGATGCCTATGAAGTTATTCCTATGCAAGGGTTTTCATTAATCTAGAATTTCGATGCGCTCGATTTCATAGTCATTGATTTCATAGAGGATCCCGTGCTCCCTAACAGTAATATTGTGATGCTCATCTTCCCCGGGCTCCGGCCATAAGTATTCAGTGCAAAACCCTTCGCTGATGATTCCGCTCGTTAATGTAACGCGAACCTGATGCTTTGCAGCTTTTTTCATTTCCTCAATTGTTACCATCTTTAGCGTTCCTCCCTAGGTACAATGTGCGTCCTTTTTTTTCTTTGAATTAGGAACCTTTAATATTATAGCTCAGGCAAACCACGCTTTTTTAAAATCTCTCTAGGATCATCCACAATTTTAAAGATACCGCCTGGGGAATACCCTGTTGCAGGCGCTGGATTTGACAGCGAATAGATGTAATCTTCTTCACTGTCATCAACAACCTTAATATATCCGGTTTCGTCTTTTACAAGGTTATAGTCTTTGCCATCTGTCAGCCCATCAACACCGAAGCTTTCACCGAAATATCGGACTCTTCCTACATACTCAAGAGGAATGGTCTTCCCCAATTCACATTGATAAACATCAATGGTTTTCATTTTTTGCGCTCCTTTCTTCTTTTTTTATTTCATCCGGCTTATCCTCATAAAAATATAATCGGTCCTGCAGGAACAGAGACCCTTGTCGCTAGAGGAGCCTATAAGGCGATTATCACCGTTACTTGTAATATCGAACACGTCATTTGCCTGCTCTTGCCCCGCTTACGGCTCCAGGTCACCTTAGCACCTATACAACGATTATACCCAGCAGTGACCGTCCATTCAAGCTTGCCATCTGCCGCTCCCTGCTAGCCGATGAGAGGCCCTCCCATATGTAAGGCAGTGGGGCTATTTGCCCTCGGTCCTTCCTGCTCTAGCTGCCTTCGGATGGCCGGAGCAAGACACCGTAAATGCGAACACAAAAAAGCGGTTTACAGGTAATCTGTAAACCGCTTAAAAATGCCTCGAGCCGGAATCGAACCAGCGACACAGGGATTTTCAGTCCCTTGCTCTACCGACTGAGCTATCGAGGCAAACGACGCAGATGGGACTCGAACCCACGACCTCCAGCGTGACAGGCTGGCATTCTAACCAACTGAACTACTGCGCCAAAGTGGACGATGACGGGCTCGAACCGCCGACCCCCTGCGTGTGATGCAGATGCTCTCCCAACTGAGCTAATCATCCGAAGGGTCTGACCTGTAGGGGATTCGAACCCCTGAATGCCAGCGTGAAAGGCTGGTGAGTTAAGCCACTTCTCCAACAGGCCCAGTTATTTTGTAGCCCCAACAGATACTAATATTACACGAAGATCCTTATTCTGTCAAGAGCTTTTAAAAAAAGATTTGTTTTCGGTAAATTCCGTCAATAATGGCCACAAAAAAAGCAGCTGCATGACAGCTGCTTTTATATTTCCTTTAGGCCAAGGAGTCTTCCAGGGCCTTCCGTTCTGCTTCTTTTTCAGCTTCAGCTTCTTCCAGGGTTTTCTCAACAGGAAGGCCGAATTTCACCATCCGGTCACGGAATTGGTCTTCATAGTCCATATAGCTATGGAATTCAACCACCGGGTTCCAGGGGTTGACGTGACGGACTTCCCGGCTATTGGTACATTGGTTCCGGGTGGGGCTCATAAAGACGCCTACAGCGTGCATGAGCTTGCCCCAGGGGAAGTAGATCAGGAGGGTGCAGACGAAGGTCAGGTGCATGAGGAAGAAAATGCTCAAGGTCCCCGGTTCAGGTACAACCGGCTGGAAGGTCAAAAGGCCCACCATGACTTCGCGCACGCTGGTCACGTCGGTCCGGGTCGGTACCAGGTAGCGCATGGCCATCCCGGTTAAGGCGATGGCAATCAGGAGCAGCAGGGGGAAGTAATCGTTTAAGAGGCTAATGTAGCGCACCTTGGGCAGGAGCAGGCGACGGAGCAGGAGTAAGCCGGCCCCGGCTAGGAACATAAAGCCTGTGATGTAATAGTGGTGTAAGTCAATTAAGATAACCCCGTCAATCTTGTCAAGCAGGGTCACCAGGGCCGGTACTTTCGCGGTAAAGAAGCGGAAGTGGCGGATCAGGGTAAAGAACATCCCCCAGTGGAAAAGGATGGCGAAAATCCAGAGCCATTTTTCCCATTGGAAGGTCAGATTCCCGTCTTTTTCAAGTTCCGCCTTGCTGTTACGGAATAAAGACCGGAAAAAGACCACTTCCAGGAACATCCGAAAGTAAAGGGCCGGACGGGACCGGGGGCATTCCACCGGGTTCCATTTGATGAAGTCCAGGCTCTTGGCCTGTCCACAGGTGGTGGCAATATTAAAGGGGACCGGCGATTTGCCCCAATTGGCAATCCGGTAGATAACCCCAACCACAAAGAGGGTAAAGGCCAAATAAGGCAGGACCACCGTAAAGAGGCCGGTCAGGCCCATGAGGCCACCGACGACCACTGCGAATAAGGCTATGACAAGGACGATCACGCAAGCAGTAATGAATCCCATTATTCAACCTCCTTTTCATCATTGCCTTCAGCATCTGCCGGTTCTTCCGGCTCCGGTACATACCGGGGACGGGTATCGACATAGGTGCCACCCCGACGGTTCAGCTCATAGGCCAGCTGGGACCGGTCATACTTATTGGGGAAGGCGCCTTCATCGCGGTCATACTTAACCACCGTAATTAGCTTAAAGAGCAGGCTGATGATAAAGATACCGATGGCATAAACCCCGATGATGACCAGGATTTCCGCAAAACCGGGGATGTAATCCACGATTTCGCCGAAGGGGTTTTCAGATAAACCGCCGATAACAAAGGTGAGCCCTTTTTCAATGTATAAGGCGATGAATAAGCAGGCACACCCGACACCCATGGTGGCATAGTTAAAGCGGAATTTGGTCGGTAAAAGCAGGACCAGGGCGATGACCGTCGTGATCCAGAAGACTGTCAGGAAAGGGACCCATTGGTTGTTCCCTTCATAACCGAAGAAAAGATAGGTCAGGGCTGTCTTGTGGGCCGGTACATTGGAGTAGTAGGCCGTAAAGAATTCCCCGGCTTCCATGATGAGCATGGCAATAAAGGCATAGACAGCCGTTGTGGCCAGCATTCTCATGGCCTTTTCGCCGGCATCAAAGCCGGTCAGGCGTTTGAGCAAGAGGCACAGGAGAATAATGAGGGCCGGCCCGGTAGCAAAGGCCCCGGCCAGGAACTTGGCCGGCAGGACAGCCGTCAGGAAGTAGTGGCGGCTGGGCAGACCTGCATACAGGAAGGCCGTAACAATATGGATGGAGAAGGCCACCGGCACAGAAATCATGGCCAGGACTCTTACCCATTTCTTATAGTGGACGCCCTTATTTTCAGCCTGCAGGACTTGGTAGCCCACGACCAGGTTCAGGACCAGGTAGAGGGGAATGACCACAGAGTCCCAGCAGAGCATGGACTGGGGTGTCCAATAAAGCCAAACGTTTAAGATTTTTTGCGGGGCCCCGACGTCAACGACGACGAATAAGAGGGCCATGACCAGGGCGGCAATGGCCAAAAATTCGCCAACGACGGTGATCCGGCCATACTCTTTCACATTGTGGAAGTAATAGGGCAGGACAATCATAACGCCCCCGGCGGCCACCCCGACGAAGAAGGTTAAGTGACCGATATAGAGGCCCCAGGATATATCCCGAGAGAGCCCTGTCACCTGGAAACCATTGATCATCTGGTAGGCATAGGCGGCACAACCGATGACAATAACGGCGAGTAAGAAACACATCCAGGCCCAGTACTTTTTGCTGGACCGCTTGACTAAGGCTTTTTCAATCATGCTTCTTCCCCTCCTTTCAGGTTGACCCGGTAGTAGACCTTAGGCTCTGTGCCATAACCCGGTTCACGGGCAATGACCATTTCACTGGCGATGGCCTTGGCCACTTCTGAATTGGGGTCATCCAGGTCCCCGAATAAAATAGCGCCATTGGATTCTTCTACGCAGATGGGCAGTTCACCCTTGGCCAGGCGTTCTGCACAGAAGTCACATTTTTCAACAACCCCTTTACTCCGGGTGGGGTAGGCAGGGTTGAGTTCTTTAATATAGGGACGCGGGTCTTCAAAGTTAAAACTCCGGCTCCCATAAGGGCAGGCAGCCATACAGTTCCGGCAACCGATGCAGCGGTGCATGTCCTGGATGACAATCCCTTCTTTATTGGTAAAGGTGGCCTGGGTTGGACAGACTTTGACGCAAATCGGCTTCCGGCAGTGGTTGCATAGGGTGGTAAAGGGGACGCCCCGCCACTTTTCACTTAAGCCCGGGCTGACCTGGCTATGGAAGAGGGCCTCAAAGGGTTCATCCCAAATCCACTTGATTTCATGTTTCTTTTCGGGGATATCCGGTACATTGTGGGCCTGGTGGCAGGCGGCCTGCATCCGGTCGATATCGGCCTTGGTCAGTTTAGACGAATCAATGAGCATCCCCCAGTTTTTGCCATTGACGGCCTTGGTGGGGGTCATGAATTCACCGCCGCCAATCCCCTTGGTTTTCATGCCGCAGCCGGCGAGCACACCCATACCGGCAGTGGCAGCAGATAGTTTTAAAAATTGTCTTCTTGAAATTTTAGCCATTATTCGTCACCTCCTGCTGTAACGCCCTCTTTTAAAGCGCCACCGTTATCAGCTGTCGGGTTCACATGGCAGGTCCAGCAGTTGGGGGTCACGTCATTATAATCGTGACACTTCTTACAGAAGTCTTCATAATTGCTGTGACATTCTAAGCAGGTATTTTGTAAAGATACCTCATAAGCCGTCCCGTCCGGGGCCACAAATTCACGGTTATTGCCACGAATGGCTTGCTTCTTCCATTGGGCCAGGACTTCCATATGGTGGGACCGCATGTATTCAACATCATAGATGCAGTGGGCATCGTCGCCCATGGCCTTGATGGCCGGGGTATCCAGGCTGACTTCCGGTGCAGAGGCTTGGGCTCCGCGGCCGATGTTGAGCCAGAGGGGGGTGGTTACCACCAGGACAAAGACCACGATACCGATAATGATATTACGCTTATTCATGGCCTACCTCCTCCATGACCGGGTCTTGGTTTTGCAGGGGTTCAAAACGGAGGTTTTCTTCCCGTTCTTTTTCCCCTTTCATCACCAGGGCATTACCGACCAATTCATGGACGCCGCAGACGTCAACGCCGGGCACCCAGTAGTTCATGAGCGGCGGCAGGGCTGCCCGGTCAATGGCGCAAACGCAGGAAAGCATGTTGACCCCATGTTTTTCATGGACATACTTAACGGCATTGGCCCGGGGGAAACCGCCCCGCATCCGGAGTTCCATGTTTTCTTCAGCGTTCAGGCCGGAGCCGGAGCCGCAGCAGAAGGTTTTTTCCCGGATGGTGTCTTCAGGCATTTCATACCACTCGCAGACATGGTCGAGGATGTAGCGGGGTTCTTCTAAGAGCCCCATGGCCCGGGCCGGGTTGCAGGAATCGTGGTAGGTGGCCACAATCCCCTTGTTCCGGGACGGGTCTAGTTTAACCTTATTGTGGCGGATACAGTCGGCTGTAAATTCCGTCACGTGGATCATCTTGGTCGAGGCGGCGTTTTCAAAAACGGTCCCGGTGATGGGGTTTTTCGGCACTTCTAAGAAGTTGGCCGGCCCGTTCATGGTATCCATGTACTGGTGGATAACCCGCCACATGTGGCCGCATTCCCCACCAATGATGAATTTAACGCCTAGACGCTGGGCTTCAGCGTAAATCTTTTGGTTGAGCCGCTTCATCATTTCATTAGAGGTGAAGAGCCCGAAGTTCCCGCCTTCTGAGTTAAAGGTACTGACGGTATAGTCTAAGCCTAACTCGTGGAAGAGCATGAGTTGACCCATGAGGGTGTAGTTCCCCGGGGTCGCAAAAATATCCCCGCTGGGCGGCACGTATAAAATTTCTGCGCCCTTGCGGTTATAGGTTAAGTCTAAACGGACACCGGTGATATCTTCGATATCGTCCAGCATCATATCGTAACTGTCCACAATCCCGTGGGGTTGGATCCCTAAGTGGTTCCCCTTTTCAAAGCAGTTGGCCACCGGGGTAACAATCCAGTCAATATTAAGCCCGACCAGGTTTAAGAGCTCCCGGGCCAGCATGGTGATTTCCGCCGTATCAATACCATAAGGGCAGAAAACAGAGCAGCGGCGACATTCGGAGCATTGGAAGAAGTAGTAGAACCATTCTTTTAAGACGTCTTCCGTCAGTTCCCGGGCACCGACCATCTTGGCCATAAGCTTACCGGCCAGGGTAAACTCTTTCCGGTAAACACTCCGCAGGAGTTCCGCCCGTAAAACCGGCATGTTTTTCGGGTCACCACTGCCTAAGAAGAAGTGGCACTTGTCTGAGCAGGCCCCACAACGGACGCAGCAGTCCATAAAGACCTTCAGGGACCGGAACCGGTCCAGACGGTCCCGTAAGCCATCTAAGATAATTGTTTGCCAATCCGGCGGCAGCTTCCAGTCATCATCAGGGACACGCCATTCACGGGCATTCGGCAAGCTCACTTTTTCCAAGCTTTCGGGCTTACCGGCGTGGCAGAAAAACCCTTCCCGGATATCGGTCTTGGTTTTCATCCACCCAGTGGCTGGCGGGTTATAACTGATGTTGAGCAGCTCCTCCGGTTTTGGAAGTTTTGCCATATCATTACACCCCTTTACTCTCGTCCGATGGGCAATGGCGCGCGGACGGACAGCTGCCGCAATCGGCGCTTCCCTCATCCCCCATTGAACTTGCACAACGCATAAAATCCTCCATATCAAGGGCCTGGTCTAATAAATTGGCGCGCACCAAAATATCATTGTTGGCCTTGATTTGAGCCAGGCGCATTTCATAAATTTGAACGCGCCGCTCATAGTAAACATCGAAAGCATACAGGGCAACGGTGTCCAGCTCATCAAAAAAATCAATAAGTGCTTCAGGCGCCACAAGCCATTTCCCCTTGGGGCAAACGGCCCGCATCACCACCTGCTTAAAGGCCGGAAACACGCTGACCGCCTTAGACGGACTCACTTCCTGTACCGCTTTGACTGCCATGATGTTGGCCACCTGGTCAAGGACCCGGTCCTCGTCAGGTGCCGGTTGCAACAATTCCTCCAATAACGCCGTCAGACTTTCGTACAAGGTGGCGCCAACCGGGTTGTTAAACCCGTCCACCACCTTTTCGAAAAAAGGACGGCTGGCTTCCGGATAGGCGGAGAGCGTCAGCTCAAACCAGTCATCCCGAAGCGTCTTCAGGTGCTCCTGCAAAAAAGGTTTCAGCTCAAGCACCCGACCACCTCCTCCGTGTTAGAGATAGCTGTGTAGGCCCGGTAAGAGGTAACTCACCCCAAAGAAGGTAAAGACCACCACAGCAAAGCCGAGTATATTTAAATAGGCAGCTTGTTTATTGCGCCACCCACCCACTCGCAAGTGTAAGTATAAAGCATAGACCAGCCAGGTCACCAGGGCCCAGACTTCCTTCCAGTCCCAGCTCCAGTAGCTCCCCCAGGCATATTCTGCCCAAATGGAGCCGGTCACGAGCATAACCGTCAGCAGGGGTAAGCCCAGGAGGACCAGGCGATAGGCCCACTCATCCAGCCGGTCCGTGGTCTTGTCCACCTTCCGGGTGACAATGACCAGGGATAAAACAAAGGATACCGTCAGCACGCTATAAGATAGCATGGCGGAAAGCACATGGACCGATAGCCAGGGAGACCGTAAAGCCGGCGCCATCGGCGCCACTTCGTGGTTCTGGGATAAGACCCAGGCCGCTAAAATAGCGATCATGATGCTGAGTAAAACCACCACAACCGGCATCCGCAGCTTGCCCAAGAGGAAAATGGTAAATAAGAATAAGACCGCACAGAGCCAGAGGCTGAAGTCCAGCCCGCTGGATAAGGGCAGGTGGTTCATTTGAACGCCCCGGAGCACCAGGATGCCCGCAGAACAGAGAAAACCTAAAACCGCCGTCACCGTTGCCAGGCTACGGGCCGTTTTTTTAGCCGACGCCGCGCCGGCCAGGGCTGTACAGATGGCCAAGACCAAAGGGGCCGTCATCAGTAAGTGTTGCCAGTTAATCATTCCTTTTTGTCACATCCTTTATGGATAGGTGTTGGGCCAGGCGCTTCCGCTCCCGCCCTTTGGCATCCAGGCGAACCGCCACGGCCCCGGTCGGGTCAAGGCGGACACCTACCGCCGCATAGCGGCCTAAAAGCAGCATAAATGAGGCCAGAGCCGCCAGCACAAAGCCGGCAAAAACCGCCTGGACCCCATGGCCGTACTTTAATTCTAAAACCGTATATTCCAGGGGCCGGATATAATCCAACCGGTTGCCGTTGGTTAAATTCAGCCCGGCGCCGGGCTTTAAGGCCTCCTGGCGGATCATCTGGCCATCCTTATCATATTCCATATAGAGGAGGGCCTCCTTGCCCATGGCCTGGAGGATAAAGTAACCATCTGCCAGGGGAATCTTCTGGTCTTCAGGGAAGGCATAGCCCCCACTGGTTTCCGCACTATCGGTGGTAAAGTTGACGTCAAAGCGCCGCCCATAGCCCATCTGGTAAATGGATAGGCCCCCCTTCTTATAGGGGTGGTTGACCCGGGTATCCCCGCTGCCAACCGGCCCGTCGGCACCGAAAAGCTCAAAGGTCGTCCGCCAGTTATCCACATGGCCCTGGCGGTCGTATTCCGTCTGGAAGGACTGGACCGCCAGCTCCTTGAGGTCTGTTGCCTCAGCAATCTTTTTCGGTACGGCCTGGATATCCCCTTCCGCCACCTGCATGGTGGCCTTGACCCCAAAGTTGGATAAGACCGCCCCCACGATAATGATTAATATCGCCAGGTGGAGGACATGAGGGGCCAGGAGGGGCAACCGTCCCCTGACCCCGTAAAGGTAGCGGACCTCCCCCTGCCGGCTTTCCTGGACGGCAAACCGGTGCTTGGCGAAAAAGGCCCGGACACTCTCTTCAGAGGCCTCTGAGGCCTGGTAGGCCCCCGCCCCCTCGGGCAGGTCCCGGACCCCCCGGCGCAGGCGTTTGGCCAGCCGGGGCAGGATGCTGAGGGTACAAGTTAAAAGGTTCACAAAAAAAAGGCCCACAACCACCAGGAAGGGCGTCGAGGAAAAGACCTCCGCCTGGTCAAAAATCGTTGCTGAAACCGCCATGCCGGCCAGGGTTGCTATTAAAATAACCGCTAGGCGGATTGATGAAATAAACTTGAGCATATCTCCTCCGCTCGCTCTCCAATGGCCTTTACATCTCTTGCCTGATTAAAACCGGAAAGCGTACTTCGGTCATTATATCATGTTGCCAAAGGCTTTAACAAGTTTTCCCTCTTTCTAAACGGGCAATTGTAAAATTATTATTTATCTTAACTATTCTGAAATGATGACCTCGGCGGCCATCTTATCCTGATTTTATTGTGAAGTCCAGTACAAGTAGTCTGGGCTCAGTTTCCCGACCGGGGCATACAAAAAGGGCCGCCCCACCGGGGCGACCCTTACGCTGCGATTTATTCTTCTGCCATCAAGTGGGCTTCCATCTTGGCGGAAAGCTTGTCAATGGTTTCCTTGCTAACAATATGCTCAATCCGACAGGCATCCTGCTCTGCCGTTTCCGGGCTGACATCCAGGAGACTGATCAGGGCCTCCTTAATGAGGAGGTGGCGCTTATAGACTTCTTGCGCCTTTTTCAGGCCGTCATCGGTCAGGTGGATGAATTTTTTCTTATCCATCATGATGAAGCCTTTTTCTTGTAAAATTTTCATGGCCCGGCTGATAGAGGGCTTGGAATAGTTCATGGCATTGGCCACGTCAATACTCTTCACTTCCCCCTGCCGATTTTGCAGGCGCAAGATACATTCCAAATAGTCTTCCCCAGACTCATAAATTTCATCATTCGTGGTGTTCGTGGTCATGCGTATCCTTCCTTTCATGAGAGACCAGCTTCGGGCCCCCTTGCCGCCGGCGCCAAAGCAGGACTGCTCCGGCGCCAATGAAAAGCAGCAAGCTAATCACCTGGGCCATCCGTAAGGGACCAAGCATCAGGCTGTCTGTGCGAAAGCCTTCAATTACAAAACGTCCAACTGAGTAATACATCAGGTAGATTAGGGCCACTTCCCCCTCCCGGACCCAGGGGCGCCGGGCAATGACCATTAAAATCCCGAACCCCAGGAGGTCCCAAAGGGATTCGTATAAAAAGGTCGGATGGTGCCACTGGCCGTTGATTTCAATGGCCCAGGGCACATCGGCCTTATCTACCGCATAGCCGTAAGCTTCCCGGTTAAAGTAGTTCCCCCAGCGGCCAATGGCCTGGCCTAAAATCATCCAGGGGGCAATGATATCCGCCAGCTGCCAAAAACGAAAGCCATAGTGGCGGCTGCCTAAAAAGAGGGTCAGGGTCCCGGCGATAAGCCCGCCGTGAACAGCCAGCCCCCCATGCCAAATGGCCATGATTTCGCCCGGGTGGGCGGCGTAGTAGGGCCAGTTAAAAACCACATAGTAGAGCCGGGCCCCCAGGATGGCCATGACAATCATGACCATCACCAGGCTATAATATTTTTCTTCATCCAGGCCGGCCTTCTTGACCCCGCGGCCGGTCATCATCAAGGCGATGAGAAAGGCCAGGGCAATAAGAATCCCGTACCAGCGAACCGCCAGGGGGCCTATTTGAAATGCAATCGGATCCACACTTGCTCCTTTCAGCCGGAACCGCTAGAGGGCGGTGCTTACAACAACATAAAAAGCCACATTGCTAAACTCTTACCCCATTTACCAAAGGAAGAAACATCATGGGGTATCTTCATTTATTATTCACGGATAGTTGCGCCTAAGTCTTTACAAGCCGCCAGGATAGCCTCCATGTCTTTTTCAACCTGGTCATCGGTTAGGGTTTGCTCTTTATTCTGGAAGGCCAGGCTATAGGCCATGGAGGCCATGCCGTCGGCCACCTGGTCGCCGGTGTACCGGTCAAAGAGGACGATATCCCGGAGGTCGCTAGAGGCGGCTGCCCGGATGGTCCGGCTGATATCGGCATGACTGAGGTCTGCCGGCACAACCAGGGCCAGGTCCCGCATAACAGCCGGGTACCGGCTCGGGGTTTCGGCCTTGGGGGCCTCAACGCCCAGGGCATAGAGGGGTTCCAGGTTTAATTCAGCACAGTAAACGGCTTCGCTGAGGTCATAGTTTTGGCAAACCAGGGGGTGGACCTGGCCCACCAGCCCCAGGAGGGTGTCATTCAGATAGACCCGGGCAGTCCGGCCGGGATGCCAGGTCGGGTCATCGGTGCAGGCTTCCCAGCGCAGGCCTGCCAGGTCCAGGCGGGTGAAGAGCTGCTCGATGATCCCCTTTAGATAGAAGAAATCGTATGCCTGCCGGCTGCCCAGCCAGTCCCGGTTGCTGCCCCCATCCAGGGCAATGACCAGGTGGTCTTCTTCCGTCGCCAGCTGGCGGTCGGTCAGGTCGCCTTCAGCCCGGTAGGTCTTGGCCCGTTCGAAAATGGCCACGTCTGCCACCTGGTGGCTCCGGTTGACCTGGACCGCCTCTAAAATGCTGTGGACCAGGCTGGTCCGCATGACTGCCAGCTGGGCCGATAGGGGGTTATCGATGGCGATGACTTCCCGCCGCCGGTCGGCCGGGTCCATGTGGAGCTTATCGGCAAAGTCTTCGGCCACGAAGCTATAGGTCAGGACCTCGTGGAGGCCGGCAGCGACCAGGTGACGACCAATAGCCTCCTGGAGCCGTTGTTTTTCCGTTAGGCCACCGGGGTTAGTGGACCCATAGGGAAGGGTGGCCGGGATCTCATCATAGCCGTAAAAGCGGGCAATTTCTTCGATGAGGTCTTCTTCAATGGTCACGTCCATCCGCCAGTCAGGCACCCGGACTTGGACCCCTTCTTCCCCTTCTTCGACCAGGTCGAATTGGAGCCGGGTCAGGTAGCTGACCATGGTTTCCGGCGGGATATCGGTCCCCAGGAGGGCATTGGCCCGGGCAAAGCGCAGGGGCACAAGGGTGTCCGGCTGTTCAACCGGGTAAACGTCCTGGGCCGGGGCAATGACCTGGGCGCCGGCCAGGCGTTCAAACAAGGCCGCTGCCCGCTGGGCTGCCAGTTCAACCCCTTTAATGGAAACCCCTTTTTCATTCCGGATGGAGGCCTCGGTCCGCAGGCCCAGCTTTTGGGCAGTCCGACGGACATTCCGGGGTTCAAAGTAGGCAGATTCCAGGAAGATGTTTTCCGTATCGTCCTTGATTTCCGTATTTTCGCCCCCCATGACCCCGGCAATCCCGACAGCCCGGTCCCGGTCACAAATAAGGAGCATCTCGTTAGTCAGTTCCCGGTCCACATCATCCAGGGTGACGATGTGTTCCCCGTCCTTGGCCCGGCGAACGATAATTTCCCGGCCGGCGATGTCTTTTTCATCGAAGGCGTGGAGGGGCTGGCCGGTTTCCAGCATGACATAGTTGGTGATGTCAACGAGGACGCCCAGGGGCCGCATGCCGGCAGCCTGGAGCCGCTGTTCCATCCATAGAGGGGACCGGCCCGGCTTGACCCCTAGGAGCCGCGTCCCGATATAGCGGTGGCAGAGTTCCGGAGCGTCCACCGTCACCTGAATGCCTTCATCTGAGGCCGCCTGGCCGGAAAAAGCCACATCCAGGGGCCGGACCGGCCGGTTTAAGAGGGCCCCGACTTCCCGGGCTACATTGTAGACCGACAGGCAGTCAGACCGGTTGGGAGTTAAGTCTAAGTCAAAAATAGCGTCATTTAAGCCCAGGTAGGCAAGGGCATCTTCCCCCAGGGGGGCATCTGCCGGTAAGACCCGGATCCCATCCTTGTCGGCCGGGGCCACCAGGGCATCGTCAACGCCCAGCTCCTGCATGGAGCAGATCATCCCATTGGAGGTCACCCCGCGGAGCTCGGCCTTTTTAATTTCAAAGTTGCCCGGCAGGACAGCCCCCACCTGGGCAAAGCAGACCTTCTGGCCGGCGGCCACATTAGGCGCCCCGCAAACCACCTGGAGGGGGTCACCGCTGCCGGTGGACACCTGGCAAAGGTTCAAGTGGTCCGAGTCTGCCAGGGGTTCACAGGTCAGGACTTCAGCCACGACAACCCCGCTGATACCCTCAGCCGGGTAGCTGATCCCGCCGATTTCCACCCCGGCCCGGGTAATCATTTCCGCCAAGACTTCCGGACTTTCACTGATATCTACATATTCTTTTAACCAATTATAGGATACTAACATAAGCCCTCCTTGAATTGAGACAGGAAGCGTAAGTCGCCGCCAAAGAAGAGGCGGAGGTCATCAATCCCGTACTTGATCATGGCAATCCGCTCAACCCCCATGCCGAAGGCAAAGCCGCTGACCTTGGTCGGGTCATAGCCGCCATAGCGGAGAACATTGGGGTGGACCATGCCGCTGCCTAAAATTTCCAACCAGCCGGTGTGGCTGCAGACCCGGCAGCCCTTGCCGCCGCAGTTCACGCAGGAAATATCCACTTCACAGGAGGGTTCCGTAAAGGGGAAGTAGGAAGGCCGGAGGCGGATGTCAATGCTGTCGTCAAACATCTGGTGGATAAAGCTCAAGAGGACCCCTTTTAAGTCACCCATGGTGATGCCCTCATCCACGCAGAGGCCTTCAATCTGGTGGAACATGGGGGAGTGGGTGGCGTCATCGTCCCGGCGGTAGACCTTACCCGGGCAGATGATTTTGACCGGGGCTACCCCGGCCTTTGCTTCCATGGTCCGGACCTGGACCGGGGAGGTCTGAGTCCGCAGGAGGACATTGGGATTAATATAGAAGGTATCCTGCATGTCCCGGGCCGGATGGTCCTTGGCCAGGTTCAAGGCCTCAAAGTTATAATAATCGCTTTCAATTTCTGGCCCCTGGGCCACTTCAAAGCCCAGGCCCGCAAAAATCCGCTCTGCATCCCGGATGACCTGGGTCAGGGGGTGGACAGACCCCACCGGAAAGGCCCGGCCGGGCATGGTCACATCTATCTTTTCATCCTTGAGCCGGGCCGCCATGGCTTCTCTGGCCAGGGTCGCCTGCTTTTCTTCCAGGGACTGGCCGATGGCATCCCGGACCTCATTGGCCAACTGGCCCATGACCGGGCGCTCTTCCGGGGACAGCTTGCCCATCCCCTTGAGGATGGCCGTTACCTTCCCCTTCTTGCCCATGTAAGAGATGCGGACATCATTCAATTCAGCCACGGTCGTGGCCCGGTTAATATCTGCCAGGGCCTCTTCCCGGATTGCCTGTAATTGCTCTTTCACTGTTATCCTCCTTTAAATAAAAAAGAGCCCTCCGCCCCAAGGGACGAAGTGCTCGTGGTACCACCCTAATTATTTCCGCACAGCAGAAATCACTCAATGGCATTAACGCTGCCGGACGCCGGTACCTACCCATCCTAAGACTTCAATACCGACCGCTCCCGGGCGAAAGCCGCGGGCAATCCTGCCAAGAGGGTCTCAACCCAGCCCTCTCTCTCTGTGACAGTCACATGCCTCCGACACCCGATCACTGCGGAAATATAGGCTTAGTTTAACATAAGAGTCCATCCAATGCAAGCAAGTATCATTTGGCAAACCGGTATAAAAGTAACCTATCCTGCCTCTAGGATTCCTTCCGACTCAAGCAAAAAAGCCCGAATAGCAAAAGACCCAGAGCAGTATATCCGTATGGGTTACCGGTTTTAGGAATCGGTTTAGCAGCAACTAGCTCAAGGCTTCCAGGCCTTGCCGCTGTCTCAACTGCTTGCCCTGCATCAGAATCCGGTCTTTCTGCCGGTACCGGTTCAGGAGACAAAAGCGGGCCAGGTCCCGGAGTCGGTTCCGGTATAGGTCCCGGCATAGGTTCCGGCATGGGTTCAGAACCCGGACCGGGGTTCGGACTAGGACTGGGGCGGGGTTCGGGGCCAGAATCCGGCATTGGCAATGGACGATCACCATTTTCAGACTGGCTACGATTAAGGACCACTACCTCTAAGGCCGCCTGTTCCCAAGTACCGGCCAAGGACTTATCCACCTGGACACCATCCAGGTAATACTTGACCGCATAATCACCCGGTTCTTCTTCAACAAGTTCAAACCGCCACTTATCATAGCCAGCCACCCGGATAGATTCCTGGTTCCTTAAGGATAACAGATAAATCCCATCTTTGGCTACTAAATCTACCTTGCTTTCCTGGCCACCTGCATCGGTATGAATCCCCTTAAGGGGCTCCGTCATGGCCAACCCATGTTCATCAAAAAGCCTAAGCTTGAAGCGAAAGGCACGGTCACCGGTCTTGCCTTCAACCGTTTTCTTGATAGTCAAATCATAAGCCGCTTGAGGAGCAAAATTATTTTTTACCTTGAGGGTTAAATCACCTAATTTATCATTATAGGCCACTTCAAAGACTGGGCTGAAATCTTGACTTGCATAGGGGTAGCCTTCCGGAAAACGTTCTACCAATTGGATGGCATCTAAAATCGAAGCCGGATTAGCCTTGATATCCTCTTCTGTAACGGATAAAGAAGACAGATCGAGAAGATCCTTGTAAATCCCTCGCCACTGGTTTTTTTCATTCGGATCTGCTATCAGACGACCAAGCCACTGCCGGGTCTCCTTATTGTAGATATCAAAGTAAACCTCCGCTGGCAAGTCTGGCGTATCCGCGTCCCAAACTTTAAGCAAATCAAGCCGCAAGGCCTTAAAGCGAGGAGCATCACTGATGAAGACCAACCCGTCTGTCCCAATACCGCCACCATAACCGGATTCATTCCGGTTACCGGTAATGACCACCCGTTGGCTTAAGTCCAACTGGTTAAGCCTTCCTGCAATCGCCTCCTGAGAGGCTACATTCTTAACCCCAAAGTCCTTAGCATAAAGGCCAGCTTTCAAAAAGACCCCTTCTCCACCGGCTCGCTGTCGGTGATCAGCATCGTCTTTAACAAAGTTTAGAAAGTCATCCTCTTCCCGATAATAAAACTGAAGGGCTGCAGGTCCGGGATGGTCTGGTTCAACCACCTTAAAATACAAATCATCCCCGGCCTCATCCGCCCGGTTGTCAGACAAACGTGCCAAGACACTGGAGGAAAAGCCGGTATCGGTCTCTACCCTAGCCCGGCCGGTAGGGCAAATCCAAATGCCACCTCCCTCGTACCTGGCATAATTGTCATAAATCAGTGCATTTTTAAGCAAGAGGACGTCCGGTTGGTAGTCGGGACCGGTTAAGTGGCCCACCACATGGATTCCGGCTCCATGACCGGTTGGCCCATTTTTATAACCACGGACAATATTATTGCTGATGGTCCCATGGTTTAAGGTAGCCTTGGCTTTTTCAATCCGGATGCCGCCGCCTGTAGCTTGAATATACTTCGTCATGTCATCGGCCCCATCCGGGTTCCCTTCAGCCATATTACCGTCAATCAAGCCACCATTCATTTCAAAAAAGCCGCCATCATTGACATGGATGCCGGCCCCCTTCCGGGCCCAGTTATTGATAACCTGTCCCGTATTTTGAAGAAGCCTGGCCCCCTGTTGGACACAAATCGCCCCACCGTAAAAGGCCCGGTTCCCTTCAAAACTGATGGAACCGCCGTCAGGATCGTCACCTTCTTGGCCAAGGGTCAAGGAACTGCCTTCACCGTTAACGATGATAGCTCCCCCCTTGCCGCCGGTCTTTTCCACACTATCCTCCCGGATACCTGTATCTGCACTATTTACTCGAAAGGCAGTCCCAGTCTGAACCTCCAAATGACTGCCGTCGTCAATAAAGATAGCTCCGCCATTTTTCGCCTGGTTATTTTCAAACCGACTGCCGGAAATTGTTGCCCTAGCCTGTTTTTGCAAGAATAGGGCACCGCCCCGGGCACTATATGGGATATGAACATTAGCAAAGATGACATCCTTCATCGTCAAAAGACCACCGGTCTGAACCACAGCCGCCGTCGGATGGTCGCCGGACCCGATAGACAAGTCCTGAAAGCGAGCCCCCTCCAAGGTCATGCTGCCCCCCTGCTTATTGATAAAGGCCCCTTGCCTATTCAAAGCAGAGACAACGTTTTTTCCTGCACCCTTACCCGAAAAGGTAATCTCACCTTCAATCAGAAAGTTAATGGCCTCAGGAACATCCAGCAAGGGCTTGACAATAGTGTCATCCTTCGGTGAATAGATAATCCCAGCCTCTTGACCAGCAGAGCGCATGATTATTTTTTTAGCTTGATCTGCAAAACTTACCCCCTCCGTGAGGGTAATCTCACCAGTCAGGTCGATAATTGCATCAGCCGAGTTTTGATTGATCGCCTCAATCGTCGCTTGCCAGCTTTCCGGCGAATCAACCTGATAGCTAGTCGATTGTTGACCGGCTTGGCCCGGTTCTGCCGCCTCGGCCTTCACCAGGTTTGCCGACAAGTCAGTCGTAGCCCGTTTTGAATCATCAATGCTTGCTGGCAAATCCCCTGGTCCCGGCAAATCAGCCGCCTGCAGAGGCAGGATGCCACCGACCCCGAGTCCTACTGAGAAAAGAAAAGCCAGGATAATCAACCGAAGCCAGTTCCAAGCCCTCTTACTTTCTTTCATAAAATCAACCATTTTTTCACCCCCTCTCCGTCATCATCGTGACTACCTATACTATACGCCCTAGCCGGGATCTACAAAACCATTTCTTCCCCACCAGGTCACTTTTTCAACTTTTGACTAACTCCCGTCAGGACGGCAAGTCTTCCTACATCCCGTCAAGGTTATAAGCCTCCCCAACCCCCGATACCATCCCGTAACCGACAAAAAAGAATGTCCAGCTTTAAGCCCACTATTTTACCAGGAATATTGCCCCCGACGGTGCCCTTGACCGAATCCCTCACTCCGACCAACCCCTATAAAACCAACCGGTCAAAAAATAAGACCACCCCTCTCCAAGTCCAGTGACCGCTGCTTCCAAAAGCTTGAATTACTGACTGGTAAATTCAACAAATGCCGGCATCCGTTAAGAAGCCAGAACCACTCACCAGATCACCCCTTTGACCACAAAAAAACTCCCCTTCCTTGGTACCAAGAAAAGGGAGGCTGGTCAAAACTAGCTGCTGCTTATTCAATTAGATTACATATTTACGGTGTAGCCTGTGTCGTAGCGTTTGCCATCAACGTCCAGGTAGACATCATAAGTGCCACCTTCCAGGCCTTCCCGGTGGATGTAGAATTGGAAGTCGTTGTCGTTTTCTTCTTCAAAGGCCACGCAGGCTGCGGTGACGTCATGTACTTCTGTCGGCAGGTTGTAGAAGTGGTCTGTTTCCCCGCGCAGTTCGATGATGACTTCACTGCCTTCCCGGAACATAGCCCGGAAGGCCAGCCGGTCTTCTTCCAGTTCCATTTTTAATTCATGGATGGCCGGGACTTCACCGGCATCTTTGAACTTAACCTTCATGAATTCAGGGGTCACGCCTAAGGAGCCCATGAGTTGGCCCTTGCCCAGGTCTAGCTTGGTCTGGTCATCATAGAGGGACAGGCGGCGGGCCCGGTAGTAGTTCCCACCTTCAACGATCATCCGGAATTTCACTTCATCGTCGACCAGCTCAACGGTTTCACTCCAGAGTTTCAGGTGGATATGGGGGTAGCTGTTTAAGAGGGAGGCGCCGAGGACGTCAGTATGAACGCCCCGATAGGTGGCAATCCCGCCGGAGTGGACCATGTAGTGGCCATCGGCATAGTATTCGGTGTTGCAGATGTAGGGAGAGTAGAATTCAGCCCCACGTTCCTTACCATACTGCCAAACCTGTTCAATTTCCATCTTATCGGTATCGATCCGGTAGATGACCCCACGGGAGAAGTTGTCATCCGGTTCTACCCGGTTTTCTTCTCTCTTAGACCGGTAGGTCCCGTTGTCGAAGAGGAAGACGTCCCCATTGGGTAAAATGCTGGCGGCGTGCTGTTCATACTGCCAGTCGAAGTCACCCTTGGTGACATTTTTGAAGAAGTACTTTTGGTATTCTTCCGGCCAGGTTTCCGGGTCACCGATGATCCAGTTCAGTTCAGCCGTATCATAGTCAAAGTTGATGACAGCGTCCTTGTGACGGCCACTCATGGTGATGGAGTTGGTCGGCTTGTCATACCATACAGAGTTGTTGTGGAACCAGTCGTGGTTGTTCCAGTCGCCGGCGTCCCCACCGGACCGGGGCAGCATGGGCTGGAGGTCCCAGCTCTTAACGATTTCACCGGTTTTCCGGTCCACTTCAACAACATAATCTTCAACAGAATCGTCAAAGTCGTTGTCAGAGGCGCACAGGAGGTTCCCGTTTTCCATTTCAAAGACATCGTGGTGGAAACCGCCCGGGAGCCGGTATTCTTTGTAGATTTTACCGCTCATGTCCATTTCGCAAATGCCGATGGTGTAGTAGGGCTTTTGGATGGTCCGGTGAGAGGTATACAAGAGACGGCCATTGGCCGCTTTTTTAATGTCCCAGCTCTGCAGGTTGATGTTCATCCAACGGACATCGCCGGCATAGTCCACAGCGATGGTCTTGCAGGATTCAATAAGGGGGGTGGTGGTGGAAACGAACATGACATCGTTGCCGAAGTATTCCGGAGTCGTTTCAACAAAGGAAGCCCGGTTGATGTTTTGTTCTTCAATGGCCAGCTTCACTTCAGCAGTGCTGCCATCGGCCAGCTTGATTTCGATAGTATTTTCATAGCCGTCATACAGGCCGTAAATCGGCAGGACGTGTTCCTTGGCTGCCGGGAAGGTGTGGCCCATATCGGCTTCAGGGGTTTTCCCCTTGACGGTTACTGTGACTTCCGTTTCTGCATCGGTGTTAAAGCAGAGAACAGCTGCCATCGGGTTGATGAGATAGGGGTTGGCCTTGACATAGGGCTTGTCATAGGTGTAGTTGCCATCTCGGAACTCTTTTAAAAAGGCCTGTTCAGATTCGTACTGTTCTGTGATCAGGTGTTTTGTTTCTTTTAATTCAGTTTTCAATCAATTCACTCCTTAATTTCTTGGACAGAATAAACGAAAAAACCGCACCGCTTCCGCGGCCTTACCGCTAGTATAGCACACTTTCAAAAAATACAGAAGATACTTAACTGGCCTATCCAAAGCTACTATAACCCAATATCCCGGCCCTATACCCCGGCGCCCTAGCGGTCGCCTTTTTGGTTAAAGGCCCGGTAAAGAATCCACGCCGGGAGCAGACACAGGCCCAGGATGCCCATAAAAATACCCCCATCTAAAAATAAACGCTTCAGCATACTTCTCCCTCCTTTCATTATAATCCCCCGGCTAAAGGCCGAACCCAGAATGTTTTTTTATACGCCGGGGTAAGCAAACCCCCTCTTTTTTCCTTAAGGATATGAGGGGGCAAGCGTCCCCTGAAAACCATAAAGGAGGTGAAAACCATGGCCCTGACCTTAAAAAGCAAGCGCCTGCGGCTGGCTATGAATATCGGCGAAGACGACAAGGGCAAAAAACGCATCCGGTCCCGTTCTTTTACCAATATCAACCACAACGCCAGCGAAAGCCAGTGCTACGCCGCTTGTGCCGCCGTCGCCAGCCTACTCACCGGTAGCCCGGAAGAATTTACCCTGGTAACGGAAGAAGTCCTCACTGCCGGTTAAGCCATTCTTAACCTGTCCACCTGAAAGGAGGTGTAGCCATGAATGACCAAAAATCCCTCGTATTAACCTTTTTAACCTCTGAAGGCAAGAAGGCCAGCATGACCCTGGCCAACCCCAAAGATGACCTAACCGCCCAACAAGCCAAAAAGGCCATGGAAGACATGGTCACCAGTACCGTTTTTAAAAACGGTGAGGCCCTCTACGCCAAGGGCGAGCTGGCTCAACTGGTCACCCGGACCACCAGCGACCTCTACCGGGCAGCAAGCGAATAACCGCCAGCGGGGCTCCGGCCCCGCTTATTTTTTTACGGTCAAACCTGACCAGAAAGGAAAAGCCCATGCTCCATATCCAAAACGGCATCATCACCGACCCGGCCATTGCCGGCATCCCCCTGGAAAGGGCCATCATCCCCAAGGATGCCAGCCCCTACGTCCGCACCGGCATCCCCATGACCAGCATCCGGGGCATCACCAACCACAATACCGGTAACCCTTCCCCCACAGCCGACGCCCGGGCCCATGCCCACTGGCTGGCCGGGGTCGAGGCCCGGAACGAGGCCTACATCGGTGCCCACTTCTTTGTCGACCACCGGCGCATTGTCCAGACCCTCCCCATCAATGAAGTGGCCTGGCACGCCGGCGATGGCCAGGGCCCCGGCAATATGTCCACCGTCGCCATAGAAATCTGCGAAAGCCAGGCGGCCGCCGCTGAAGCCAATGCCATCCTCTTAAACGCCGCCTTACTCATCACCTACCCCAATTGGCAGATTTATAAGCACCAGGACTGGAGCGGCAAGTTTTGCCCCCGCCTGATCCTGGGCCAGGGCCGGTGGCCGGCCTTTGTCCAGGCCATCCGGACCACCGTCAACCGGCTCCAGGCCGAGGCCCAACCCCAGCCGACGCCCCAGCCTGCACCGGCCCCCTCCCCCTGGGCCCGGGAGGCTGTCAAGTGGGCGGAAGCCACCGGCCTCCTCCGGGGCCGGGCAGATGGCCCCGCCTACCAGGCCCCGGCCAGCCGGGAAGAAGTCCTGGCCTTCCTCTACCGCCTCCATGGTGACCGCCATGCCCAAAAATGACCGGGACCCCGCCTTCATTCCCACCGCCCCTGACCAGCCAACCGGCCTGCCGACTGAAGATCAAGCGTCTGCCACCCTGGCCCACTGGCACCTGGGCCCCCTGCCCGATCCCGACGACCTGGCTCGGTATGAAAGCATCGCCCCCGGCCTGGCCTCCCGCCTGGTCAAACTGGCCCGGGAACGGGCGGCCCGCCAGGACCAGCTCCGGGCCCTGGCCCTCCGCAGCGCCGCCCGCCGGGACCTGGCCGAACTCCTCCTCACCTTTCTCCTGGCCATCCTGGCCGGCCTGGGCGGCTTTGACTCCCTGGCCCAGGGTGACCTGGCCACCGGCCTAACCCTCTCCGGCGGCTCCCTGTCCGCCATCGCCCTGGCCCTCCTCCGCCGCCGACCCCATCCCCACCCCTGACCGACCCTTCCCGGGCTGGCCCCCTACTCCATATTCAGAACAAACGTTCTATCCTCGAGATAGACAAGCGTCTGTGCTTGGCACAGGCGCTTTTTTTATTGAAAGGATAGACCGCCATGCCCGTGCCCCACCAGGTGTCCTTTTTATGCCCGTCACCAGAAACGAGAAAGGACATCCCATGAAAAAAACCAAAATCATCTACATCAAGCAAGAAGCCGTCCCCGTTACCGAAGCCGTCTACCGGGCCTATTGGCAGGGCCATGAACAGGCCCGCTACCAAGACCGCCAGGCCGCCTGCCACACCTGGAGCCTGACCGACCTGGCCGCCAGCGGCGTCCCCGAAGACGCCCTAGGCCCTCTAAGCGTCTCCGGCGGCGAAGCCGACTACCTGGCCCGGCTGGACCGGGCCGCCCTGGAAAGGGCCCTGGCCACCCTCTCCCCCACCGCCCAAGACCGGCTCTGGCAGCTCGTCCTGGGTGAAACCAGCGAACGGGCCCTAGCCAAGGACCTGGGCCTCTCACCGGCCGCCGTTCATAAAAGGAAACACCGCGCCCTGGCCCGGCTCCGCGCCGCCCTGGAAGATTCCAGCGCCCAAGACTAGGATTCTCCCTTGCTCTAGAACGTACGTTCTGTTATACTGAGCCTATCAACATATCCTCAAATTAGAAAGGAAGACAGCCATGCCCCGCCTAGGATCAGATGCCCGCCGCCTCCGTCAACAGGCCCGCCGTATCGGCCTCAACTGCTCCACCGCCATCCCCCAAATGAAAGCCCTCCTCGATGACTACGCCGGCCTGGTATGGCTGGCCGAAGAACAAAACCGCCCCTGCCAACGGGAAGCCTTCACCCCCGAAGACACCACCCAGGCCCTCCTCATCCTCGACCGGCTCATGGACAAAAACAGCCCCCACGCCCGGGCCGGCCACCGGCGCCGCCACCAGCTCTTTTTAACCACCATGGTCGGCCAGGCCATCGACGCCACCGCCCGCTACCCGGGCCCCGGCCCCCTCTACGCCGCCATCCTCAAGGGCTACTACTGCACCTATCCCCGGCCCACCGACATGGCCCTCATGGAAGACCTCCACCTGGAGCGGTCCAGCTACTACGCCAAGAAGAAAGAAGCCATCCTCTGCTGCGCCCTGGCCTTCTTCGGCACCATCAGCCAGGAGCTGGACCTCTAGCCGGCGGTCGAAAACCCCTTCCATAAAAGATTTCGTTTGCTGGCATTTTTTCACCATTCTGTTTCATAAAGCCTTATACTATTATGTAACAGCTATTTGCCTGTCAAACACTAAGGAGGTCTACTATGGAATTCCAATTTAAAAACAAAACCGTCGTTGTTACCGGTGCCAGCTCCGGCATGGGCTATGCCATTGCCCAAAGCTTTGTTAAAGAAGGCGCTACCGTTATCGCCGTTGCCCGCCGGGCCGAACGCCTTGAGGAGCTGAAAGAAAGCCTTAAAGACGCCTCCGGTGTCCTCGTACCTGTTACCGCCGACCTCGCGGTCGATGAAAATAACAGCCTCATGGTCGAAACCGCCGTTAAAGAAGGCGGCCGGATTGACGTACTCATTAACAACGCCGGCATGATGGACGAATTCATGCCCATTGGCGAAGTAGACGACGCCCTTTGGGATAAAGTCTTCAAAATCAACCTGGACAGCCCCCGCCACGCCATGAAAGCCGCTGTCAACCACATGCTTTCAGACGGCAAGGGCGGCGTCATCATTAATATCGCCTCCATCGGCGGCCTGGAAGGCTGCCGGGCCGGTGCCGCCTACACCGCCTCCAAGCACGCCCTGGTAGGCCTCACCAAAAACACCGCCTACATGTACGCCCACGACAACATCCGCTGCCTGGCCATCTGCCCCGGCGGCGTTAAAACCGAGGTAGGCAAATACGCCTCCCATCCCAGCGAAAAGGGCATCCAGCGCGTCATGAGCGGTCTGGACGCCAACATCCGCCAGGCAGACGTCCAGGAAATCGCCGACCTTGTCCTCTTCATGGCCAGCGAAAAAGCCGACTTCGTCAACGGCACCGCCATCACCGTCGATGGCGGCGTCAGCGCCAACTAAGGCTGATCCTGCTAAAAGCACATAAAACCGCCCCCTACCCGGCTAGGCCCGGGTAAGGGGCGGTTTTTTCGTACATAGGCAAAGCGGCATTTGACCTCCTTTAAATGCCTACAAATACATTTACCAAATGGTGAATTTTCTCCAAAACAGATTCCTTTTTTCGTTCACGGGCCCCATGTCGCCTGGAGGTGGGCGGCAGGATTTTATCCAGCTCATCCCCGGCATATTCGACAAAGCCCTTCTCAATGGAACGCTCAATAAAATACTTGGACGACCCCTTCAATTGCTCATCGGCAACCAATTGGTGGATATCCTTTTCCTTTTCAGCCCGCGCAAAGCTGTAAAAGGCCTCCAGGATATCATCCGTTGTTTTTAAGGCACTCAAGTCCGTCCGATTGATGAAGTCAATAATCAAATGCTCCTTAGCCCGGGCCCCCAGACTGGACCGGATGACCCGGCGGATTTCCTCTTTCAGCTGGTCAATGTCATCATTATCTTTGAGCTTTTCTAAAATCAGAGCCAAAATATAATCCAGGTTGATTTCATCTGTCTTTAAGAGGTCAATCTCAAAGGTCACATCCGAAAAGTCCACCTGAGACGCCCCATCCCCGTCCCGACCACCCGGCCGGGCATGCTTGTTACGAATCTCCATATAGGCGCTCTTCATGTCCTGCTTTTGCCGGTCAGAAATAAGGGGATCCATCTGCTGGAATTCGTCAAAGTTCCGCAAAATATTCTCCGACCGCAGGAATTCACCAAAAAGCTTGACAAAGTCCTTCTCTTCAGATTCCAAGGCCAGGTTGCTCGGGTCAGGGAACCGGTCTAAAAGCTCCTGGCATATGTCGATATAGCCCCGCATGGTTTCCCCGGTCAGCTCATCCTCATAGCCATGGATGTACTCTTCATAGCTCTTTTCCAAAATAATATTGAGGCTGTTCTCATCCCCAAAGGTCTTGATGGCATCCTTGGTTGCCTCCTCCAAATCCCTAAAGCAGACGATATTCCCAAAGGCCTTGACCTTGTTCAAAATCCGGTTGGTCCGCGAAAAGGCCTGGATCAGCCCATGGTAGCGCAGGTTCTTATCTACAAAAAGGGTATTCAGGGTCGGGGCATCAAAGCCGGTGAGGAACATCCCCACTACAATAAGCAAGTCCACCTGCTTATCCTTGACCCGGGCCGATAAGTCCCGGTAGTAATTTTGAAACTCGGCCCCCTGGGTGGAAAAGTTGGTCTTAAAGTAGGCATTATAATCCGCAATGGCCTTATCTAAAAAAGCCTTGGCCGATGAATCCATGGCCGACACATTAAAGCCTTCTTCCGGGATTTCCCCCTGGGCCGACTGCTCTTCATTGGCCGCAAAGCTATAAATGGTCGCCACCTTCAGCCGCTTGTCTGCCGGCAGCCCGGCCTGCTGTTTTTCAAATTCCTCATAATAAAGCTTGGCCGCATCCACACTCTGGACCGCAAACATGGCATTAAAGCCATTCAGCCGCCGGTGCTTGAGGTCATAATATTCGTTCCGGTGGGTCTTCCTGTCGTACACCTCTAAGATATACCGAGTCACTTCCGCAATCCGCTCCGGATGCAGAAACATTTTCTTTTCCAAATGGGCCAGCTTGCCCTCATCAACTTCCTTCTCTCCGGATTTAAACTTAGGCAGGGTGTTATTATAATCCACCTTAAACTTAAGCACCTTACCATCCCGGATGGCATCCGTAATCACATAGCTGTGGAGCTGGGCCCCAAAAATACCGGCAGTGGTCTCCCCACCCAGAGAGTTTTCCGCAAAAATAGGCGTCCCGGTAAAGCCAAACTGGTAGTACCTTTTAAAAGACTTCCGTATCCCCTTTTGGGCATCCCCAAACTGGGACCGGTGGCACTCATCAAAGATGAGGACACAGTGCTTTTGGTAAATGGGATGGTTGGGGTTTTTCTTGATGAATTCGTAGAGCTTTTGGATGGTGGTGACCACTATCCGGTTGTCATCCTTTTCAATATTGGCCTTTAAGGCCCTGGTGTCCACACTCCCATTGACACTGTCCGCCTGGAACTTTTGGTACTCCTTCATGGTCTGAAAGTCTAAATCCTTCCGGTCCACCACAAAGAAGACCTTGTCAATAAAGTCCAGACCACAGGCCAGCCGGGCCGCCTTAAAAGAAGTCAGCGTCTTCCCGGACCCGGTCGTATGCCAGATAAAGCCCCCGGCATCAATGGTCCCCGCCTTTTTCCCCTCATAGCCGGACCGGATTTTCCACAAAATCCGCTCTGTGGCCGCAATCTGGTAGGGCCGCATGATCAGGAGGGTATTGGAGCTGTCAAAAACACAGTACTTGGTCAAAATTTCCAAAACCACCCGCTTTTCAAAGAAGGTCTTGGTAAAGTCCTCCAAGTCCCGGATGACCCGGTTCCGGGCATCCGCCCATTCAATGGTAAATTCGTAATTGTTTTTACTCCGGGCCGTGGTATTGGCAAAGTAGCGGGTATAGGTCCCATTGGAAATCACAAAGATTTGGACATACTTATAGAGGGAGTTCCCATCATTAAAGCTTTCCTTGCTATACCGGTGGATCTGGTTAAAGGCCTCTTGCAGGTTGACCCCCCGCTTTTTCAGCTCAACATGGACCAGAGGCAGGCCATTGACCAGGATGGTCACATCATAGCGGTTGGCATGGGTCCCTGCCTGCTCCACCTGGTGGGTCACCTGGAGGAAGTTATTATGGATATTCTTCTTATCCAGGATTTTAATATTCTGCACATGGCCATCATCAAAGGTAAAGTCATAGATATGGTCTTCCTGGATTTTAGCCGTCTTTTCAATCATCCCATCACCGGGGGCATCCAGGTACTCCAGCAGAAACCGCCGCCACTCATTGGGCGAAAAAACCACCTGGTTCAACCTTTCCAGCTGGATTTTTAGGTTGGCATATAAGTCTGCCGAGGTCCGGGCCGCCAGATAAGCATAGCCCTGGGCCTGTAAGTTGGCCATGAGCCGGTCCTCCAGCTCCGCCTCCGTCTGGTAGGCCGTTTCCTGGACACCATCTTCTCTTTTGTAATGGGAGAGAATAATCCCCCCGGTCATTTCCGCTATCGTCGCCAGTTCATACCCGGCTTGGTCTTCCGGCATACAATCACCCCTTTAAGGTCTCGGGAAGTCTAGTAAACGGTCCCGGTAATACTCGTACTGGTCTTGGCGCAAGGCTATTTCTTTCGGTAGTCCTTGAGATAGGTCATGGACCAGGGCCTCAAACTGGTCAAGGATACCAACAATATGGGCCTGGATGTGGAGGGAGGGAATAAGAATCGGATATTTTTTTAATATCTCTTTATTCAAGCCACCTCGCGACCCATCCCCTGATGATACATCACGCAACCTCAAATATTCCCCCTGCAAGTAATAATAAAGAAAATCATTCAACAACCCTTCATTGGGAATTAAGGTTGCCAAAGACTGGTTCGTAGACAAGGGGATTTTAATCCGAGCAACCATGCCTCGGGTCTTTCCTTGCCCTGCCAAGGCAATGACTGTTGATTCTGCCGGTACCATGGTCGCACTAGAATTATCGTATCCTTTTTGTGTAATAAAGCCTTCTGTCTCATAAACGGTCTTTTTATTAACTTCACCGCTACTCATCCAGGGGATAGTCCCCCCTTCCCAGTAGTCCTGCTTTTGCTTATTAGGCGTTCCGCCCAATACAACCTGGACAACATCGCCCAATTTTTTATCGGCAATTGAAAACAGGCTAAGCCCGACAATATTGGCTGCCTCTTCAAGCAGGACAAAATAGTCTTTAGGTATTAATTGCTTGCTTGCTTGCTTGCTTGCTTGCTTGCTTGCTTGCTTGCTTGCTTGCTACCAGATACCTGATTAAATGTCAAGAGCCTGTCCCGATAATATTCATACTGTTTTTGCCGCTGGTCAATCTCCCGGGGCAAGAGCCCCCGGATATCGGCCATCAGGGCCTGGAACTTATCCAGGATTTGAACCACTTGCTGTTGAATGGCTAGCGGCGGAAGATGTATCGTAAATTTAGCCATATCATTTTCATGAATACGAATAAGCTTTGTACCGGTAACCTTTCTCTCTTTTTGCCGTTGAAAAGCTGCTGACTGAAAGTAATAGGCTAGATACTTCGCATTTTCACTGGTCCGATAACTATACATATCCCCGGAAAAGCCTATTTCTTCGGTTCCAAGCCAAACAACCGCCTTGCCCACATCTTCAATATTCTCTGATGTAGTTGCCATCAGAATATCATTAGGTTTTGCCTTCTTGAGCTTAGAAAAAGTCTCTTCATCAGTATAAGAAATGGTTTCTTCCGCCGAAAATCCATATTTGGTATAGATTTGCCCATAATGAATAACCGGCCTGCCCTGCGGTTGAAAGTCCTTTTTCTGCAAACCATTTCCCCTGGTAAATTGACCAATATCCCCTAGCCTGGTTAACTTGACTTCCTGGTTGCCAAGCATACCGGGGTCTTTGACTAATTTTTCCAGGTAGTCTTGACTTGTTAGCAGGTCTCTAAAATAATCATATTGCTTAATACGAGCCTGTAATTCAGCCTGTAATTCAGCCTGTAATTCAGTAACATAATTTGTGAAATTGTCAAGTGTTTTTACGATTTTTTCTTGGGTTTTAAGAGAGGGGATAGGAATTTCCATCTCTAGTATCCTCCTCATATCCGGGTGCTTAATCCCAGACCCTCTATAATAACTTGCTATTTCCTCAATCCTGTTAGCAAGCGTATAGTATAAAAACTTATTATTAAGCACTGTCGTATTTTTTGACGTAGCAATACGATTATCACTCGTGATAAATTCTCCGTTATAATATTGAACTATTGGGTTCCCGCCCCAAGGGATATACACAACTTCTCCTACTTTTATATGACTCTTAACCAGCTCATAATCTGCGTAAATGTCACTTTTATTTGTCGTAAGAATTTTAATATTTCCATGCTCTGATTGTACTTTTTTTATATCTTTAGCTAAATAATAATGATACTTGTGAACTTCAGCTTGTTTATATTTTTCAACACCTTGAAAGTTTTTATCCCAAATAGTCACCTCCCATATTTTCTTCCATTCCACCGGCTCATCTTTCAAGAGTTCATCAATCCTACTCATCTTCAAGCTCCTTTACAATCTGATCAATAGAAGCCCGAAGGGTGTCAATCCTGGCGACGGTTTCGGCGATTTCCCGGTTCAGGGCCTTGATGTCGATTTTTTCCCGGGTGTCTTCTTTTTCCACATAGGTGGAGACGGAGAGGTTGTAGTCATTTTCTTCAATTTCAGCCAGGGGGACGTATCTGGAAAAGTATTGGGTGTCGGTCTTTTGGCTAAAGGTGGTCACAATCTTATCTATATTTTTCTCTTCCAGGATATTGTTATTGGTTTCTTTCTTGAATTCCTGGCCGGCATCTATGAAGAGAATTTTATTTTCCGTCTTGTTTTTGGCCATGACCAGGATGCAGGTGGCGATGGAGGTGCCGAAGAAGAGGTTATCCGGCAGTTGGATGACGCAGTCTATAAAGTTGTTATCCACCAGGTACTTGCGGATGGTCTTTTCGGCCCCTTTCCGGTAAAAGATGCCCGGGAAGCAGACGATGGCGGCCCGGCCCTTGCTGGACAGGTGGTTGAGGGCGTGCATGATGAAGGCGTAGTCGGCGTAGCTTTTAGGGGCCAGCTTGCCGGCCGGGGCAAAGCGGTCGTCATTAATGAGGGTGGGGTCTGCATCCCCAACCCACTTGATGGAGTAGGGGGGATTGGAAACAATGGCGTCAAAGGGTTTTTCCTCCAGGTGCAGGGGGTTTAGGAGGGTGTCGCCCCGCTTGATGGAGAAGTTGTTGTAGTTGATATTATGGAGGAACATGTTCATCCGGGCCAGGTTGAAATTAGTCATATTGATTTCCTGGCCAAAAAAACCTTCTTCAATGATGTGGGCCTGGAAGTGTTTTTTCATCTGTAGAAGGAGTGACCCGCTGCCCTCTCATGTCAAGCTTATGACAAAAAAGAGGTTATTGTTATGTAATTTAAAAGAGAGTGATTGCTCACTCCCTTTGCTACTTCCATATTATGTTCAACACTTCGTTTCCTTCACAGAATACTGAGTCTATATATTTTTCCATCAATTCTCTGGTAAGTTTAGTGTTGTCTATTACTTCTTTTTCTTCTTTTGCTTTTTGTATTTTTTCTTTTATTGCTTGTATATCTTCATCTATCAAATTTTTAGAGTCAATGAATTTTTGTCTACTCATCTTACCTAATTTATACTTCTCAAAATTCTGCATTTTCTTAGCTTCAAGATCTTCGATAGATTTTCCCATAGGTTTAACTTTTACTTTTTCATCCTTGTTTGGATCTTCTAGACCATATTTTTCTTTTATAGCTTCAAATACTTGCTCTTCAAGGCTTCCTGCTCTTGAGTTCTTATGTTTTACATTATTACACTTACATATCCTACAAGTAAAATATGTGTGTACTCTAAGGCTTCCATCAGGTCTTTTGTGTTTAGATTGAGTACATCCTAAAATGTGATTACAAGTTGGACATTTTGCAAAACCTTGTAGTGGAGATTTCTTTCTCCATTCATAATCGGTATTTTTACCTTTCATAAATAGATTCTTCTCTTTAATCTTCTGAACTTTTTCAAAGTCTTCTTTAGATATAATAGCTTCATGATTATTCTCAACTCTTCCCCATTCTTCTTTTGGTTTGAATTTAAAAGAAGATGGATTTAATACTGACTTATCTTGCATATTGAAAGTGTAAGTTCCAGTATAATTTTCATTTGCCAATACATCTATTACATTGCCATTAGTCCAAGTTGGTCTAGGCTTTTTAGCTGTTCTAATTATCGAATATTCAAAATCAAGATTTGTTAGTTCACTCTTTCTTTTTGATGGTGTCGGAATCTTTTCTTCATTTAATATCTTAGCTATATTTCTTGAAGATATGCCATCAAGTGCAAGTTTGAAAATCTTCTTTACTATCCAAGCAGTTTCTTCGTCAACTATGATTTTGTGTTTGTCATTAGGATCTTTCATATATCCCAATGGTGGACTCCAAGCTAAAAATTTTCCTTGTTTTTTAAGTGTAGTCATAGATGACTTTACCTTTTCAGAAATATCTTTTGTGTAGAAATCATATAATAGTCCCTTGAATTGAATGTCTAAATCTGTTCCATTTCCCTTTTCTTTCTTACTATCATAGCCATCATTTATGGCAATAAATCTTACTCCAAGGAATGGAAATATATTTTCAAGATAATCTCCAAGTGTTATATAATCTCTCATAAATCTGGATAAGTCTTTTACAATTATCGTCTGGATATTATTTTTCTTTACATCTTCGAGCATTCTTTGAAAGGCTGGTCTATTTTCATTTGTTCCAGAATATCCATCATCGACATATTCTTCTCTTGTGAAGTTTTTAAATTCTTCATTCTTGTCGAGATAATCGTTTAAATATGCTCTTTGGTTTATGATACTTTCACTTTCATCAGTCTTTATCATATCTTCAACGGATAATCTAATATAAAGAGCTATCTTACTCATCGTCTATTCCTCCTACCAAATTATCTATATTGAATTTAAAGACTATTTCAAATTCGTGTTTATCATAAACTATTATTTTTTCGATTAAGCTATGGATTAAATCGCCAGATAGCTTTTCCAAATTCTTTGAAGCATATAAATCATTTATCCATTTTGTTGATTTTGATCTTTCTTTTTTAAGTTTTGATATATTAACTTCAATTGCTGAAATCTCGTTATCAAATGTAGACATATGACTTTGAGCAATCTCTCTTTTTAATAGATACTCGTCTCTATCAATCTTGCCTAGACTATATTCTTCATAGGCTCTTTGAATGATATTTTCTTCATTTAGATTTTTTCTTTTAAGATTTTCAATGTCTTTCTTAAAAGTATCTATTGCGTTATTAAATCTAGCTTTAATTCGGTTAACAAATTTTGTCTTGCTAGTTGTCTTCATAATAAACTCAGAAATCTTATCACTAATAGCCTGATCTAAATCTCTTTCCATAATGAATACTGATTTTTCGGGTTTTATACTTCCACTAAACCTCTCATTCTGAAATGAATAGTAAAGTCTATCTCTATTCTTACCATAGATACGAGTTCTTCTATTAAGTTCTTTGCCAGTATTATTATTGATTACAAGACCTTTAAATCTGTTCTCATAGTCCCTATTTTCAAAATTGTGCATTGGCGAACTGAAAACATGATTTTTCTTTCTTTCTCGTCTTTCTTGTAATATTCTTTCATGAACTTCCTTAGAAATGATTGCTTCATGTGCATTCTCACAAATTATATACTGACTTTCGTCTACAAAATGTTGTTTAATTCCTTTTGCAAGATTTTGTTGCTTAACTCCTTGTACTAAAGTCCCCGTATAAGCTGGATTTGTAAGCATTTTAGAAATTGTCCCTTTATTCCATTCAGGATCATCATTTTCTCTGTAAACTCTCCCAGTTTTATAGTAAATCATTCCAGGAGCATACCCTTTTTCATTAAAATGCTTTGCTACTTCATACTGGCTTTTGCCTTGAAGAGTTAAATCAAACATCTCTTCAACTATAAATCTAACATTTTCATCAATTACAAGCTTTTGACCTTCTTTAGATTTTTTAATCTTGTACCCGTAAGGTGGAACAGATCCAATAAAGTATCCATTTCTTGCTCTATTGTGTTTTGAGGTTTTTATCTTAACTGAAATATCCTTAGCATACATATCGTTGATAATATTTTTAAGAGTAACCTCAAAAGATTTCTTTGAATCTGTTTCTTTGACTGTATCCAATTTATCATTAACTGAAATAAATCTAACACCTAAAAATGGAAACACTTTATCAATCAATCTTCCCATTTCAAGATATTCTCTTCCAAGTCTTGATAAATCTCTGATAATAATACAATTGATTCTTCTATCCCTAATATCTTGCATAATATTCTGAAATGATGGTCTTTCAAAGTTTGTCCCACTATATTCATAGTCGGTGTAAACTTCTAAAACATCTATATTTTCTTTTAATGCATATTCTTTACAAGATAGGATTTGAGTTTCTATTGAGTATGATTTTTCTCTCCACTCTTCTGTTCTTTCGTTAGATAGTCTTGTATAAATTCCGGCCTTAAAGACTTTTCTTTCTATCTTTTCACTTTTCTTTTCAATATATCTTTTGGAAGTTCTTGCCATTATAAAACACCTCCAGCTAATTGCATTGGAGTCTTATTTTCAAGAGCATTTCCAAATACCTTATTTATTGAAATCAAATTTTTCTTTACTTCGGACTTGTTTTCATTTTCTTCTTTTATAAGGGTCTTCAGTAAGTTAACTGTTTCCAAA
>NZ_JBJUVG010000006.1:0-111862 GCF_046097595.1 Peptococcus simiae
AAAGGCCCCATCTCCTTTTTTATAGTGACAGCTACTTATTCTGTCTTTGATGATTTTTTCTTTGGCAATACTTTATCAGCGCCTCGTTTAGCCGCTTCTATGACACGTTCTTTATCTGTCTGTTTTTTCAACTCTGCCGCTTCAAATATTCTTTGGCTTTCCCTGATGACTTCTTCTGGTACATAGCGGACATCTATAGTTTCACCAATAAGGGCCTGGGCGCCTTGTTTTTTATTAGAGGAAATCACCTCATCCATGCGACAATTTCTATACTTAGCTTTCGCCTCTTGTACCGTCAAGGGGATTTTACAGATGCCTAGCCCACATTGCTTCAACCGTTTTTCTGCATCATCTATGGTAATAGGAAATCCCTTTTTATATAAATCCGGGACTTTAACTTCAGTTTCTCTCTTTAAATCCGAAACTTTTTCCAACCTTGAATTAATAATAGCCGCAGCAGTTATCGTACTCTGAACAATTTTTTTAGCCGTATTGGGGTCAATTTTTTGTACGATATTTTTTACTTTTAGGGAGTCAATCATAATATACCTCTACAATATACATGTGGTCTGCTAAAAGTCACGATAAAGATATTCGAACACAAATCTTGAAAGCTGATGAAGTACTCAAAAGGCGGTCTAGGATAAAGACCACGTTAGGCGATCTAATTTTCTTATAGGACTTACTTAGAATGGCGATTGCTAAAATCTTATCGTCACTAAAGTTTCACCTAACTGTTCTTTCTTAAGAACTTAATCAATAACCAAACCAACCATAAGCCACCCGTAGCAATAGTCAATAGCACATCAAGTAACAATCTCACTTTATATACAACTCCTTTGGATAAAAGTAGCCATTTCGAATTCTTTTTACTATATCAAATTTAAACTTATCAGATTAATTTTCCTCTCACTTTTTAAGTGAATCCTTCAGCTCCATTTTATCCCTGTTTTCTCAACTCTACATTTCATAATTTAAAATTACAGCACGAAAGCAGGCGAGAAGCCTACATTGATGTTATTAATAATAACATAAGTCAACTGTATTAGCAATACGCTCAAACGTCCAATCCTTCAATCCTCGCCAACCAAGTAAAATCCCCCTTCACGCATCCAGTGAAGGGGGATTGCTTTATTCAGCTTGTTGGCGGTTGGCCCGTTTGGCGGCTTCATTTTTCAGCCAGGCGTTGATGAAGTCATCAATGTCGCCATCCATGACAGCCTGGACGTTACCCTTTTCGGTATTGGTCCGGTGGTCTTTCACCATGGTGTAGGGGTGGAAAACGTAGGACCGGATCTGAGACCCCCAGCCAATTTCCTGTTGGTCGCCGTGTAATTTGGCGATTTCTGCTTCCTGGGCCTTGATTTTTTCTTCAACCAGGCGGCTGGTCAGCATTTTCATGGCTGTGGCCCGGTTTTGAATTTGAGACCGTTCGCTCTGACATTGGACGACAATGCCTGTCGGCAGGTGGGTAATCCGGACGGCACTTTCTGTCTTGTTGACGTGCTGGCCACCGGCCCCGGTGGACCGGTAGGTGTCTACAGACAGGTCTTTGGGATCAATGTCAATATCGGTGTCTGTTTCAACTTCCGGCATGACTTCAACGGCAGAAAAAGAGGTATGCCGCCGGCCGGATGAGTCAAAGGGGGAAATCCGAACCATCCGGTGGACGCCCTTTTCTGCCTTGAGGTAGCCGTAGGCGTTTTCGCCAGTCACGAGGATGGTGGCACTCTTGAGCCCGGCTTCATCGCCATCCAGGTAGTCGAGGATGGTCACCTTAAAGCCGTGCCGCTCGGCCCAACGGACGTACATCCGGTAGAGCATTTCAGCCCAGTCCTGGCTTTCGGTGCCGCCGGCCCCCGGGTGGATGGTCACAATGGCATTGTTGGCATCGTAGTCGCCGTTTAGGATGGTTTCCAGCTCAAACTGGTCTAAGCCGGCATCCACCTTTTTTAAGGCGGCTTCAATTTCTTTTTCAAGGCCGGGGTCGGCCTCTTCCTTGTAGAGTTCAAAGGCCACTTCTACATCATCCAGGGCTTCAGCCAGGCCTTCATACCGGCGGAGCTTGCCTTCCATGCTCTTTTTCTTTTGCATGACGCCCTGGGCCGCCTCAGAGTCCTGCCAAAAGTCCGGTTCTAAGGTTTGGGCCTCCAGTTTTGCAAGTTGGTCTTTTAAGTGAGGCAGGTCAAAGAGATTCACTCAAATCTCTGAGACGTGTCTGAGACAGTTGAAATAGCTTGTGTACTTCGTAGTCCATAAGTCACATCCCTTTGTATAATTTAAATCTGATGCCTGGGCGCTTGGCTTAGGCATTCCGCCCGTGGCAGTGTTTGTATTTCTTGCCGCTGCCGCAGGGGCAGGGGTCATTCCGACCGATTTTCTGGTCTTTGACGATGGGCTGTTTTTTAGCCGGTTCTTCGTCCCCGTGGCGGGCATTTAAGATGTCGGTCCGTTCTTCAGGGGTTGTTTCCTGGACGGTTTCTTCCGGTCTGGAAACAGACACATGGTACATGAGACGGACGGTTTCGTATTGAATGTTATAGATCATGTCGTTAAACATGTCAAAGGCTTCATTTTTATATTCATTGATGGGCTTGTGCTGACCATAGGCCCGTAAGCCAATCCCGGCCCGCATTTGGTCCATGGCGTCCAGGTGGTCCATCCAGCTGGAGTCGACCGTTTGCAGGAGGACATTGCGTTCAATCTGGTGGAAGAGGTCTTCGCCGATTTCGGCTTCTTTCTCTTCATAGCGGGCAATGACCCGGTCTTTTAAGAGGTCTTCGACTTCCTGCCGGTCCATTTCAACAAAGCGGTCTTTATCGACCACATCGGTTAGACCAAAGACTTCGTTGATCCGGTCAGCAAACTTATCCAGGTTCCAGCTTTCGGGGTACTCTTCCCCTTGGGCGGCTTCAGCCACCAGGCTTTCGGCAATCCGTTCAATCATGGCCCGGATGGATTCTTTCATGTTTTCGCCTTCCAGAACCTGCCGGCGCTGGGCGTAGATGATTTCACGCTGCTTGTTCATGACATCATCATATTCCAGGATATTTTTACGGACTTCAAAGTTCCGACTTTCGACCCGTTTTTGAGACCCTTCAATAACCCGGGACACCATCCGGTTTTCAATGGGGATGGTATCATCCATGCCGACCTTATCCATGAGACCGGGCAGGCTTTCTGCTCCGAACCGGCGGACCAGGTCATCTTCCAGGGAAATATAAAATTGGGTTACCCCGGGGTCCCCTTGACGGCCGGCACGACCACGGAGCTGGTTGTCAATCCGGCGGGCTTCATGCCGTTCAGTGCCGATAATATAGAGCCCGTCCAGTTCATCAACGCCTTCACCGAGGACAATGTCGGTCCCACGGCCGGCCATGTTGGTGGCGATGGTAACGGTCTTCTTTTGCCCGGCCTGGGCAACGATATCTGCTTCTTGTTCGTGGAACTTGGCGTTTAAGACCTGGTGAGGAACGCCGCGCCGTTTCAAAATATCCGAGAGTTTTTCAGATTTTTCAATGGAAACGGTCCCGACCAAGACCGGCTCACCCTTTTTATAAAGGGCTTCAACCTTATCCGCTACGGCTTCAAACTTGCCGTCCTCAGTCCGGTATATAATATCCGGCTTGTCTTCCCGAATCATGGGCTTATTGGTCGGGATAATGACAACGTCCATCCCGTAAATAGACCGGAATTCGTCTTCTTCGGTCTTAGCTGTCCCGGTCATGCCGGCCAGCTTTTTATACATCCGGAAGTAGTTCTGGAAGGTGATGGTGGCCAGGGTTTGGCTTTCTTTTTCAATCTGCACCCCTTCTTTGGCTTCAATGGCCTGGTGCAGACCTTCACTATAGCGGCGGCCATACATGAGCCGGCCGGTGAATTCATCAACGATGATGACTTCGCCATCATTGACTACATAGTCCCGGTCCCGTTTCATGAGGACTTGAGCCTTCAGGGCCTGGTTCACGTGGTGGGCAACTTCCATATTGCTCTCTGCGGTCAAGGGCTCGTCAAGGCCCAGGATTTTTTCCACGTGCTCAGCCCCTTCTTCCGTCAGGGCCACGGTTTTCAGTTTTTCATCAAAGGTGTAGTCTTCTTCTTTTAATCGCCGGACCACTTGAGCCATGGGGGTGTAGAGGTCCTTGGCCTTGGCCACCGGGCCGCTGATAATAAGAGGGGTCCGGGCTTCGTCGACTAAGATGGAGTCTACTTCGTCGACGATGGCATAGTTTAAGGGGCGCTGAACCATATTTTCCACGTGCATGACCATATTGTCACGCAGGTAGTCAAAGCCGAATTCATTATTGGTCCCATAGGTGATGTCACAAGCGTAAGCGTCCCGGCGTTCTTCATAGGAAAGGCCATGAACGATGAGCCCGACACTGAGGCCTAAAAATTCGTACAGGGGTCTCAGCTGTTCGGCGTCACGGCTGGCCAGATAATCGTTGACCGTAATAACATGAACGCCCTTGCCTTCCAGGGCATTCAGGTAAGCCGGCAGGGTCGCTACCAGGGTTTTACCTTCCCCGGTCTTCATTTCGGCAATCCGGCCCTGGTGTAAAACCATCCCACCCATGAGCTGGACGTCAAAGTGCCGCATGCCTAAGATCCGAGCTGAGGCTTCCCGTACCACAGCAAAGGCTTCCGGTAAAATATCATCTAAGGATTCCCCGGCCTTGAGCCGGTCTTTAAATTCCGGTGTCTTAGCCGCCAGGTCCTCATCACTTAAGGCCTTGTAGGTATCTTCATATTGTCCCACTTCCGCAGCTCTGCGGGTTAATTTTTTAACATCCCGTTTATTATCATCGACGAGTCGACGGATTAAGGTATCTATTCCCATTCCTTCACTACTTTCTTAATGAATAGCTGAATTGTACTGAAACAACTGGTTCATTATACTATGAAATCCTAACCTTCACAAGATGACCCCTGTAAATGGCGTTTTTCCTTAATATTTCATAGGTAAAAGTCCACTTAATTTAAAAATAAACAAATAGTTCGAATAATTCGCAATTCATTCTTTTATTGTATTCTGAAAAATGGTATAATATCCCTATTCATAAAACAGTCTGCTATAACCTGCCAAGGTTTATCTTGAATAGGAGGAGATTAATATGCGCCAACCACAAGCTGTTAGACATCCTCTCCCGGCCACTGAGGGCGACCTGCCCTTCCGGCAAATGGCGGATGTATTAAGATTACTGGGCAATGCCAACCGTCTAATGATATTGAACATCCTGGCCCAGTCTCCTCAATCGGTTACAACCATCCACCAATTGATTAACGAACACACCAATTTGTCCCAATCCTCCCTCTCCCAGCACCTTGCCCTGCTCCGAGCCTATAAGTTTGTGGACTTTGAAAAGCAGGGGCAGCGGGCCACTTACTTTATTTGTAACGACCGTGTTAGTGACTTATTCCATGCCCTCGAATCTTTTAACCAGGCCGACAATTAATTAAAGTTTTCTAATTATTTAATGTTTGCCGGGGACCTTTTGGCGGGTATAGGATATGAAAAGGATCTGTCAACTTTGACTGAGATCCACCCAAGAAAGGATGAGGATGTATGCGACTCACAATTAAAGGCCGGAACGTTGAAGTAACCGACGCCCTACGCAGCTACGTAGAAAAGCGCTTCAGTAAGTTGGAAAAATACTTTTCCAATGAATTAGAGGGGCACGTCACCTTGCTCGTAGAAAAAGGCGATCAACGGGCGGAAGCCACCATTCCCATCAATCGCTTTATTTTGCGCGCTGAGGAGTCCAGCGCAGATATGTATGCGTCTATTGATCAAGTGGTTGATAAAATCGAGCGCCAGGTCCGCAAGTATAAAACGCGGATCAACCGTAAGGCCAAACAAACGGAGATTAACATTGGCGAGTTAATGCGCCAAGAAGAAGCAGACCTGAAGGCAGCACAAGCTGACCAGGCTGAAGCGGACCAGGAGGATATCGCCGATAAAATCTCCAAGGTCAAACAATTCCATGTCCGGATGATGGACCCGGAAGAAGCCATCATGCAGATGGAACTCCTCGACCACGACTTCTTCATCTTCTTAAATGCTGAAAGCGACGCCATCGATGTGGTCTACCGCCGCAAAGGCGGCACCTATGGCCTCTTGCAACCGCTCATGAAATAGTTTTAACCAAATTAAGCAGCCGAAAGGCTGCTTTTTTCTTGCCCAGACGCCTATACAAAATAATGCCCTGAGCCTAAAAAGCTGGCCATCTGCTCATCCAACTTTTTAGGCTCAGGGCACAGGGCCGAAAGGCCTTTGACTAAAAACAGGTCTTCTCTATTCCATCGGGACAAAGCCGGCCCCTACCATCGGAAAAACCGTATTTTTCCCGCAGGGCTTCTGCCACCCCGCAGGGCACAAAGGCGGAAACATCCCCATCCAGTTCAGCAATATTACGAATCATACTGGAACTGACAAATGAAAATTCCGGCGCTGCCGTCAGGTACACCGTATCAATACTGGGACAAAGGTACTTGTTAAAAGAGGCCATCTGCATTTCGTATTCAAAGTCCGTAATGACCCGCAGGCCCCGCAAAATACCGACTGCCCCCTTCTCTTTGGCAAAGTCCACCAAAAGACCGTCAAAGGCTTCGACCGTAACATTGGGGATACAGCGGACGGCATCCTCCAGGAGGATCAGCCGCTCTTCGGTGGTGAAGAGGGTATTTTTATAGTTCTGCCGGGCCACGGCTACATAGACATGTTCAAATAGGCGGGCCCCCCGCTCTAAAACAGATAAATGGCCATTGGTTACCGGGTCAAAGGTGCCGGAGTAAACTGCAATCTTCATAAGTCACCTCATTTACTGTTATGTGCGATGCGGGCGGCTGCCGCGGCGGCCACTGCACCAATCAAGTCATCAGAAAAGGTATGCACATGGGTAGGATGGCCATCTAAACGGCCGATGATGCCCGGTTTTTGCTTGTCCAAATAGCCAAAGTTGGTAACCCCGATGGTGCCGTAAATATTGGCAATGGACATGGCCAGGGCCTCATCAATGCCAAAGAGGCCCTCATCGTTTTTAACGGCCTCCTGAAGCCCTTCCGGCATGAGCCCCTGCTCACAACACTCATCTAAGAAGAGGCCGGTCAAGATGGCAAACTGGACATCCTGCTTGTTTAAAACCGCTTCTACCGCTACAGTACAATCGGCCAGGGTCAGGTGGGGAAAATATTTGTTTTGTAAATCATAGACGAGGGCAGCGATATCCTCACAATCAATCCCCCGCGCCTGCAATTTGGCGACAGCTGCCTGCCGCAGGTTAAGACGTTCTTCGGCCATTAGGCACCTCCCCGGTGTTCGGTAAATGTGACATCATCATATGGTAGGTATAGGCGTAGTTCCTTCAGGACCGATTCTGAAGCGTCTACGTTATAGGCCGGATCCAAGCGCACCAGCTTCTTGTCACCGGGATAGTAAAAGTAAACCGGGCGCTGGCCCGGATGGCCCTTAAGCACTGCCAATAAGTCCCCTTCCTGGTTCCGGCTGTGGACCTTGACAAAAAGGGCCAGGGGCTTATTATCTGCCTCTCCTGTCGTCTGGGGCGCAGGCGAAGACGTCGGGGCCTCTTTTTTGGCCGCCGGGCCCAGCTCGCTTAGGGGGCGGATATCATTCACGAAGCACTTCTTCTCATCTTCTTCCGCCTGGTACTTGCCGCTGACCAGGACAATTTCACCGTCTTCCAGGTACCGCCTTACGGCCCCGAGTGACCGGGGAAAGACCAGGAGGTTCAGGCTGCCGGTCTCATCTTCCAGCTCAGCATAGGCCATCAGGTCACCTTTTTTGGTGGTTTGAAAGCGGACCCCGCTTAAAATCCCGCCCAGGGTAATGTACTGGCCGTCCATTTGGTCATTTAAGTCGCTGACCGTCCCGGACCGATGGGCCCGGAGGGTTTGCCGGTAGTCGTCCAGAGGGTGGCCGCTGACATAAATGCCTAGAAGTTCCTTTTCCATCCGGAGCTGGTCGGCCTTGTCATAGTCCGGAATATCCGGTAGGGGAATGGCCGCCAATTGCGCCGCCGGGTCAATATCCGCCACATCAAAGAGGGAAACCTGGTTGGAATGGGTGGCCTTTTGCAGGGCCTGGGCCTCAAGGACACAGTCATTTAAAATCGCCAGCAGGGCCCGCTTATTGGGCGTAATTTCCTGGAAGGCGCCGCCACGAATCAGGCTCTCTAAGACCCGCTTATTGACCCCCTGGGACAGGTCCACCCGTTGGCAGAAGTCCTGGAGGGACTGGAAGGGCCCGCCGGTTTCCCTGGCCTCTGTAATGGCCTCGACCGGGCCGTCACCGACGCCTCGGATGGCCTTTAAGCCAAAGCGGATCCCTTCGGCGGTCACCGTAAAGCCCTTACCGCTTTCATTGATATCCGGCGGCAGGACCGGGATGCCCAGGTCCACGCATTCTTTAATGTAGAAGGTCACCTTGTCGGCATTATCGACAAAGGAGTTTAAGAGCTCCGCCATGAATTCAGCCGGATAATGGCACTTGAGCCAGGCCGTTTGGAAGGCCAGGACCCCATAGGCGGCGCTATGGCTCTTATTAAAGCCGTAGCCGGCAAAGTATTCGATCAGGGAAAAGATATGGGCCGCTTGCTCACGGCTGACCCCATTTTTAAGGGCCCCCTCTATAAATTGGGTCCGGAAGCCTTCGATAATTTCCGGTTTTTTCTTCCCCATGGCCCGACGCAGCATATCTGCCTCGCCCAGGGAGAAGCCCGACAGGCGGCTGGCGATCTGCATGACCTGCTCCTGGTAGAGGATAACCCCATATGTGGGCTGCAATATATCCTCCAGAAGCATATGGGGGTATTCAATTTCCTTTTCGCCATGCTTCCGGGCGATAAAGTCATCGACCATGCCGCTGCCCAAGGGGCCGGGCCGATAAAGGGCCACCAGGGCGATGATATCTTCCAGGGAGTTGGGCTTTAAATCCTTGAGCACCACCCGGAGGCCACTGCCTTCAAGCTGGAAGACCCCCAGGGAATCCCCCCTGGAGAGCATGTCATAGGTGGGTGGGTCATTTTCGTCGATGGTCTGAAAGTCAATGGTCCGGCCGTGTCTTTCTTCAATGAGCTCGATGGTTTTATTGACCACGGTCAGGGTCCGTAGGCCGAGGAAGTCCATCTTCAAGAGGCCGATCTCCTCGACCTCGTCCTTGGAAAATTGGGTAATCACCGACCCATCATCCCCGCCGGTCTGGAGGGGCAGATAGTGGGTCATAGGCTCCCGGCTGATCACCACCCCGGCAGCGTGAGTCCCGGCATGGCGGGGCAGGCCCTCCAGCCGCTGGGCCATCCGGATCATCTTATCAATCTGGTCATCGTCAGCCATGGCCTGGCGGAGGTCCGGGGCGGCACTGAGGGCCTTGTCGATGGTCATCCCCAGCTCTAAGGGGATGAGCTTACAAACCCGGTTAACGGTTGAGAGGGGGACATTCATCACCCGGCCGACATCCCGGACGGCCCCCCGGGCGGCCATGGTCCCAAAGGTAATAATCTGCGATACATGGTCGGCCCCGTATTTCTGAGTCACATAGTCAATGACCTCTCCCCGCCGCTCATAGCAAAAATCGATATCAATATCGGGCATATTGACCCGTTCCGGGTTCAGGAACCGCTCGAAGAGGAGGTTATACTTGATGGGGTCTACCGCTGTAATGCCCAGGGCATAGGCCACCAGGCTCCCGGCTGCTGACCCCCGGCCCGGCCCTACATAAATACCGTTCCGCTTGGCATAGTCCACAAAGTCCCATACGATGAGGAAGTAGGCCTCATAGCCCATCCGGCCAATGACGGAAAGCTCCTTATCCAGCCGCTCTAAGAGGGGGGTATCGACGGTCTCATAGTGGTCAGCCAGGCCATCCAGGCACAACTTTTTGAGGTAGTCGGGAATGGTATAGCCCTCCGGTACATCAAAGTAGGGCATGTGGTTGCAGCCAAAGGTAAAGTCAAACTGGCACCGGTCTGCAATGGCAACGGTCCGGTCCAGGGCGGCTTCCTGGTTGGGAAAGGCCGCCAACATGTCGTCGTAACTTTTTAAATAAAATTCATTATTATCAAACCGCATCCGGTCCGGCTCATCCAGGGTCTTGCCGGTTTGGATACAGAGCATGACATCCTGGACTTCCGCATCTTCCCGCTTCATGTAGTGGTTATCATTGGTGCATACCAGGTCAAGGTCCAACTCCTTGCCCAGGCGGATCAAGGCATCGTTAACGACCTGCTGTTCGGGCAGGCCATGGTTTTGCAGCTCCAGATAAAAGTTATCCCGGCCGAAGGTTTCCTTGTACCAAAGGGCCGCTTCCCGGGCCGCTGCTTCATTCCCGTCCATAATCATCTGGGGGAGTTCGCCGCCCAAGCAGGCCGATAGGCAAATGAGCCCCTCATGGTGCTTGGCCAAGAGGTCGCGATCAATCCTGGGCTTGTAATAAAAGCCTTCCAGGTAGGACTGGGTCACCAGCTGGCAGAGGTTGTGGTAGCCCTTTTCATTTTCAACGAGCAGGATTAAGTGATAGGGCTTTTCATCCCGGCCGCTTTCTTTTTGAAAGCGGGACCGCCGGGCCACATAGACCTCGCAGCCAATAATGGGCTTTATCCCATGGGCCTGGCAGCTTTTATAAAATTGAACGGCGCCGTACATCACCCCATGATCGGTGATGGCCAGCGCCGGCATACCCAGCTCCGCTGCTCGCTTCACCTCATCTTCTACGCGCCCGGCGCCATCCAGCAGGCTAAAAGCGGTATGATTGTGTAAATGAACAAAGGGCTTCATATGCGTCCTTTCTTTGACAGGCCTTCATCAGTACTTCACTACAAAATCACAAGTTATCATTACCTGTGATTATATCAAAGGGCTAGGCCCAATTCAATCATCGGTCTGGACGCCGGCCTTAAGTTAGTCCAAGCAGGTTGATCGGAGCCATCAATTCAGCTTGAACAGATTTATTTAACTTTTTCTAATAAAGCCCTTGACATGATACAGAGAAACCATTAAGATATGTATTATATAACAAAAGCGTTGATGAGGACTTATCTCTAGGAAAGCCTTTACAGAGAGTCGTTGGCCGGTGAAAAACGACAAGGCGGATAGGGAGACTCCCCTCTGAGCAGCCAACTGAACAGCCCAGCTAAGTAGGAAGGACGGCCTCTCTACCGTTATCTTGAGAACACATTCGCTACGGCCGATGTGATAAAGGGGAAGATGATTATCTTCAAATAGAGTGGTACCGCGAGCCCAAGACCTCGTCTCTACATGTAGAGACGAGGTCTTTTTTACGCCTACCACCCACAACGCCTAGCAAAATTCCTATGACATAGAAAAGCAAAGAAAGTGAGGAACCCACCATGAAACAAATTCGTATTTTCGATACTACCTTGCGTGACGGTGAGCAATCCCCCGGCTGCAGCATGAACTTAAAGGAAAAGCTGCAATTGGCCGCCCAAATAGATGAATTAGGCGTTGACTGCATTGAAGCAGGCTTCGCTGCCTCCTCGCCGGAAGACTTCCGGTCTGTCACTGAAATTGCCAAGTCCGTAAAAAATGCCTACGTTGTCTCCTTGGCCCGGGCCTTAAAAAGCGACATTGACAAGGCCTATGAAGCGGTCCAACACGCTGCCAAGCCCATGATTCATACCTTCATTGCCACCAGCGATATCCACATGGAATACAAGCTGAAGATGACCCCTGACCAGGTTTTGGACAAGGTCACCGAAGCCGTCTCCTATGCCAAGTCCAAGTGCGACCAGGTTGAATTCTCTGCTGAAGATGCCAGCCGGACCCGGCCGGAATTCCTCTGGGAAGTATGCCAGCGAGCCGTTGACGCCGGCGCCAGTGTCGTCAACCTGCCGGATACCGTCGGCTATGCCACCCCGGCTGAAATGACCGTCATGATCAAGGGCGTAAAAGACCATGTCAAGGGCATTGACGATGTCATCATTTCCACCCACTGCCACAATGACCTGGGCCTGGCCCTGGCCAACTCCTTGGCCGCCATCGAAGCCGGCGCCCGCCAGGTGGAATGCACCGTTAACGGCATTGGTGAACGGGCCGGCAACTGTGCCCTTGAAGAAGTGGCCATGATCTTGAAGACCCGCCAGGACTATTACCAGGCCAGCTGCCGGATTGATACCAAGCAAATCTACCGGACCAGCCGGATGCTGTCCGCTATTATCGGGGTCCCTGTCGCACCGACCAAGCCCATTGTCGGGAAAAACGTCTTCGCCCATGAGTCCGGCATCCACCAGCATGGGGTCTTGTCCAACAAGTCTACCTATGAAATCATGTCCAGAAAAGACATCGGCTATCCGGAACAACGGATGGTCTTAGGGAAACACTCCGGCCGCCATGCCTTTAAGGCCGAAGTGGCAAATATGGGCTACCACTTAACGGAAGAAGAGCTGAACGACGCCTTCCACCGCTTCAAAGACTTGGCCGACAAGAAGAAGGACATCAGCGACCGGGATATTGAATCCGTTATCATGGGCCAACAGAGCAGCCAAATCACCCCCTACTACAGCTTAAAGGCCTTCAATGCCAATGTCGGGTCCCTGGTTTCTGCCATGGCCTGTGTCCAATTGAACCGTGACGAAGACAAATCCATCATTGAACAAGTGGCCAAGGGCGACGGCCCCATCGATGCCGCCTATTCCGCCATTAACAATATTATTGGGGTAGATGCCCAGTTGGAAAGCTATCAAATCAACTCTATTTCCGAAGGGGTCGATGCCCAGGGTGAGGCCTTGATTAAACTCTCCTGCGAAGGCAAGTACTACACCGGCCGCGCCACCAGCACCAATATTATTGACGCCAGCTTAATGGCCTATATCAATGGGGTCAACCAAATCATTAGTCGCAATAAAAGCGAACAAATCTAACTGCGAAAGGAAGCCTGACCATGTCCAACCAACGTCCCATGACGATGACCGAAAAAATATTAGCTGCCCATGCCCATGTCCCCTATGTCCGTCCAGGTGAACTCATCCTGGCGGACGTGGACTTGGTATTAAGTAACGATATTACCTCCCCGGTCAGTATTGATGTCTTTGAAAAAGCCGGTTTTGACCAGGTTTTTGACCCGGATAAAATCACCATGGTCATGGACCATTTTGTCCCCAATAAAGACATCCAATCTGCCCAGCAGGCCAAACGGACCCGCGAATTTTGTAAAAAGCATGCCATCAAACAATTCTTTGACGCCGGCCGGATGGGCATTGAGCACGCCCTCCTCCCTGAACGAGGTATGGTGCGGCCAGGCATGATTGTCATCGGGGCCGATTCCCACACTTGCACCTATGGGGCCATTGGCGCCTTTAGTACCGGAGTTGGGTCAACGGACGTTGCCGCCGCCTGGCGGACCGGTAAGGCCTGGTTGCGGGTGCCTGAAGCCATCCGCTTTGAATTAAAGGGTGAATTGCAGCCCTGGGTCTCCGGCAAGGACATTATCCTTTACATTATCGGTAAAATCGGCGTAGACGGTGCCCGGTACAAGTCTATGGAGTTCACCGGCCCCGGGGTCTCCTCCCTGAGCGTTGATGACCGCTTCTCCATGGCCAACATGGCCATTGAAGCCGGTGCTAAAAATGGGATCTTTGCCATCGATGAAGCAGCAGAAGCCTATGTTTCCGACCGCACCGACGTTCCCTACACCGTCTACCAGCCTGATGAGGAGGCTGAATACAGCCAGGTTATTGAGATTGACCTCTCCAGCCTGGAAGTCACCGTCGCCTTCCCCCACCTACCCTCCAATACCCGCACCTTTAACGAGATTAAAGAGGATATTCCCATCCACCAGGTGGTCATCGGTTCCTGCACCAATGGCAAGCTCTCTGACTTAGCCATTGCCGCTGAGCTGATTAAGGGCAAGCAGGTTGCGGATGGGGTCCGGATGATTGTCATCCCGGCCACCCAGAAGATCTACCTGGAAGCGGTGGAAAAAGGCTATGCCCAGGCCTTTGTAGAAGCCGGCGCCGTCTTTTCCACCCCGACCTGTGGCCCCTGCTTAGGCGGCCATATGGGGATCCTGGCCGAAAATGAACGCTGTGTAGCCACCACCAACCGGAACTTTGTCGGCCGGATGGGTCATCCCTCCTCCGAAGTTTACCTGGCATCCCCGGCCGTGGCGGCCGCCAGCGCCATTACAGGTAAAATCACCTCACCGGCGGAATTAAACTAAAGGAGGCTGCACCATGAGCGGAAAAGTATATAAATATGCAGACAATGTGGACACGGATGTTATCATTCCGGCCCGCTATTTAACCACATCCAATCCGGATGAATTGGCCAAGCACTGTATGGTCGATATTGACGCCGACTTTGCCGATACCGTCAAGGAAGGCGATATCATCGTGGCCGGCCAGAACTTTGGCTGTGGGTCTTCCCGGGAACACGCCCCGATTGCCATCAAGGCCAGCGGCATTTCCTGCGTCATCGCCCGCACCTTTGCCCGGATTTTCTACCGCAACGCCATCAACATCGGCCTGGCCATCATCGAATGCGATGAAGCCGTCGACCGGATCGAGGCCGGCGATGAAGTCCAGGTCAACTTGCAAACCGGCGAAATCAAGAACATCACCAAAAATGAAAGTTACCAGGCCCCACCTTTCCCGGCCTTTATCCAGGAAATCATTCAAGATGGCGGCTGGATTAACTATATTCAAAAAGGCAAGGTCCAAGCCTAGAAAGGAGCCTTATGGAAAAAACAATTGCAGTCTTACCCGGCGATGGCATTGGCCCAGAGATCATCCAACAAGCCGTTAAGGTCCTCCAGGCCGTCGCCGACAAGTACCAACACAGCTTTCACATCCAGGAGTACGCCTTTGGCGGCGCTGCCATCGACCGCCACGGCCAGCCCTTGCCGGACGAAACCCTGGCCGCCTGCCAAGCAGCCGATGCCGTCCTCATGGGGGCCGTTGGCGGTCCCAAGTGGGATGACGTGCCCAAGGAAATCCGCCCGGAGAAGGGCCTCCTGGCCCTCCGCAAGCGTCTTGGCCTCTATGCCAACTTGCGCCCCTCCCGGCTCTTTTCCCAGCTAAAAGCCGCCTCTCCTTTACGGGCAGACATTAGCGAACAGGGCTTTGACTTTGTCATCGTCAGAGAACTGACTGGCGGTATCTACTTCGGCAACCACCAGACCTTCGAGGAAGATGGCCAAACCTATGCCGAGGATAACCTGCGCTATTCTGAAGCAGAAATCCGCCGGATCCTAACCGTTGCCTTTACCACCGCCCAAAAGCGGAATAAAAAGCTCTGCCTGGTAGATAAGGCCAATGTCCTCGACTCTTCCAAGCTCTGGCGAAAAATTTGCCAGACCATGGCCTCAGACTACCCCGATGTAGACGTCAACTACATGTATGTCGATAACGCCGCCATGCAGATTGTCGGGAACCCGGGCCAGTTTGACACCATCGTCACTGAAAATATGTTTGGGGATATTTTATCCGACGTTGCCAGCATGATCACCGGCTCCATCGGCATGATCCCCTCTGCCTCCATGGCAGAGGGCAGCTTTGGCCTTTACGAACCCATCCACGGGTCTGCCCCGGATATTGCCGGCCAAAACATTGCCAACCCCATCGGGACCATCCTCTCCACCGCCATGATGCTGGACTACTCCCTGGGCCTTTCCAAAGAAGCCAGGGCCATTGAAAAAGTCGTCGACCAATTCTTAGACCAAGGCTACCGGAGTGCAGATACCCTCACCCCCGGCATGCAGGAGCTCAGCTGCAGCGCCATCGGTGACTATATCGCCCAAGCCATTTAATAAAAAAGCCGCTCTTTTGAACTGACCCCCTAAAGTTGGACCAAGAAATCCGACTTTAGGGGGTCAGTTCACATCGCGACGACTTTTTCTTATCTGGAGATAAAAAGTCTATCTAATAATTATACAAAAGGGCTCTATAGCCGATGTGGTTTTCGCCGACGCCCTTCTTTAAGGCGTAGTTCTCCACCTGCATGGCTCGCATATCTTCCTGTAAATTTGCTAACGTCTGTTTGGTTTCTGCGTCTTCAGCCTGGTCTGCTTGCTGGTCTTTCTCCTTGTTCCTTTCCCGTTGGAGGCGCTTTTGCACAATGGCATCTACTTCAGCTTGGGTAAAGCGCTTCTCTTCGTCCCGCGGCGCCTGGTCCTCTGGGGCTTCGGTTTTTGTTTCTGCCGCCTGGTCTGCCTGTTCTTCTGCGGCAGGCGTGGTTTTATCTTCCGGCATTGGTTACCTCCTTGTTAACGTCCTGTAAGACGACATCCGTCACAGTTTTATGCCATAAGCGTTTTGGGCATAGAAAATAGACCTTTTAACGACGTGTCCAGGTCGCTTCGCGTCACCCAGCGTGGGAGATAATGGACCACCTCCTAGAGCTTCAGAACCATTGACTTGTGTCCCATCCGCCTCACCCCCCTTTGCTGATGATTGGCATGAAAAAACCACCCTTCCAGGTGGTTGGCTATAAGATTGTGTCCGCTATACCCTTGGCAAGGTTAGCGGCCTTTTGCATCATGCTATTCTCCTGCAAGTATTGCATACCTGCAAAAGTAATATGAACCTGGCTGTCGTCCACATAATGGACGCCATCAAAATAGTCCGTTATGCCCAGCCCCCTAATGAGGCCTTCTTCCTGCATTAACCTTAAGATATTATCCCTTTTTACGGGACTAATCCCAAGTTGTTCAGCGGAAATCCGGGTCATGTCCGGTTCTGGGCAGTCTAGGGCAGTGTTAAGGACCTTTAGGATACGGTAGATGATGGTGAAGTTATTCATGATACCTTACTCAACTAATCCCGCTAAAATACCTAGTGGATCATCGACAATCTTGAACTTTCCGCCGGGAGACGTACCATCTGCTGGACGCGGATTTGATAAATCATAAAGGTAATCTTCCTCGCTGTCATCGACAACCGCTAACAATCCACTTCTATTTTTGACAATGACATACTCTTTTCCGGACGTTAAGCCTTCAACACCAAAACTGGCACCGGAATATTTAACCGTACCGATGTATTCTAGTGGGATAGATTTATCTAATTCACATTGATATACCTCAACTGTCTGCATTTTTCCACCTTCTCCTGTCCTTTACTTTTGCCTCATATTGCTTCCCTTGATGCTCATACCAATGGACATCATGATAATATTTTTTAGAATCAATCCGCCCTACTTTTTTTGCCCAATCATCAGGTTTTCCGCCATATTGATCAACTAATCGCTGAACAATACGAATTTCTTCACCTTGAGCAATGGTTTTAGCGTAACCGATTTTCGCCCCGGATGGGATGAAGCTTTTTTCCCCAGTCCATTTATCTATAAAATCCAGCCGTCTTTGTATAAAGGGTTCTTTTAAATAAATGTCCTGCGCCCGCCTATGGCTCCATACGGCCTTGCTGCTTATACTTCTATTATACCCGCCAACTGCTGTTCGCTCAAGCTTAGGCCGGAGGTTAGCGGCCCTGGAGAATTTCCTGTAGGCCTCTCTTTGCCGACGCAAGCGGATGACTTGTTCAGCGACCTTGACATCCGGGGCTCCGGCTGCCTGGTAGCCGATAATGGTCCGCCGGGTCTTACGCATGTTCCGCTCCAGCTGTCTCTGCCGTTGGCTGGCTTCATAGGCGGTATAGGTCCGCCCTTCATATTCAAAAGGGGGAGGGTCTATATGCTCCAGGTCCTTTTTGCTATAGGTCCGTTCAGATAGGCCGGGGAAATAAGGGAAAAAGGAATGCCGGCAGTTCCAGCCACAAAGACCGGGCCCGCTGCCGTATTCTGTCGCCTCAATAAAATCCGGTAGGCCGGCTTGGTTGCCGTCTCCGGTCTTGTCTTTCTCTGCCCAGTAATAAACGCCTTCCTGCCAGTCAGCATGGCTGGGCCGGGCGCCTATGTGGGCAGAGACTTCCACGTAACAGCCTGCGTCGCATTGAGGTCCTTTAGGTATTCATCCACAAAAAACCACTGTCGATCATTCACGCCGACCGCCACCAGCTCTAATTCCGGCACGTGCCCCCTGCTTTCAATCGACACCTTCTATCCAACAAAGACACCACCTTTCTTTTGCATCAAAAAAGACACCCGGGTAGGTGTCTTATTTTGTATAAATATCTTTCCTGTGCCCTATAGCCAAGGCCAAAATAACAAGATCTCCATCTCTAATATCGCATATAACCCGGTAGCGGCCAATCCTGTACCGCCACAAGCCCTGGTATTCACCAGCCAAGGCTTTGCCCTTGGACCGGGGGTCCGCAAGGCCGTCCAGCTGCTTCTTCAAGTCTTTCGCCAGCATTAGACCGACATGCTTATCCATCTTCTTGATTTGCTTGTGAACCCGGTCGCTAATGATTAACCTATAGCCCACTTTCCAGCTCCTCTATAAGATCATCAATCCCAACCTCACGCGGGTTCTTTTGGTGCTCAGCCAAGGCCAGGATGCCGGTTTTATAGTCTAACTCATCTTCTATCTGCTCAGCTAAAGCCCTTTTGAAAAGCTCCGACAAGGGCCGTCCGGTGTGGGCTGCATAGCTTTTAAAAAGTTCTTCCTCCGACTCATTTAACCGCAAAGATACCACGCTCATGGTCATCGCCTCCTTGTCATACATTGTATATCAAAAAGACTTAATTTGCAATAAAAACGCATCCACGAGGGATGCTGAAAAGGAGAAAAGACAACTTTTTACACTTACATAGTATCACACTAAACCGGCATTTTAGTCCCGGATAAATCCCAGGATTAAGTCAACCACTTGACCATACCACCCGAGCCGATTTCGCCCTAGGCGCCAAAGGCGACAGCGTGATTGGCACCTTCATTCGTGACGGCGACATGGTGTTCATGCGTAATCAGTCCACCGTTGAAGAAGGCGAAATAGCCGCCGTTATAATAGATGACAAAGCTACCTTAAAGCCAGTCTACTACCATAAAGACTTCAACGCCATTGAGCTGCGCACCGTAAACGCAGCCTGCTGATCTTTAATCTATGCAGGAATCGAACTAGATCAACTCCGCATCTTAAGTAAAGCCATCACCTTTCAAAGTGACGTGAAGTAAGATTTTATATTATTTGCTCTAAAAAGATTGAAATTCTGCCATATTTGGGAGAAAGAAGAGCTCAATGCCCTCCCTGACGCCTGCAAAGAAGACGCCAGGCCTATCCTCTATCCCTTCTTCCGCCTGCCGGCCTTTACAGACATGCGCATAGGGGAAATCCCTAGCCCTACCCTGGAAAACGTTGACCTTGATAGTCAAGCCATCGAAATAAAACAAGTCCCCACCACAGACGACCAAGGAAAAACCATCCCGGCAACCCCAAAAATAAAAAGTCTGTCCGCCCCATGCCCATCAATACAGCCACCGCCACCACCCTAATAGAGTTGTATCGCCAAAAAGCAAAAAAACAGCCACCCGCTTTGCAAAATACCTGGAATCGTTTTGCTTAGGTTTAGATAATAGCTTTAGAGCTGAGTTTAAAACAGATCCTTTCAGTCCCATAGCATAAAAAAAGAACCGCTCTATAGAGCGGTTCTTCTCTTACTGTCCACGACAGTATTATCACTTATGGAGATAAGGGGATTCGAACCCCTGACCTTCTGAATGCCATTCAGACGCGCTCCCAACTGCGCCATATCCCCGAAGCTACGAGAATTATAATACCTCAATTCTAAGTAAAAAGCAAGTGTTTTTTTATCTTTTATTATAAATGACTGACAAAGGTGGCGGAAGCCGGTTTAAATATAGAAAAAACCTTAGCCCTACCAAGATAAACAGGCCTTTTTCACTTTTGTCGGACTCGCTTTAAAAAGATGGTCCCTTCAATCTGTAAAAACCAGCTATTCGAAAAAATATACTACTGACAAGACACTTGTCTTGTCCTTTTCCTGGTTTATGGTATCATGGAATCTGGTAAATGCGATTTCACAAAACTTTTACAATAAACAAGAGGATTGGAGATAGTTATGGATCAGAACACACTGGAAAAATTAAAAAAAGAAAAGAATGCGGTCATCCTTGCCCACTACTATGTCAATGGGGAGGTCCAAGCCGCTGCCGACTATGTTGGCGATTCCTTCACCTTAGCCAAGCTGGCTACAACCATTGATGCCAACCACATTATCATGGCCGGGGTTGAATTCATGGGCGAAACGGTCAAGATTTTAAACCCGGACAAGCAGGTCTACCTGCCGGACCCCACTGCCGATTGCCCCATGGCCCACATGGTCACGGTTGAGCAAATCGACGCCATGCGGGAAAAATACCCGGACTTGGCGGTGGTCTGCTATGTCAACTCAACGGCAGAAATCAAGGCCAAGTCGGACTATTGCTGCACCTCCTCTAACGCCGCCAAGGTGGTCGGGGCGATTGAAAGTCAAAACATCTTCTTTATTCCTGACGGCAACCTGGGCCGAAATATTGAGCCCCTCTTCCCGGACAAGCACTTCATCAACAACAAGGGCTGCTGCCCCATCCATGACCAGGTGACCCCTGACATGATCAAGTCCCTGAAGGAAGCCTACCCTGATGCGGTTATCCTAGCCCATCCGGAATGTAAACCGGAGGTCCTTGACTTGGTAGACTACAAGGGGTCCACCAAGGGGATCATCAACGCTGTCAAAGACTTGGACCGGGAGGTCAATATCATCATCACTGAAGAAGGAATCCGCTACGAATTGGAAAAGACCTACCCGGACCGGACCTTTATCTTCCCGGACTTAGTCTGTAAGGGAATGAAGCAGGTCCAACTCGATGATATCATTGATATTTTAAAAACAGGGAAAAATGAAGTCCATGTCGATCCCAGCCTGGCAGAACGGGCCAAACTCCCCCTAACCCGGATGCTGGCGATTTGTGGCTAAAACAAGCTGCAGAAAGGAGCCTGTATGACCAATCAGTTACACCATTTTTTAATCGATGACTATATCCTGGCTGCCCTCAAGGAAGACATCAATGAAGAAGATATTTCCACCAATGCGGTCATTGATGCCCAGGCCCGGGGCCGGGTCAAGCTCCTCGCCAAAGAGGAGGGCATCTTAGCCGGCCTGGCGGTTTTTGAAAGGGTCTTCACCTTACTGGATGCAGAAAGCCGTGTATCCTTCCAGAAGGCAGACGGGGACCGGGTGCAACCGGACGAAGTGATAGCCATCGTTTACGGGAAAATCCGCACCCTCCTGACCGGTGAACGGGTGGCCCTGAACTTCTTGCAACGGATGAGCGGCATTGCCAGCTATACCCGCAAGATGGCCGATATCCTGGCCGGGTCAAAAACCAAGATTGTGGATACCAGAAAAACCACCCCTAACTTTCGCCTCTTTGCCAAGTATGCGGTTACCGTCGGCGGTGGGGCCAACCACCGCTATAACCTCACAGATGGGGTCCTCCTCAAGGATAACCACCTTGAGGCGGCGGGCAGCATCCAGGCCGCTATAGACAAGGCCCGAGCCTATGCCTCCTTTGTCCGCAAAATTGAAGTAGAGGTCGAGAGCCTGGACCAGGTCCAGGAGGCCCTTGACGCCCGGGCCGATATCATCATGCTGGATAATATGGGCCCTGACACCATTAAGGAGGCGGTGGGCCTAATCCAAGGCCGGGCTCTGGTTGAGCTTTCCGGCAATATTAACCTGGCCAACCTCCACCAGTACAAGGACCTAGGCGCCGACCTAATTTCCAGTGGGTCCCTGACCCACTCGGCCCCGGTCCTGGACCTATCCATGAAGGAGTTATCCCATGACCCTGAGTAAAAAAGACCGGCTGACGGCCTTAGAAAAGCGGTTAAAGGGGACCGACACCCCCCTGCCCGGCGATGAGCTGGCCAAGGCCTTTGATGTCTCGCGCCAGGTCATCGTCCAGGATATTGGCCTCCTAAGGGCCAAGGCGGTGCCCGTTATCGCCACCAGCCGGGGCTACTATATCGAAGTGGCCAACGGCCACCAGCGGGTCTTTAAGTGCCGGCACCGAGATGACCAGATTACAGATGAGCTCAACCTCATCGTGGACCTGGGGGCCAGCTGTGAGGATGTCTTTGTTGAACACCGCATTTATGGCAAAATCAATGCCAGGATGGATGTAAAGTCCCGCAAGGACGTGCAAAACTTCATGAATAACATCTACACCAGCGTCAGCACCCCCTTGAAGAATATCACCGATGGCTACCATTTCCACACCGTCTCTGCTGATGATGAAAAGACCTTGGACGAAGTGGAAGCTATGCTGGAAAAAGAAGGTTTTCTAGTTAAAGAATAAGTCCGGGAGGAAAAAGATGAAAGAATTAGCAGTGATTGGTTATGGTGCCTTGGGAAAGATTTTAGTATCGGCCCTCTTAGACCGCCTCAAGGCGGACTACCGGCTGGTCGGTATCTACGACCAGGTGCTGGAGGGCGACTCCCTCCAGGTCGATGGGGAGACCGTCCCCCTCTTTCCCAGCTTTGAAGCTCTCATCCAGAGCCCCGCTGACCTGGTGGTGGAAATCGCCGGCGTTGGTGCGGTCAAGGCCTATGGGGAGGAGATTCTAAGAGCCCACAAGGACCTGGTCATTACCTCTGTAGGGTCTCTCGCTGACGAAGCCCTCTTGGCCCAACTGGTCGAGATGGCCAAGGCCAGCGGGCAGAAGATCCATATCACCAGTGGGGCCCTTGGCGGCTTTGACATCATGCGGACCCTCTACCTCATGGGCGGGGCGACCACTGAAGTCCAAAGTACCAAGGCCCCCAAGAGCCTGAACGGGGCCCCCTACCTAGCCGGCAAGGACCTGCCCACAGACGAAAAGGTCACCGCCTTTGAAGGCAATGCCAAGGCAGCCATCGCCGGTTTTCCCAAGAACACCAATGTCAGCGTGGCCGCCGGCCTGGTCACCTGTGGTGCCGACCAAACCCGGGTCCGCCTGGTCAGTGACCCGGAAAAATCAGGCAATACCCACCGGGTCACCGTCGAGAACCCTTCGGCTAAGGCGACCATCGAAATCAGTTCGAAGGTCGATCCCAAGAACCCCAAGTCCAGTGTCACTGCAGCCTGGAGCGTCCTAGCCCTCTTGCAGAACTTGGCCTCCCCTATCCAATTCTTTTAATACCATACAAAAAGCCCCCAAGGTCTGGATTTTCACCGGCCCTTGGGGGCTTTTCATCATGGGATTATTTATCAAGGGCCCTTAGGCCTTGGGCAGCAGGTCCATAAGGGTATCGCGGATCTCTGCAATCTCTATAACCGGGTGGGGCCGTTCTCCGCTTTGAGAGAGCTTGGCCAGGGCCCGGTGGACCGGGGTATTGGTCACTTCAGATAATTCCTTCATCAGGTCCAAAACATTGGCCTCGGAAACATCCTTATCCGGAGCCAGGGCTTCACTGACTGCTTGAACGAACTTAAAGGGGTTGGCCGTCGCATCGACCACCACCAGGTGGTCAGCCTTGGCAGCAGCTGATACGGCCACTGCAGTATGGGGGTCCAGGAGGTAGCGGCTGTCCTCAAAGACCCGGGCAATGACCTCTTTAGCGGTCTCAGCATCTGCATCGGCTGCGAGGATATCTTCGGCCATGGCTTCCTGCAGAGCCTGGGGAATGGTAAAGGTCCCAGTGGCTTTCAAGTCCTGCATCCACTGGCTGATTTGCTCCCCATCGCCGCCGGTTTTAAGGTAGAGGTAGCGTTCCAGGTTACTGGAAATCAGGATGTCCATAGAGGGGCTGATGGTCCGGTAGAAAGGACGGTTGGCGTTATAGGTCCCGGTGTTAAAGAAGTCTGTCAGGACATTGTTTTCATTAGAGGCGCAAATGAGACGGCCAATGGGCAGGCCCATTTCTTTCGCCATGTAGGCAGCCAGGATGTTCCCAAAGTTCCCTGTGGGCACAGAAAAATCAACAGGGTCGCCGAGTTGAATCTGCTCGCGCCGGACCAGGTTCAGGTAAGCGGCCACATAATAGACCACCTGGGGCGATAAGCGGCCCCAGTTAATGGAATTGGCTGAGGAAAACTGGTAGCCGGCCTGGTCCAGCTTTTGGATCATGTCCTGGTCAGCGAAAAGCTCTTTCACTGCACTTTGGCAGTCGTCAAAATTGCCCTTAACGGCCACTACATGGGTATTATTACCCTCGGTTGTTGTCATTTGCAATTCCTGCATGGGGCTCACGCCCTGGTCAGGGTAAAAGACAACCACCTGGGTGCCGGGAACATTCTTGAAGCCTTCCAGAGCGGCCTTACCGGTATCCCCGGAGGTGGCCACCAGGATGACCACATCCTTTTGGCAGTTATTCTTGCGTAAAGCGGTCACCAAGAGGTGGGGCATAATCTGGAGAGCCAGGTCTTTAAAGGCGGCTGTCGGCCCATGCCACAATTCTAAAACATAGCTGCCTTCCGTCAGTTTGACCAGAGGGGTCACAGACGGATGTTCAAAGTTTTCCTCATTGTATGCGGCTTCAACACATGCCGCGACCTCTTCTTCAGTGAAGTCATCTAAAAGGAGGCCCAGAATCCACTTGGCCAGGTCCTGGTAGCTATCATCCAGGTGGCTTTCAAAGTCAGCCAGGGCAATGGTTGGAAACTGCTCCGGCAGGTAGAGGCCGCCTTCAGGGACCATCCCCCGCATAATGGCTTCAGATGCGTGAACCGCTTTACTATTTCCTCTTGTACTAATAAACATAGTTTACCCTTTCTATTCTGGTTCCGTGCCGTCAGTTAAGTCCAGACGGGCCAAGGCAATCCGATAGCCATTGGCACCGTAATTCAAACATTTTTTGACCCGGCTAATCGTAGCTGTACTAGCCCCGGTTGTTTCGGCAATCCGGGTGTAGGTTTCATCACCGGAAAGCATGACCGCCACATCTAACCGCTGGGCAATGGCATGTAGTTCAGAGATGGTGCAAATATCTTCAAAAAAGCGATAGTATTCTTCCTGGCTTTCCAGGACGGAAATGGCCTGAAAAAGGCGGTCTAGAGATGGATTAGCTAGTTTTGATTCGTACATATTGCGCTCCTTTGCGGGTTTAACGCACTAAATTATGGCTATCATACCGCAAGGTCCGGATGGTGTCAATATTATAAAAAGCTGATTAGGATGCCTAGCGCCGCTGACCCGGCGATGATTTTGATTGGGCTGATGTGGTACTTCAGCGTGGCCACCACGGCCAGGACAGCCACTGCGACAGCCAAGGCATTGCTAAAGACGGGCAAGCCGGGAATCCTGGTAAAAAAGGCCGTCTGGCCAACACTCCAGGCCGCAAAGAAGATCATCCCGACCACCACCGGCCGGATGCCAATTAAGATTCGGTCCATAAACCTGGCCCCCCGCTTGGTATATAAGAGGCGGACCACCGTCATGACCAGGATAAAGGCCGGTAGGCATAGGGACAGGGTCGCCACCACTGCCCCCGGTACCCCGGCCAGCTTATAGCCCACAAAGGTGGCCGTATTGATGGAAATCGGCCCCGGGGTGCTTTCAGATACGGCAATAATATCCGCAAATTCAGCAATGGTAATCCAGCCCCGCTCCACGACCGAGTCCTGAATAAAGGGAACAATGGCATAGCCACCCCCAAAGCAAAAGACACCAATCATGAAAAAAATAGAAAATAGCTGCCAGTAAATCATGCGGCCTCCCTTCCGGCCCGGGTATAAATATAGCCGGCTAGGGCCCCAGCCAAGATAAGGAAGATGGGATTAAACAACGATAGGTAGGTAAAGACGGCAGATAGGATAATCAGGCTCCAGCCAAAAACCGTCTTGAGGCTTTGCTTACCCATTTTGACGGCTGCGCCAAAGACCAGGCCGGAAACAGCGGCCCGAATCATAAAGAACATGCTGGCCACATGCGGATTATTGCGGTATTTCATAATTAAATTGGCTAGAATCATAATGATTAATAAAGAAGGTAAGATAACCCCCAGGGTGCAGATTAGGGCGCCTAGGATCCCCTGCAGCCGGTAGCCCACCTGGGTCGCACAGTTGACCGCCATGACCCCGGGCAGGGATTGGGAAATCAGGATGATCTTGTCCATTTCCTTTTCATCGATCCACTTATGCCTTTCGCAGATATCCTCGTAAATGATGGGCAGCATGGCATAGCCACCACCAAAGGTAAAGGCACCAATTTTCAGAAAAACCAGGAATAATTCGCCAAGAAGTCGTCCGCTTACTTTCATGACTACCCCCTTAACAATAAAAACGATTGGACAGGTATCCAATCGTTTGTAGACAAATATTTCCCACATCGCCGTATGCACGCAGTGTTTTGAACCTGCTCAAGCAGGTGGGTGCCTCCCAGACGCCTTCTATGTAGCAATTAAGCCGCATATCCACCGCCCGAGGTCAGGCTCCCTATAAAAGTGTGTTGGAACAAAACTGACCACGTACATACAAACGTAGCAGGAAATTTATTTAAATATATTTTAGCATAGACGAGACCGCCTTTCAAGGCTACTGCTTGTCTTGGACCTCTTCTTTCACGTCCAGTTTTAGGTGCAGGTCCCGTAATTGCTTGCGGTCAACAGCCGAGGGGGCGTCTACCATGAGGTCCACAGCGCTCTGGGTTTTCGGGAAGGGGATAACGTCCCGGATGGTTTTCCGGCCGCCGATGAGCATGAGCATCCGGTCTAAGCCGATGGCCAAGCCCCCATGAGGCGGGGCCCCGTATTCAAAGGCTTCCAGGAGGGTGCTGAATTGGTCTTCATAGACTTCCGGGGCCAGACCCAGCAGGTCAAAAACCCGCTCCTGGAGGGCCCGGTCATGGATACGGATACTGCCCCCACCGAGTTCGACCCCATTTAAGACCACGTCATAGGCCCGAGAACGAATTTTACCCGGTTCGTCGGCAAAGGTATCCAGGTCTTCAGCGATTGGCGCTGTAAAGGGGTGGTGGACGGCGGTGAACCGGCCTTCTTCATCATCATACTCGAGGAGGGGGAATTCCCGGACCCAGAGGAAGTTAAAGGCGGATTCATCAATCAGCCCCCGCATTTCACCAAGTTTTAACCGCAGGTGGCCCAGGCTATCGGAAACCACCTTGAAGGAGTCGGCACCGAAGAAGATAATATCACCAACTTCAGCCCCCATCCGGTCGAGGATGGCTTGGACGAGGCTTTCATCCAGGAACTTGGTAATGGGGGACTTAAGGTTCCCCTCTTCAACGACAATATAGGCCAGGCCCTTGGCCCCATAGATGGATACAAATTTACCCAGTTCATCCAGGGTCCGGCGGCTGAGGTCTGCACAGCCCTTGGCATTGATGGCCTTGACCACCCCACCGGAGGCAACGGCCCCGCTGAAGACCTTAAAACCGCAGTCCTTGACCAGGTCAGAAAGATCAACCAGTTCGTAGCCAAACCGGGTATCCGGCTTATCACTGCCAAACCGGTCCATGGCTTCCTGCCAGGTCATTTGGGGGAAGGGGGTCGGCACGTCTTGGTCTAAAGTCGCTTTAAAGACATCCTTAATCAGGGCTTCAGTGGTGGCGATGACGTCCTCTTCATCAACGAAGGACATTTCCAGATCCAGCTGGGTGAATTCCGGCTGACGGTCAGCCCGGAGGTCTTCATCCCGGAAGCAGCGGGCCACCTGGTAGTATTTTTCCACCCCGGAAACCATCAGGAGCTGCTTGTACTGCTGGGGCGACTGGGGCAGGGCATAGAACTTCCCGGGGTTAACCCGGCTGGGGACCAAGAAGTCCCGGGCCCCTTCAGGGGTACTCTTCATCAGGATGGGGGTATCAATTTCCCAGAAGCCCTGGTCATCCAGGCTGCGCCGCATAGCGGTCATGGCCACATGGCGCATCCGCAGGTTGTCGCGCATTTCCGGCCGGCGGAGATCCAGGTAGCGGAATTTGAGCCGCTTATTTTCGTCAACATCCACATCGTCAGTCAGGTAAAAAGGTGGTGTTTTAGACCGGTTATAAATAACGATTTCACTGGCCACGACATCGATGGTCCCGGTAGACAGGTGGTCGTTTTCCATGCCTTCCGGGCGTTTTTTGACGGTCCCGCGAACGCCGAGGACAAATTCGCTCCGGATTTCTTCAGCCAGGGCAAAGGTTTCTGCTGAGCAGATTTCCGGGTTAGCCGTCACCTGAACAATCCCGCTCCGGTCGCGGAAGTCAATAAAAATAACCCCACCATGGTCCCGGCGTTTTTGTACCCAGCCGGTTAAAATAACTTCTTCTCCAATGTGTCCCTCTGTTAAGGCTGCACATTCATGTGTTTTTTTTAGTGGCAACATGCTTGATCCCCTTTTCCAAGTAAGTGACGAGTTTATCTAAATCGATTTCTGTTTGTTCACCGGTAGCCATCTGCCGCACAGTTGCAAAGCCGCCCAGCCGCTCATTTTCGCCAATGAGGACGGTATAGGCCACCTGCAGACGGTCGGCATTCTTCATTTGTGCCTTAAGGCTCTTGCCCATGCTATCCATTTCGACAGCGATGTCCTTAGCCCGAAGTGCCTTGGCCAGGGCAAAGGCCATTTTCGAAGCCTCGGCATCCATGGGGGCCAGGTAGACTGCCGGCGTCCGCCGCTGGCCAATGGCTAGGCCCTGGCTTTCCAGGATCAGGAGCAGCCGCTCCATCCCGGCAGCAAAGCCAACCCCCGGGGTATCCTGACCGCCACAATTATAGACCAGCTTATTGTAGCGACCGCCACCGCAGATGGCATTTTGAGCCCCGCTTTTTTGGGTCATGATGACTTCAAAAGCCGTTTGGGTATAGTAGTCCAGGCCCCGCACCAGGGTGGAATCCAACTCATAGGCAATGCCCACTTCATCAAGGTAGCCCCGCACCGCTGCAAAGTGGTCCTTACAGTGGTCGCAGGCATAGTCCAGGGTGGTCGGTGCCTGGGCGGCCAGGGCCTTGCAGCCCTCTTCCTTGCAGTCTAAAATCCGCAGCGGATTCCGGTGGAGCCGGTCTTTACAGGTATCACAGAGGTCTTCTTCATGCCCGGCAAAATAATCCACCAGGGCCTTTTCATAGGCCGGCCGACAGTCCGGACAGCCCACCGTATTTAAGGATACCTTCAAGTCTTGCAGCCCAAGGCGGCTGAAGAGGTCCACGGCAAAGGTGATGACCTCAGCATCAACAACCGGGGCATCGCTGCCTAAGACCTCACAGCCGAACTGGTGGAATTGGCGGTACCGACCGGCCTGGGGCTGGTCATAGCGAAACATAGGCCCAATGTAGTAAAGCTTTTGGGGGGCCGGGCCGGCGAAGAGCTTATTTTCAATATAAGCCCGGACCACTCCGGCCGTCCCTTCCGGCCTGAGGGTAATGTGCCTGAGCCCCTTATCTTCAAAGGAGTACATTTCTTTTTCGACAATATCGCTGGTCTCCCCGACACTGCGCAAAAAGAGCTCGGTATGTTCAAAAATCGGGGTGCGTATTTCTTCATAGTGGTACAGGGAGAACAAGTGACGAATGTGGGCTTCCAAGGCTTGCCAGCCCTCCACATCGCCGGGCAGTATATCATTAATGCCGCGAGGCCTGGTGGTCAGCAAAAAGATCCCCTCCAAGTAGGTATTACAATAAAAAACGCCTCGTCCACGGGGCAGAGGCGTTCTTAAACATTTCCGCTAAACTACATTAAATTGTAGTCATTTAAGCTATTTTTGTCAACGGGTCAAGCCTCCCAGCGGAAGTAAGGATTATGCTGCCGCTCAAAGGCCAGGGTGGTCTTTGGCCCGTGACCGGGATAAAGGACCGTATCATCGGGCAGGTCAGCCAACCGCTTTTGGACAGAGGCGACGATTTCTTCAAAGCTGCCGCCATCCAGGTCGGTCCGGCCGACGGTGCCTTTAAAGACGGTGTCCCCGGTAAAGGCAATCCCTTCCTTTTCCAGGTAAAGGACACAGCCGCCCCGGGTATGGCCCGGGGTATGGATGACGGTTATTTCCTGGCCGGCCAAGGGAATCTTGTCCCCATCAGTCATTTCCCGGTCAGCGGCCCGGGTATGGACCTGCATGCCGAAAAAGTCTTGTTGGCTGCCCAGCATGCCGGCATCGTCCCGGTAAATATAGACGGGGATGTCAAAGTGACCGGCAACGTCATCATTGGCACCCACATGGTCATAGTGGCCATGGGTATTGATCACCATTTTAGGGCTAAGGCCCAGTCTGTCGATTTCCGCAATAATCCGCCGGCCATCTGCACCCGGGTCAATAATGGCGGCTTCTTTACTGTCTTCCGCATAGACCAGGTAGCAATTGGCCTCAATGGGCCCAACAACTAAGGGTTCAACTCTCATAAGTCCTCTCCTTTATTTCTAAGCTGGGGCGTTTCTATAAGTAGGGTGACCGGGCCGTTATTGGTCAGGCTGACAGCCATGTCTGCCTGAAATTGGCCGGTTTCAACGGTCAGGCCGGTCTCCCGGAGCTGGTCACAAAAAAGCTCGTAGAGGGCATTGGCCGCCTCAGGGGGCGCTGCCTCTGTAAAAGAAGGCCGCCGGCCCCGCCGGGTGTCCCCGTAGAGGGTAAATTGAGAGACGGCTAAAATAGCCCCGCCCTGGTCTAAGACCGACCGGTTCATTTTGCCGGCCTCATCTTCAAAAATCCGTAGGTTGGCCACCTTATCGGCCAGCCACCGGCATTTGGCCGGATCATCTTCATGGGTGACGCCGACAAAGACCAGGAGGCCGTCAGCAATCTGGCCAATGGTTTGGTCTTCTACCTCAACCTTAGCCTGGCTCACCCGCTGAACAAGGGCACGCATATTAAGACTCCTTCCGGGAAAACTGCCGCCGAACTTGAAAAACATCAGGAATGCTAGTTATCTTATCCATAACCACCTGGAGCTCATGGATATCCCCAACCTCCAGGGTAATATCCATGACGGCCATATAGTTGTGAACCCGGGAGGTGATGGACAGGATATGGACATCTGCGTCATTGATCAGGGCCATGACTTCCGGGGTAATCTTGGGCCGGTCAAAGGCTTCGACCGAGAGTTCCACCTTGAAGAGAGAGTCCTCGTAACCCTGCCATTTGACCTCGGTCAGCCGGTCCCGCTCTTTCTCAGGCAGCTTCAAGATATTGGCACAGTCGGCGTGGTGGACGGTGACCCCATGGCCGCGGGTGATGTAGCCCACAATCGGGTCACCGGGGACGGGCTTGCAGCAGTTGGCAAAACGGACGCTCACATCAGCGGTACCGGAAATGGCCACGCCACCGAAGCTCTTACCGGATTCTTCAATGTGGGTCTTGGGCGTTGAGCTGGAGGTCGTCTTTAATTCGGTTTCCTGAGCCGGCGCCTCTTCGCGCTGGGATTTTAATTCATCTTTAAATTCTTCCCGCAGCCGGTTAATGACCTGGTTGGTGGATAAGCCACCAATGCCCAGGGCGCAGAAGACATCATCAGCGGTATTGTAGCCCATCTTCCCGGATATCCGGTTGATATTTTCTTCCTTGCCGAAAATATTCTCGTCCAAATCCAGGTACTTAAGGGCCTTTTTATAGAGGTCCTCGCCCCGCTCGATATTTTCTTCCCGCTTATTCTTTTTGAGCCATTGGCGGATTTTATTTTTGGCTTGGGGGCTTTTGACAATGTTGAGCCAGTTTCGGCTGGGTCCCTTGCTGTTCTTGGACCGGAGAATTTCTACGCTGTCGCCGTTTTTCAGCTGATAGTCGAAGGGAACTATCCGGTTATTGACCTTGGCGCCTACGCACTGGTTCCCGATTTCCGTATGGACCCGGTAGGCAAAGTCGATAGGGGTGGACCCTTGGGGGAGCTCATAGACCTCCCCCTGGGGGGAGAAGACGAAGACGGCATCGGAGAAGAGCTGGAGCTTGATGTTTTCCAGCATTTCCTTGCTGTCATCGGCATCGTCTTGGAGCTCTTTTAGGTGCTTAATCCAGTCCAGCTGGTTAACGTCATTGGTCTTTTCGCTGCCTCCGCTTTGCTTGTAAAGCCAGTGGGCAGCAACCCCGTATTCAGCCACCTGGTGCATTTCAAAGGTGCGGATTTGGATTTCAAACCGCTCACCCCGGGGGCCAATAACAGTGGTATGCAGGGACTGGTACATGTTGGGCTTGGGCATGGCAATGTAGTCCTTAAAACGGAGGGGGACCGGCTTCCATAGGGAATGGACCACCCCTAAAACCACATAGCAATCCTGGACGGTATTGACCAGAACCCGGATGGCAATGAGGTCATAAATTTCATCCAGGTCCTTGTGTTTCTTTTTCATTTTCCGGTAAATGCTGTAAAAGTGTTTGGGCCGCCCGGCAATTTCAAAGTAGAGGTCCCTTTTTTTCAGTTCATCGGAAATGTCATCAATGACTTCATCGATATACTCTTCCCGCTCTTCCCGCTTCATGGAAATCCGGTCCACTAAGTCGTAGTAGACCTCCGGCTCCAGATAGCGCAGGGAGAGGTCTTCCAGTTCCCACTTCAGGGTGATAATCCCTAGGCGGTCTGCAATGGGGGCATAAATTTCCAGGGTTTCCCGGGCAATCCGGGCCTGCTTTTCAGGGGCCTGGAAGTCCATGGTCCGCATATTATGTAACCGGTCAGCCAGCTTTATGATGATCACCCGGATATCCTGGGCCATGGCCACGAACATTTTCCGGTAACTTTCCAACTGGCGTTCCTCTCTGGATACACAGGAGAGCTGGTCCAGTTTGGTGACCCCCTCAACTAAGAAGGCCACGTCTTCACCGAAATGGTCGATCAGCCCCCGGGTGGTACAGCCGGTATCTTCCACCACATCATGCAGCAAACCGGCCGCAATGGCGCGGTCATCTAGCCCCAGTTCAGCAAGCAGGATAGCCACGTGAAGTGGGTGCGTAATATAAGGTTCACCGGATTTCCGGTATTGTCCCTGATGAAATTCTTCGGCAAACCAGTAGGCATCTTGTAAGAAAGCAAAGTCTGCATCCGGGTTGGTTTTATAAACAGCATCTACTAAGTCCTTAAATCGTACGGATTCAGTCATCAGGACCACCTCCTTCAAAATAGGCTGGATGCGGTAGAATCGGTGCCTGCACCTGGGCGGTGATGACAGCCGCATCACGGTGAAAGGCAAGGTCTAAGTACTGGGTATAATCAGCCCGTTCATGGGCAATTTCCTGATAGGTTGGCGATTGGTCCAGGGCCTTCTTACCGGCATTGGTAACCAGGGCATAACGGCCATCTGCCTCCCGCCGGTTGAGAAAGCCCAGTTCCGTAAAGATGCGTTTGGCCAGACGGAGGGTCTCATAGGGGATTTTTTCGCCGCCCAGGCCTGCCAAAAGGTCCTTGCGGAGGGGGTCCGGCCCCTCTTTTAACCGCCGGCGGATCAGTTGGTAAAGCCGGCCCAGGACCTGCCGGTCCGGGCAGGCCCGGGATAGAATCAATTCATTTAAGGCCTGGTCCCGCTCGCCATAAAGCAGGTGGACATAGGCCGGGGCCCCATCTCTGCCGGCCCGCCCGGCCAGCTGGTTAAAGGCCTCCTCTGAAAAACAAAGGTGGTAGACCACTACATGGCGAACATCCGGTAGGTGGATGCCTTCACCAAAGGCGGTGGTCGCAATCAAAAGACGGATCTGGCCCCTTTGGAAGGCCTCCTGAAGCCAAGCCCGAGCCTTTTTATTGAGGCCCCCGTGGTAATAGCCCACGGTTTGTCGCAGTTGGTAGGGCAGGTAAAAGCGGAGTTTTTTAGCGATATCTAAGGCCTGTTTCCGGCTATTGACATAGCAGATGGTCTTTTCCCCAGATAAGGCTAGGCGGAAGAGGTATTGGTTTTTCTTTTCCAGACCCCGCTTGTCTATGACCTGTAAGTTTTCCCGTTTACTGGCATCGGCTATAAAGGTGATACCGGACCGGGCCGCTTGGCAGGCTTCTGCCGCATGGTCGGACATAGTGGCTGTCATGGCCAGACATTGGCCGCCCAGCTGGGGTAGGGCCTCTCTGAGCTGGCGGTAGCCGGCCCGGCGGTCAGCCAGGTGGTGGGCTTCGTCCAGAACCCAGAAACCGATTGTTTTTCCGCCATGCCGGAAGACGGTCTCATTGCCAAAGAAAAATTCCGGCGTTGCCAGGACAATGTCCGCCCGGCCATCGGCCAGGGCCCCAAAAAGGTCGACCCGCCGGCGGCCGGAAAGGTCGCCATAGGCCTCATAAACAGCCAAGCCCAAGGCCGCCATGGCCGGCTGGAGGTAGCGGAACTGGTCCTTGAGCAGGGCCTTTAAGGGGAAAAAGACCACCGTCATTTGCCCGTCATTCAGGGCCTTGGCCGCAGCCTGGACCTGGTAGACCAGGGACTTGCCGCGGCCCGTCCCCATGATGAGGGCCACATCCTTGCCTGCGGCCAGGGCCTCTAGGGCCTCTGCCTGCTTGGCATGGAGCTGGCCCCCCTTGAGGAGGCGGTCAGCGATAGCCGCTGGGGCCAGGCCCTGGGGCCGGTCAACTTGGCGGGCCGGCTGCCGGCCTTCCATCTGTTTGACCCGGCTAATCTTAAGGTTAGCGCCACGGAGGGTATCCCCTGACCCGGTAATGGTCGTCAGGAGGGCCTCATACCGCCGGCCAGCTTGGATCAGGGGGGCCAGGGCAGCGGCCAGGTCCCGGTTTAGGTAGCCAATCTTCCCCCACTCGGTAACCACAGCCAGGGCATTGGGGTCATGGGGGTTATCCGGTTCGGCCACCAGGTCCACCGGGGTGGGCGCCTGAATCTTAGCTAAAAGGCTCTGCCGCCGCTCAAAGCTAACCCCGGCCACCTTGGTATAAAAGGTATCCGCTTCACCGATATCGGCATAGGGCCTTTCTTGGAGCTGGTCCTTGCCGTAGAGGTACAGCTGGTCATCAAGGGGGCCATCGGCCATATAGGCCGGGCGGATATCCTTGACCATCATTTCCAGCCGGTCCTGTCCGCGGAAGGTAGACTTATTGACGGTAAAGAGGATATCTTGAGGGCCCCTGGTCGTTTGCTGGAGGTCCTTGCCCCGTCTAAAGGCAATACCCCGGATGTCCCCTTGGGGGGCCAGGACAGAAATCTGTAGGTGAGCATCGTCCTTGCCACAGGCCCGAGCCTTGAGGGAGGGCGCAGCCATAAGGGCAAAGGTGGGCATGGGGTTACCGCAACCGGTCGGTTCCAGCCGGTCCAGGTCTGCCCAGAGGTCCTCATCAATATCAGCCGGTTTGAGTAGACCATCCACTTTCAGGGGGTCCTTACCATACCACTGGTCAGCGCTCTCCTCACATTCTCTGATGAAGGCGGCCCGGAAGGCCGGTAATTTTTCCCGTAAAAGGCTCAACCCGGCTGCCTTGGCATGGCCGCCATACTGGACCAATTCGTCGGCCGTGGCCTGCAAGTGGTCATAGAGGTTAAAGCCTTCCGGGGCCCGACCGGACCCGGTCAGGACGCCGGGGTCACTGACCTTGGCGGTCAGGACCAGGGCCGGTACCGCATACCGCTCCATAAGCCGGGAGGCGACAATCCCTATAATGCCCGGGTGCCAGCTGTCGCCAACCACCAGGACGGCCTTGGGCCGGGTCTCGGTCACTTGGGCCACAGCCTCTTGGAAGGCCTCCTCTTCCATACTTTTCCGTTCGATATTCAGTTGGTTTAAGGCCGCTGCCGCTTGCTGGGCGCTGACCTGGTCTTTCGCCGTCAGTAAGTCCAGGGCCAGGCTGGTTTGGTCCAAGCGGCCGGCGGCGTTGAGCCGGGGGGCCAGTTGAAAGGCAATATGCTCTGCCCGTAACTTACCAGGGGCCAGGTTGGCCTCGGTCATAAGGGCCGCAATCCCTGGTTGAGGGTTTTTATTCAAAACGGCCAAGCCGGCCTTCACAATCCGGCGGTTGTCCCCTACCAGAGGGACAATGTCCGCCACCGTTGCCAGGGCAGCCAGGGCCACATAAGGCGCCAGCTCTGCCGCCGACCGACCCAGGGCCCGGTAGACGCCCCGCACCAGCATAAAGGCCACCCCGGCCCCGCACAAGTGGCCAAAGGGGGTCGTTTCCGGGTGAAGCTTGGGATTCACCACCGGACAGTCCGGCAGGTCTGCCGGCGGGACGTGGTGGTCTGTCACAACGACGTCCAGCCCCTCTTGGATAAAGGGGTTCAGGACTTCTGCAGCGGCAATCCCCGTATCCACTGTAATCAGCAGGGGGTTATCGGCCTTGAGGTCACTTAAGGCCGCGGTGTGAATGCCATAGCCCTCTTCCAGGCGGGAGGGAATATAAACGGATACCCGGGCACCAAGGGTCCTGAGGGCATCCGACAGGAGGGTGGCGGCGCTCATCCCGTCGACATCGTAATCCCCGTAAACCACGATTGGCCGGCTATCTTCCATGGCCTGGATGATCCGCTCTACTGCGACATCCAGGTTATACAAGGCTGAAGGGTCAGAGATGCCGGCATAGTCCGCCTCTAAGAAGTCCTGGGCCTGGTCCGCCGGAATATCCCTATTGAGAAGCAGGCGGGCTAAGGTTGGAGAAACGCCAGCCTTTTGGGCATAGGTCGCCGCCGCTTGATCCGATTTGCCTACGAGTTGCCACACCTTTCGCATCCGCCTACCTCCTTTTCTCTATATGACTAGGCCAGAATGAGGCCGTAAAAGGCCATCAGGCCCCCGGCCAGCCAAAGCAGACCTACAAAAAATACTGCATAAAAGATCAGTCCGCGCCGCTCGTCCATTTGGTCAAAGAGACCCTGGAGTTTGGCTCGAGGCTGGCCTGTTGAAGCATAAACATAAAGGCCCCAGCTGTTGCGGACCGCTACAAATAAGACCAGCAGGCCGGCTAAGCCCAGGAGGGTGCTCTGGTCAACCAGCTTTAAGACAGCTGCCAGGAGCCACAGGGCCATGCCAAAATAAAACACATATTTTCCATAGTCTCGCTTAGGCATTTGCAGACCTCCTTTGCCTAATATTACCCATATTGTATCTATTTTACCACAGGCAACATCACTTGATAAGTCATCTATAATAAAAAAGACGCCGGATTGCCATCCGACGTCTTTTATTTGCTTAATCTTCCAGCTCGGCAATGAGTTCCCCTGCCTCAACTTGGTTGCCTTCCTGAACAAAGATCCGATGGATGACCCCGTCGCGCGGTGCCAAGACATTCGTTTCCATTTTCATGGCTTCCAAAACCATCAGCGGCTGGTTTTCCTTGATTTCGTCCCCTTCTTTGACATTAATCTTAATGACTGTCCCGGGGATATTAGCGCCGACATGGGAGGGGTTATCCTGGTCGGCAATTGGTTTGCGGACAATTTCCAGGCTCTTGGTGGCCACTTCATTGAGGACGCTAACCACCCGGCGGGCCCCGTTGACCTCAAAGGTCACATGGGAGTTCCCTTCTTCATCCGGGTCTTTCACCTCAATGAGCTTGACAGCCAGGACCTTCCCTTCTTCAAGGGCCACGTCCCCACTCTCGCCTTCTACCAGGCCATGGAAGAAGATATCGCTGGATACATAGGAGAGGTCCCCATCCTTTTCCAGGCTCTTCCAGTAGTCTTCATACACTTTAGGATAAAGGGCATAGCTGACGGCTTGACGCATGTCTGCCTCAATGCCCAGTTCTTCCTTAATATGGGCCTTATCTGCTTCAAAGTCTTCCGGCTCTAGGAGCTCACCGGGCCGGCAGGTAATCGGTTCCCGGTCTTTTAAGACAATCTTTTGCAGTTTCGGCGGGAAGCCCCCTTCCGGCTGCCCCATCATCCCTTCAAAGTAAGAAACAATGGAATCCGGGAAGTCCAGGTTTTTCCCTTTTTCATAGATATTTTCCGCATCCAGGCCATTTTGGACCATGAAGATGGCCATGTCGCCAACGGCTTTGGATGAAGGCGTTACCTTGACGATATCACCCAGCATCTGGTTGACTTCCGCATACATGTCCTTCACTTCTTCCAACTGGTGGCCGAGACCGAAGCTTTCGACCTGGGCTTTTAAGTTGGAGTATTGGCCGCCGGGGATTTCATACTTGTAAATTTCAGCGGACCCGGCCTTTAAACCGGATTCAAACTGGGCATATACCGGGCGGACATCCTGCCAGTAGTCGGAGATTTTTTGCATGTCATCCGTATCTAAGCCGGTGTCCCGTTCGGTATTGATGAGGGCTGCAGCCAGGGAGTTGAGGGCCGGTTGGCTGGTAAGGCCCGCCATGGCGTTAAAGGCGCAGTCGACAATATCCACCCCGGCCTGGGCGGCCATCAGGAGGCTCGCTACCCCGTTACCGGTGGTATCGTGGGTGTGGAGGTGAACAGGAATTTTAACGTTTTCTTTTAAGGCGGTGACCAGTTCAAAGGCCGCTTGCGGCTTCAAGAGAGCACTCATGTCTTTAATGCCGATCATGTGGCAGCCCAGGCCTTCTAATTCCTTGGCCTTGGTGACAAAGTAGTCCAGGTCATACTTTGTCCGGGACTTATCCATAATGTCCCCGGTGTAGCAGAGGCAACCTTCAACCAGGCGGTCGGTTTTCAGGGCTTCGTCAATGGAAACCTTCATGCTTTCGACCCAGTTTAAGGAGTCAAAAATCCGGAATACATCGATGCCGCCCTTGGCACATTCCTGGACAAACTGACGGATAACATTATCCGGGTAGCTCTTGTAGCCAACGGCATTGGCCCCGCGGAAAAGCATTTGGAATAAGATATTCGGGATGGCTTCCCGGAGCTTGGTCAACCGGTCCCAGGGATCTTCTTTTAAGAAGCGGTAAGCGGTGTCAAAGGTGGCCCCGCCCCACATTTCCAGACTGAAGAGGTCCTTACCCAGGACAGACAGGGCCGGGGCAATGTTCAGCATATCCGTCGTCCGCATCCGGGTGGCCACCAGGCTCTGGTGGGCATCCCGCATGGTGGTATCGGTAATGAGGAGTTTCTTTTGATCTAAGACCCACTTGCACAAACCTTCTGGCCCTTTTTCATCTAAGAGCTGCTTGGTCCCGTACAGGGGGTTTTCCGGTTTTTCGAACTTGGGTACAACCGGTACATCAAAGGAAGGCTTGCTCCCCTTGGTTTCGTTGACCACCTTATTGGCCAGATAGGTCAGGACTTTTAATTCCTTGTCGTTGCTCTTTCTGATATCAAAGAGTTCCGGCGTCCGAGCGATAAAGCCCGTATCACACTGGCCTTTTCTAAATTCTTCTGTATTTAAGACGTTGATCAAGAAGGCGATATTGGTTTTAACGCCCTTAATCTTCATTTCCCGCAAACACCGGATGGCCTTGTCGATGGTACTGCCAAAGGTATTGCTGTAGGCAATGACCTTAACCAGGAGGCTATCGTAGAAGGGGCTGATATAGGCCCCTGCATAAGCGTTCCCGCTGTCCAGGCGGATCCCGTTACCGGAGCTGGACCGGTAGACGCTGATGGTCCCGGTGTCCGGGGCAAAGTGGTTGATGGGGTCTTCTGTGGTCACCCGGCACTGGATGGCGTGGCCCCGAACCTGGATGCTTTCCTGGTTGGGGATGCCGACTTCTTCAGAATCCAACCGGTAGCCGTCTGCCACCCGGATTTGGGCTTGGACGATATCGACCCCGGTAATGATTTCCGTGACGCAGTGTTCAACCTGGATCCGGGGGTTCATTTCAATGAAATAGTGCTGACCGGTATGGTCGACTAAGAACTCCACCGTCCCGGCATTACGGTAGTTGACCGCGCCGGCAATCTTCAGGGCATCTTGGCAGATGGCCTCGCGCTGAGCATCGGTCAGGACCAGGGACGGGGCAAATTCGATGACCTTCTGGTGGCGCCGCTGGATGGAGCAGTCCCGCTCATAAAGGTGGACCAGGTTGCCATAGTTGTCCCCTAAGACCTGGACTTCGATGTGCTTGGGTTCAGCGATGAATTTTTCCACGAAGACATCGCCAATACCGAAGGCTTTTTTGGCTTCGTTACAGGCGCTCAGGTATTCATTTTCCAGGTCGGCTTCTTTATAAACCACCCGCATCCCGCGGCCGCCGCCGCCGGCAGCTGCCTTTAAGATGACCGGGTATCCGCAAACATCTGCGTATTCCCGGGCTTCTTCCAGATTAAGGGCCGGTTTTTCAACACCGGGAATAGTGGGCACATTCACCGACTTGGCAACAATTTTAGATTGAATCTTATCCCCGAGGGCATTGAGCATCTCATGGGTCGGCCCGATAAAGATAATCCCGGACCGTTCGCAGTATTCGGCGAACTCGGCATTTTCAGCTAAAAAGCCATAACCCGGATGGATGGCATCAACCCCCTTGGCCTTAGCCAGGGCGATGATTTCTGCAATATCCAAGTAAGCATCTACCGGCAGCTTGCCCTTACCAATTTGATAGGACTCATCTGCCAGGGTACGATAAAGTGAATTTTTATCTTCTTCAGAGTAAATGGCAATCGACCGAATGCCAAGCTCCTTACAAGCTCGGAAAACGCGAATCGCTATTTCGCCGCGGTTGGCGACTAATACGGATTTAATATTTTTCATTCGCACTCCCTCCTCCAATTTATAAGCTTATAAAAAACTTTATAGACTGGTTTAATAATAGCACTCTTTCGACAATTTTGCAGTACATTTTTCTGCATTTACCCTCTTATTACCATTATTTATCTCTTTATGGGGCACAAGTGTCTTTTCAGCCGGCCGGTTCAGAGGATTCGCCGGCCCCTTCCCCAGCTGCCTGGACTTGTGGCAGGACCACGCAGGCCTCGGTGCCCTGCCCGGGTATACTGGAAAAGTTGATATGCCCTTGGTGTTTATCGACAATTTGCTTCACAATGGCCAGGCCTAGGCCCAGGCCGGCAAAGGGATCATCCCCCCGGTTCCGGGACCTTTCCACCTGGTAGAAGGGTTCTGTAATCTTGCTGAGCTGGTCAGCGGTCATCCCCTTACCGGTATCGGCCACGACGATATGAACCCAACCGGCTTCTTCCCTGGCATAGAGGCTGATCCGGCCGCCGGCAGGGGTGGCCTTCAGAGCGTTGTCCAGGAGGTTGGTCAGAAGGCTCCGCATCAGGTCCGGCGCCATATCCAGTTCAAGGGATTCTTCGCAGACAAAGACCGCAACCCCCTTTTCCTTGGCCCGGAGATTAATGAGCCCGCAGACATCCTTGGCCACCGGCAACCAGTCGGCCCGTTCAAAGTCGATGGGTTCATGCCGGGTATAGGTCAAATCAACTAGGGTTTTATTTAAGTTGAGCATCCGCTGGCCTTCGCTGTAAATATAGCCGAGGCCCTTGGCCAGGGTCGCTTCATCATAGGGCATCCGCTGGAGGAGGTCTGCATAGCCGATAATAGAGGTCAGAGGGGTCCGGAGCTCATGGGTCAGGTTGTCCATCATCCGAGTTTGGGCTTCATTCCGCTCTTCCAGCTCGGCGATATTATCCTCGACGGCGGCCGCCATCATATTAAAGCTCTGGGCCAGTTCACCGAATTCATCTTGGGTGGTCACCGGTACCCGCTCCCGGTAGTCGCCCAGGGCAATCCGCCGGGAGGCCCGGTTTAGGTTCCGGATGGGCCGGGTCAGGTAACTGGTCACCAGCCAGATAAGGATGGCGACAATAATACAGCCCACCACCAGGGCCTGGGCAGCGACGAGATAGGTGGCCCGCCGCTGGGCATCCAGGTCGGAGATATCTTTAACAATGGCCACCAGCAAACTGTCATCGCCCCGGTCTAATTTTTGCGTAAAAAAAGCCAGGTAGCGGCCTTGGTCGTCATGGCGGGATACAAAGGTCTGCCGCCCGCTATTGGTGAGAGCAGCAGATAATTCGGGCCGGTGCATTTTTTGGAGCCCATCCGTATTCCCGGCCAAGCGGTTGAGGTCCTTATCATAGACTTCAATGGCCAGACCGTCCTTGCTGAAGATATCCACAACACTGGCAGCGACATCCACCACCGGCTTTTGCTCAGACAGGTAGAGGTTGATATTATTCAGGATATTCCCGGCCTCATAGATATAGCCTTCAATGACCCCTTGACGGGTTTCTTCATAGGCCATGGTCCCAATGGTCGCTGCAATGAGGATAGTCAGGGCAATAAAAATGCCCTCGCATATAAGCACCAGTTTGACTGAAAAGCGCATTATTCCTCCAGTCTGTAGCCGACTTTATAGACCGTCTTGATGGTATCCAGGTCGAGCTTGGTCCGGAGCCGCTGGACGTGCATGTCTACCGTCCGGGTATTGCCTTCATAGTCATAGCCCCAAATTTGGCTCAGGAGTTGCTCCCGGGTTAAGACATTCCCCTTGTGTTCAATGAGATAGGCCAGGAGCTCAAACTCCTTTAAAGTCAGGGGGACCTCTTCCCCATTCTTGGATACCCGATGTTGCTCAGGGTCCAGGATGATATCCCGGTAGCTGACGGACTTAGCCACCAGCTGGTCATCTTCGGTCCCGGTCCGTCGGAGGACCGCCTTGACCCGGGCCAGGAGTTCCATGCTGTCAAAGGGCTTGGTGATATAGTCATCAGCCCCCATTTCAAGGCCCTTGACCTTGTCCTGGACCGAATCCTTGGCTGTGAGGCAAATCACCGCCACCTGGTCTTTTTTCAGTTCTTCCAAGAGGGTGTAGCCGTCCATTTTCGGCATCATAATATCTAACAAGACGAGGTCCGGCCTGTCATTGCGGATTAGATTCAGGGCCTCCAGCCCATCTTTGGCTTCTTGGACCTCATAGCCGGCCAGTTCCAGGTTCAGGCGAATGAGTTCACGAATAGCGGTTTCATCTTCTACGACAGTAATCCGTGCCATGGTCCCCCTCCTCACTTTTATTGAATAATCCGTCCGTGTTCCCGATAAGAATAATAGGCCAACCCTTCATGGCCCACAATAATATGATCTAATAAATCAATGCCCAGCAAGTCCGCTGCAGCCTGTAGCCGTTCCGTTAACCGGTCATCAGCCCGGCTGGGTGTGAGGTCATTGCTCGGGTGGTTGTGACCACAGATGATGCAGCAGGCGTTGTGGTGGACTGCATAGTGAAAAACATCACGAGGATGGACCGGGGCCTCATTTAGGGTCCCGACCGAGACCACCTTCTTCTCCAAGACCCGGTGCTTGCTGTCCAGGTAGAGGACCATAAAGCATTCCTGCCCCCGCCTGGAGGCCAGGTCATTAAAGTAGCGGCCGGCATCTGCACTGCCGCCAATTTTTTCGACCAGACCCCCGGCCTGTAAAAGGCTCAGCCTCCGGGCCAGTTCACTAAGGCTCAAGACGGTACAGGCCCGGCTGGGGCCAATCCCATCCAGCTGGGTGATTTGTTCATAGCTGAGCTGGGTGAGCTGGCCCAGGCCGCCGGCATGCTGCAGGATCAGCTGGGCCAGGTCGATGACATTGTGCTTGGTCGTCCCACTGCCCAGGAGAATAGCCAGGAGCTCCGCATCCGATAGGGCCCGGGCCCCATACCGCTGCAGCCGCTCCCGGGGCCGCAGCTCCGGCGGTAAAGACTTGACGCCTAAACGTTCATCACTCATAACCGAACGGCTCCTCTCCAATTTCAGCCAGCCACTGGCAGAGCACTTCCAGGGGCATGCCGACGACATTCGTATAAGACCCCTGGATACCTGCTGTTAAGGCAACCCCCCGCCCCTGGATGGCATAGCTGCCAGCCCGGTTTTTGCTTTCATGGGTCGCCAAATAGGCCTCAATAAGGCCTTCCGTTAAATTTTTCATCTGGACCTGGGTGGTGACGGTCTCTTGAAAAGACCGACCATCCGGTAAAAGGAGGGCCAGGCCACTCTTGACCTGGTGGACCCGGCCGGAAAGGGCCTGCAGCATCTGCCGGGCAGCCGGCAAATCGGCCGACTTACCGAGGGGCTGCCCATCGGCCACCACCATCGTATCACAGCCAAGGAGGAGGGCGTCAGGATAGTCTACCCGGACCGTCTGGGCCTTCCGCAGGGCCAGGTCCGCCAGGGCCTCATCCAGGCCCCACTCAGCCTTGAGGGTTTCTTCTTCCAGTTTAGGCGCTGCCACCGTAAAAGACAAGCCCAATTGCGCAAGGAGGGCCCGCCTTTGGGCTGACGTGGACACCAGGACCAGGGCGCTCATTCGACTAAATCGCCACCGGCCAAGAAGTCCCGATTGGTAATAATAAAACTTAAGACTTCCAGGTTGACGGTCAGGTCAATATTGCGCACCGACACCCGGTCAGGCATGCTGAGGGTGGTCGGCGAAAAGTTCAAAATACCGGATATGCCTGTATCCGCTAATTCATCGCCAATATCTTGCGCAGCCGGCCCGGGGACCGTAATAATCGCAATTTGAATGTCATGCTCGGCAATGTAGGCCGCCATGTCACCGATGGGTAAAATAGGGAGACCGGACAGAGTCATCCCGACTTTGCGGATATCATTATCAAAGGCCGCCATAATCTCAAAGCCCCGGTTGCGAAAGCCTGAATAATGGGCCAGGGCCGAGCCCAGGTTACCCGCTCCCACCAGCACCATCCGCCAGGGCTTGTCTACCCCCAGGATTTCTTTAATGGCCTCATTGAGGCTGGGCACATTGTAGCCGACGCCCCGGGTCCCAAAGTCGCCAAAATAAGCCAGGTCCTTCCTGACCTGAGCCGGTGTTCCCCCCGTGCCTTCAGCAATTTCCCCTGAAGAAATGCTGTTGATACCTGAAGCCTCCACGACGGATAGGAAGCGCGAATACACCGATAAGCGGGTAATCGTCGCCTCTGGTATTTTTTGCGTTTTCAAGTTTGCACCTTCTTTCACCATACAGCTTCCTCTTACATCAATAATACCCAATAAAAATAGATTGTGCAATATTTCTCGACCTCTTTGTTGACTTTTTACCTTTAGCCGGCCGGTAGAGGGCTAACCAGCCAGGGCCGCAAAAACCGGGGCCTTACAGAGCATAGAGGAATTTTATCCTATATAATAGGCTATCTTCCTTGTAAAGGTAACTTTTTACCGCTATAATTTAGGCGGTGGGCGGTTACCCTTGTTTAAAAAGGAACCGCTTGGGTATATACGCTTAGGCAAAAGATGATACAACCAGCTAACTACCCGTTCAAGATTTCACGAAGAAAGGTAAGATATTGATGAAAATAAAAGAGCATCTCTACTCCGTTGGGGTGCAAAACCCGACCCTGCGCGTTTTTGACATTATTATGGCCACCAAGTATGGGACGACCTATGGTTCCTATTTGGTGATGGGTGACGACAAGAAGGCCCTCATTGAAGGCTCTCACAGTGGTTTCGAAGAAATTTGGTTCAACAACATCGAAGAAGTCACCCCGCTGGATTCTATTGATTACCTGGTCATTAACCATACAGAGCCGGACCACTCCTTTGCTGTAGCTGCCTTTTTAGAAAAAAATCCGAACGTAACCGTTATCGGTAGTGTGGCAGCCATCAATAACCTGAAGGCCATCACCAATAAGGACTTCCAGTCCCAGGTGGTCAAGGGTGAAGATAGCCTGGATTTAGGTGGCCGGTCCTTAGTTTTCAAAACCAGCCCCAACGTTCACTGGCCGGATACCATGATCACCTACTGCCCGGAACTGAAGGCCCTCTTCCCCTGCGACTTTTTAGGGGCCCACTTCTGTGAACCGACGGAGCGGCTGGAAACCTGCCGGAAGAAAGAACTCTATGACATTGAATTCGCCAACTACTACTGGAGCATTATGGGCCCCTTCCCGGCTGCTGTCCGGAATGCCCTGGCCTATGTCGACAGTCTGGACGTTGATGTGGTTTGCCCCTCCCACGGGCCCACTTTCAGCGAACCCTACTTAACCGAAGCCAAGGACAAGTACCGCGAATGGAGTGCTGAACCCAAGGCGGACCGCAAAAAATCCGTATCCATTTTCTATGTATCCGCCTATGGCTTCACCCGCCAAATGAGCGACTACCTGGCTAAAAAGTTGGAAGAAAAGGGCCTGGATGTCTTCATTGCAGACATCATCAAGCACGATGAAGCCGCCCTCCTCCCCCACTTATCCGCCGATGCCCTCGTCTTCGGGTCTCCAACCATCAACCGGGCTGCCTTAAAGCCGGTATGGGACCTGATTTCTTCCATTGATGCAGTCAATGCCAAGGGCAAACCCTTTGCCACCATCGGGGACTATGGCTGGACCGGGGAAGCCTGTGACCAATTAAATGACCGCTTAACCGGGATAAAGATGAAACAGGCCGGTGAAAGCGTCAAGCACCGCTTCACCCCGACAGATGATACCTACAAAGAATTAGACCGCCTGGCAGATGACCTTGCCGCTGCCTTAGCTTAATATAAAAAGCGCCTCATGCTCTCAGCAGGAGGCGCTTTTATGTACAAAGATGTGTCAAAGAAAGGATGGCTGCAAAATGCCTATCCAGGTATATTTTTTCAAGGTGAAGACCCCCCTGGGGGACCTCCCTGCCCTCGCCTCCGACCGGGTGATTTACTACCTGGGCTATCGGGTGGAAGATGCCCGGACCTTTGCAAGCCGCCATCATCTAGCCCTGCAACCGGGTGAAGGGCCCCTGGCCGCCCCGCTCAGCCGGGCACTGGCGGCTTATTTTACCGGCCAGACAAAAGACTTTTCCCTCCCTATTCAGGCCTTAGGCACCCCCTTTCAGCGCCTGGTCTGGCAGGCCCTAAGGGAAATTCCCTATGGGCAGACAGCCAGCTACCAGGCCATTGCCCGGGCCATCGGCCGGCCCCAAGCCTGCCGGGCTATTGGCGGGGCCAACCACCACAACCCCCTGTCTATTATCATCCCCTGTCACCGGGTTATCCGGGCAGATGGAAGTCTGGGCGGGTACGGTGGCGGCCTGGCGCAAAAAAAATATTTACTGGACTTGGAGCAGGCCGGGCTGGAGGGGTCTCTTGCAAAGCCCTCTGAAAAAGGGTATGATAAAGCCTAATCACCATCAAACGACATAGGAGGAAAATATGGACAAAAGAAATGCATATGATGTATTGCAGGAGCGCGGTTACATTGCGCAAGCCACCCATCCCGTCGAGCTGCGCGAGCTATTTGATAAAGAGCGGGTGACTTATTATTGTGGCTTCGATCCGACGGCGTCCAGCCTTCATGTCGGCCACTTTATTATGTTTATGGTTATGCGCCACTTGCAGCTCTTGGGCCACCGGCCCATTGTTCTCCTCGGGGGCGGCACCGGTATGGTTGGGGACCCCTCCGGCCGGAGCGATATGCGCCGGGTCATGACCATTGAGGAAATTGACCAAAACTGCGCCAATTTCAAGAAACAAGCGGAAAAGTTCATCGACTTTGACGGTGACAAGGGCCTCTGCCTCAACAACGCCCACTGGCTCCGCGAATTAAACTATATTGAATTCCTGCGGGATGTTGGCTACCACTTTTCCATTAACCGGATGCTCTCCGCCGAATGTTACAAGACCCGGCTGGAAGAAGGGCTTACCTTCACCGAATTAAACTACATGGTCATGCAGAGCTATGACTTTTTACACCAATTCCGCACCTATGGCTGCCGGCTCCAGCTTGGCGGCAATGACCAATGGTCCAATATCATCGGTGGGGTTGAATTGGTCCGCCGGTCTGAAGGGGAAAGCGTCTACGGGCTCACCATGAACCTCTTGACCAAAAGTGATGGCACCAAGATGGGTAAAACCGCCGGCGGCGCTGTCTGGCTGGACCGGGATAAAATGTCCCCCTATGACTTTTACCAGTATTGGCGGAATGTCGATGATGCCGATGTCAACAAGTGCTTCCGGCTCCTGACCTTCCTGCCCATTGAAGAGATCGACCAAATCACCGCCGTTGAAGGGGCAGAGATGAATGCTGCCAAAGACCGCCTGGCCTATGAGATCACCAAGCTGGTCCACAGCGAAGCCGATGCTCAAGAGGCTCAGACCGCTGCCAAGGCCCTCTTTGCAGGTGGCGCCCAGGCCGGTGCCCTGCCGGAAACAAAAATGGCCCGGTCAGCCTTTGTAGAAGGCTACGGGCTCTTACAGTTATTAAAGGATACCGACCTTGTTGATTCTGTCAGCCAGGGCCGACGTCTGGTCGACCAGGGGGGTATTAGCCTCCAAGACGAAAAAGTCACCGATAGCAAGTACCAGGTGACGGAAAATGATTTTGATGCTGATGGCCGCCTGAAAATCCGAAAAGGGAAAAAGACCTACCACCTGATTCAGTTGGAAGACTAAATCGCCCCGGCGCTCCGGTTTGATATGCCGGAGGGCCGGTTTTTTTGCCTAGAAAGCCGGGGCCCTAGATGACAAAACCACCGGCTACAGTGATGACCTGCCCCGTCATATAGGCGGCCTCATCTGAGAGTAAGAAGCGGGCATACTTGGCAATTTCATCGGCAGTGGCCGGTCGGCCGAAGGGGATTTCCGCCAGGGTAAAGGCCTGGTCGTCCGGGCTCAAGTGGTCAAACATGGCTGTAGCCACCACCCCGGGCGCCAGGGCATTGACCCGGATTTGGCTCGGGGCCAGCTCCTGGGCCAGGGCCTTGGTAAAGGCGTCTACGGCCCCCTTGGAGGTCGAATAGGCCACCTCACAGGCTGCCCCCCGGGCCCCCCAAATAGAGGAAATATTTAAGATGCTCCCATGCTTGGCCTGGATCAGCTGGGGCAGGGCCGCCCGGGCCATGAGAAAGCTGCCGGTTACATTGGTCGCCAGGATATCTTCCCAATGGGCCATGTCCAGGTCCTGGAGCAGGCCATAGTGGTCGATGCCGGCTGCATTGACCAGGGCCTCTAGGGGCTCGTGGGCCAGGACCTCATCAATGACCTGAAAGAGCCGGTCCACGGATGCCTCCTGGCGGACATCGACTTGAATGGGGATGACCTGGTCCGGAAACGCTGCGGCCAGGGCCTGGGCCTTGGCCAGGTTTTGCCGGTAACCGGCAAAGACCTGCCAGCCTGCCTGGGCCAAGTCACGAACAATGGCCGCTCCAATGCCACCGGTGGCCCCACTGACTACCACTGATTTTTTATTCTGCATACAACCTCCCGATTTAAACCTACCGCCAGGCCAGGCCTGCGGTTTATGAAAGGATTGGAATAATGACTCCACAACAGGACTACCAGCTCCGGATCACCGCTGCCGACGGCCAACTCCGGGCCTTTATTGCCACGAGCCGGCATACCGTCAACCAGGCCGCCCGGATCCATCAAACCAGCCCGGTCATGAGTGCCGCCCTGGGCCGACTCATGACGGCTACCGTCATGATGGGAACCATGCTCAAGGATGACAAGGACATGATTACGGCCAGCATCCGGGCCGATGGGCCGGCCGGTGGCCTCATTGCCACCGCTGACCGTCATGGCCATGTCAAGGGGTACGTTGGCAACCCCCAGGCCGATATGCCCAAACGGCCGGATGGTAAGCTCAATGTCGGCGGCATCATCGGCCAGGGGCGCCTGACGGTCAGCAAGGACATGGGTGCCGGTGAACCCTACAACAGCACCGTGGCCTTGCGCAGCGGGGAAATCGCCGAAGACTTCACCTACTACTTCGCCCAGTCGGAACAAATCCCTTCCGCTGTCGCCCTGGGGGTCCTGGTCGATGTAGACTACAGTATCCGCCAATCCGGCGGCCTCATCATCCAGCTCCTGCCCAATGCCTCTGAGGCCACCATCAGCTACCTGGAAGACCAGCTCCAGGCCCTAGGGGCTATGACAGATGCCCTGGAAGCAGGCAATACACCGGAAGATATTGCTGACCAGCTTTTCGGCCAAGTCGGCTACCAGATTTTAGACAAGACCCCCTTGAGCTGGGTCTGCCATTGCAGCCGGGACAAAACGGAAAAAGCCCTGATTTCCTTAGGGCCTAAAGACTTAGAAGAAATTCTCGTCGAAGATGGCAAGGCCGATGTCAAATGCCACTTCTGCACCGAAAGCTATCATTTTTCAGCTGAGGACTTACAGGCCCTCATCCAGCGCCTGGAAACCCCTAGCGACCAAGCGTAAAAAAACAAAAAGCCAACGCCACCAACCGAACCGGTTAGTGGCGTTTTTTTGCGGCCGCCCGCATTTCGCTGGCATGTGCCAGTTGCCAGTCGGCCTGCCCACCGAGCATCCGGGCGATTTCTTCCACCGTCTCCCCCTCGCTGAGGGTGTGGACGGTGGTATGGGTACTGGTCCCATCCGTATGCTTTTCAATGAGGTGGTGGCCGTCTGCATAGGCGGCAATCGCCGGGGCATGGGTGACGCAAATGACTTGGGCCTGCCGGGAAACCGTTGCTAATTTTTTAGCCACTTCGGCCAGGGTCAGGCCGCCGATACCTGTATCAATCTCGTCAAAAATCAGGGTCTCTGTATCCTCCTGACTGGTCAAGAGGGTCTTAAAGGCCAGCATAAGCCGGCTCATTTCCCCACCGGATGCGGTTTCGTGCAGGGGAAGGGCTGGCGAGCCCGGATTGGCCTGGAGCATAAATAAAACCTGGTCCGTACCGCTGCTGCCGGCCCGCCCCTGACTGAAGGCCACTTCAAAGCGGGCATGGGGCATGGCCAGGTCTGCCAGCTCCTTTTCCAGGTGGTCTTTCAAAAGCCCGGCCACCTGGTGGCGACTCTCGCTCAGGGCCTTAGCCAACTGGATGTAGTGGCTCCGGGCCGCGGCATAAGCTGCCTGCAGGTCTTCAAAATCGGCTTCATCGTCGGCTTCCCGGTCCAGCAGGGCCTCCCAGGCCTTCATCTGATTGATGAGGTCATCGGGATCCAGGCCATACTGCTGGCGTAAGCGGTAGTAGGTGGCCAGGCGGTCGGATAGGGCTTCAAGCTCTGCCGGCGACCCCCCCCGGCTGATTTCATCAGCCACTGTTTGGGCCCCTTCTCGAACAGAAATCAGGGCACTCTTCAGGTCTTTAACCGTCTCGACTAGCCCGGTATCCAACCGGGCTGCCTCTGTCAACCGGTCCAAGGCCAGCGTTAAGAGAGACTGGGCACTGGTATCATCGCCGTAGAGCATGGCATAGGCCTCCTCCAGGACGGTCTGGATTTCCATCCGCTTGGCCAATTGCCCATGCCTGGCGCTAACCTCTGCTTCTTCCCCGACCTTCAGTTTCAGAGGCCGGAGGTCTTCCAGGTTTTCCCTGGCCTGCTGGCGGGCCTTTTCGTCGGCCTCCCGGTCCTTCATGGCTTTTTTTAAGTTCCGGGCTGCCTGACGGGTCCCCTGATGGGCCCTGGCCACGTCTGCCAGGAGGGCCTGGTGGGCCTGGTCCCCCAGGGAATCCAACAGGATCAACTGGTGGTCCGGGGCCAACCAATAGAGGTAGTCATGCTGACCGTAGATACTCACCAGACCATGGGCCAGGGCCCGGTACTGGGTCAGGGTGACCTGCCGGCCATTGATTCGGCAGGTATTATGGCCATTTTGCCGGACCTCCCGGGAAAGGATCAGGGGGCTTGTGGTAAAGCCCTGGTCTTCCGCCAAGGCTGCTGTCCGGCTCTCCGGCTGAACAGAGAAAACCCCTTCAACCAGGGCACTGTCACAGCCATAGCGAATATCCCGCAAGTTTGCCCTTTCCCCTAAAAGAAGGCCCATGGCATCTACAACAATAGACTTCCCTGCCCCGGTTTCACCGGTGAGCACATTCAGCCCATGATCAAAGGTCAACTGTAGCTCTTTTAATAAGGCAAAGTTCTGTACGGTCAACTCCTCCAGCATCATAGGCCTCCTTTCAGTCATTCACTTAATTATTAATATAGTGCTCGATATAGCCAATAACGACGGGCACCGCCTCTTTCGGCTTGCAAATAAGCATAATGGTATCGTCACCGGCGATGGTCCCGATGACCTCGGGCCAGCCCAGCCGGTCAATAAAATAGGCAATGGTATTGGCATTGCCTGGTGGAGTGTTGATAATCACCAGGTTCTCGCTGCTGTCGTAAGACAAGACAAATTCCCGGAAGAGCATCCGCAACTTGGATTCCCCGGGGACACTGTCCTGAGACCGGCCATACTTGTACTGGTCCCCGCCAATGGGGACCTTGACCAGTTGCAGTTCCTTAATATCCCGGGAGACGGTGGCCTGGGTAATTTGGTAGCCTTCCTCCCGGAGGAGTTCGGCCAGCTCTTTTTGGGTGGAAATTTGCTTTTCCAGGACTAATTCTAAGATCCGCCGCTGCCTTTTATTCATACTGGTCTCTAGACCTCCGTTCACTGGTATTCAACATCTTTGTATGTACGGCTTGGAAGAAGGGGTGCTCGCGCAGGTGGACCAACTGGACTGTTCCCGGGGCCCGCTCGACATGGAGATGGTCGCCCAATTCCATGAGCATGGGGTTAACCCCATCGGCCACTAGGTAGGCCCCGGACCGCCCCCGGCCCAGGAAGATATCAATGGATTCATCGGCAGGGATAATGATAGACCGAACCCCCATCAGGTGGGCACAAATAGGGTTCACAATTAAGCAGTCTGTCCCTGGGTAAATCAGGGGGCCGCCTGCAGAAAAGGAATAGCCCGTTGACCCTGTGGGCGTGGCAACGATTAGCCCATCTCCCCGGTAGTGGTCCACCATGGCATCGCCCATGTAGACATCCAGGGCAATGGTATTGTCCAGGGGGTTCCGGTTGATAACGACGTCATTGAGACCGGTGATTTCCGCCAGGATTTCCCCCTCCCGGATAAGGGTGGCCGCAATCTTCATCCGGTGCTCAATAGAAAAGTCGCCGGCCAGAATCCGGTCCAACATAGGGAAGAAGTCTTCCACTTCCAGCTCGGATAAAAAGCCCAGGTGGCCCTTATTGATCCCCAACATGGGGATAGGGGCCCCGTCCAGGTCTGTCGCTGCCCTCAAAAAGGTCCCATCCCCACCGATAACCAGCATGAGTTCAATGGTTTTCAGTAAGCTACGGCGGGATAAAAGCTCCAGGTCCGGATTGGCAAAGGCACTGTCCGTGGTCGCATACACCCGGACATTCCGCCGGACCAATTCAGCTATGATCTCATCGCAAAGGTCTTCTACGCCTTCCCGTTCAAAATTGGCATATAAGCCCACATTTGTAATACTCAAAGCCCATCACCTACCTTATGATTAACTGTATCGCCAAGGCCACGATGACCCCTAAAAGGCTGCCGGCAAGCCAGGGAATGAAGCTTCTCGCTTGGCCTTCAAAATCAACACGCCGAATCTTCTTTTTCTCCATGTCTACAAAGAGAATGCCATGGGGACGAAAAACGGCCTTGTATTCTAGTAATTGCCGGCGGACCGCTGCCAGCTGGGGGTTGGCCTGGCGGCCGCTTTTCACTTCGACAACATAATGGTGCCAGCCCTTGCCCACCCAGTAGTCGGCATGAACCACCTGTTCCTTCCGTTGGCCGTCAATATAATAGGCCACATGGCCCTTCTTTTGCCGGGAAAGGATCCGGTAACCGGCCTCTTTGAGGAGCTTTTCTGCCTGGATTTCCTTCTTTTTTCCCCGGGCCCGTCGGCGTTTGCCTTGAAAACGCTGCCAGGCCCGGTAGCCGAGGATAAAGACCCCGAGGCTGCAGAGGAGGGCCAGAAGGACCCAGTCCATTTCGGTCATCATTGGATGGCCATACCTGCTTCAACTGCCGCCGGAATGTCCAGGTCCTGGGCCAGGGTTTGGTTTTTGCTGAGCCAGAGCAGATACTCCACGTTGCCGGCCGGGCCACGGACGGGCGAGGGGGTCAGGGCCCGGGGATAGAGGCCAACCCCTTCAGCGGCGGCAATAACCTCGCCGATAACCATCCGGTGGACGGCCGGGTCTTTGACAACCCCGTGCTTGCCGACATGGTCCCGCCCGGCCTCGAACTGGGGCTTAATGAGGGCCACCATTTCCCCCTCATCTTTTAAGATGGCCGCTGCCGCCGGAAATATTTTGGAGAGGGAAATAAAGGACACATCTGTCGTGACCCAATCCATCTGCTCCGGAAAGTCCTCCGCCGTCAGGTAGCGGGCATTGGTCTGCTCCCGGCAGTCCACTTGGGGGTGGGTCCGCAAGGACCAGGCCAGTTGGTTGGTGCCGACATCAATAGCATAGACCTTCCGGGCGCCGCTTTGCAGGGCGCAGTCCACAAAGCCGCCGGTCGAGGCCCCCAGGTCACAGACCACCCGGTCCTGGAAGTCCAGGTTGAAAACATCAATGGCTTTTTTTAATTTCAAGCCCCCCCGGCTGACATAGGGGAGGTCCTTGCCCAGGAGGCGAATTTTAGCTGTCGGAGACACCTGGGTCCCGGCCTTGTCAATTTTTTGCTCATCCACCAGGACTTCCCCGGCCATAATCCGCTTTTGAGCGGCCTGGCGGCTGTCAAAAAAGCCCTGCTGGACCAGGACCAGGTCCAGTCTTTCTTTTTTAGCCATGGGCCTGCCGTCCTTTTAGGGTGGTGGCCACCTGGTCAAAAATCCCGTCCGGGTCTAGCTGGAGGTCCTTTTTCAGCTGGCTGACATTACCGGCTTCTACAAAATGGTCCGGCAGGCCGATTCGCAAGAGGGGGTTGGTCAGTCCGGTATCGGCCGCCCATTCTGCTACAGCCGCCCCGAAGCCGCCGGTCAAAGCATTTTCTTCCAGGGTCACGACCAGGTCGGTCTCGGCAAAGACCTGGGCCAAGAGGGCCTCATCTAGAGGCTTGGCAAAGCGGGCATTCACCAGCCCGATGTCATAACCCCGTTCCCGGAGCGCTTCTGCTGCCTGGGCTGCCGGATAAACCATGCTGCCGATGGCCACCAGGCAGGCGTCCTTACCCTGGGCCAGAACTTCCCCGGTGCCCGGCGCGATATAATCAAAGGTATCCAGGGTTTCTACGCCAACCCCCTGACCCCGGGGGTAACGGATAGCCGTCGGTTTTTGGTAGGCCAGGGCTGAATAGAGCATATTCTGGAGTTCCCGTTCATCCTTGGGGGCCATAACGGTCATATTAGGCACCAGCCGCAGGTAGGACAGGTCAAAAGCCCCATGGTGGGTGGGCCCATCCTCGCCGACCAGACCGGCCCGGTCCAGGGCAAAGACCACCGGCGCTTCCTGGAGAGCACAGTCATGGATGAGCTGGTCAAAGCCCCGCTGCATAAAGCTGGAGTAAAGGGCCAGGACCGGCTGCATCCCATCCAGGGCCAGGGCGGTAGCCATGGTGGTAGCATGCCCTTCTGCAATCCCCACATCAAAGGCCCGGTTTGGAAAGGCCGCCTTAAACTTGGCCACCCCGGTCCCTGACCCCATGGCGGCCGTAATGGCGCAGATTTTATCGTTTTCTTTCCCTAACTTGATGAGGGTTTTAGCAAAGACATCCGTATAGCTGGCCGCTTTTTTGCCTTTCTTGGCCTGACCGGTTTCAACATCAAAGGGGCCGGTCCCGTGGAATTTATCCGGGTTTAACTCAGCAGGCAGGTAGCCCTTCCCCTTCTTGGTAATCACGTGAATCAGGACCGGCCGGTGAAGGCCCTTAGCATTTTCAAAGACCTGACGCATGGCCTGGATATCGTGACCATTGATGGGGCCAAAGTACTTAAAACCCAATTCTTCAAAAAAGCTCCCAGCCACCAGCATGGACTTCATCCCGTCCTTGAGCCGGTCGGCGAGGTCGGCCATCCGGGGACCGACGGTGGGAATCTTTTTCAGGAGGGCATCCAGGTCTTCCTTGGCCCGCTGGTAGCCCGGGTCTGACCGGAGCCGGGTCAAGTAGTCGGACAAACCGCCGACATTGGCATCAATCGACATATCATTGTCATTTAAAATGACTTTCATATTCAAGTTCATGTGGCCAGCATAGTTCATGGCCTCAAAGACTTCTCCCCCGGTAAGGGCCCCGTCCCCGATGACCGCCACCACTTCGTTATTTTCCTGCCGCAGGTCCCGGGCCAGGGCAAAGCCGGTGGCAGCGGAAATCGAAGTGGAGGCATGGCCGGTGCCGAAAACATCATAGGGGCTTTCGGTCCGTTTGGGAAAGCCGCTCATCCCCTGGTAGGTCCGCAGGGTATCAAAAAAGGCATCGTTACGGCCTGTGAGTAACTTATGGATGTAGGCCTGGTGGCCAACGTCCCAAATAATTTTATCATCCGGCGCATGGAAGGTGCTGTGCAAGGCCAGTGTCAGCTCTACTGCACCCAGGTTCGGTGCCAGATGCCCCCCATTCACCGAAGTCACCCGGATAATCCGTTCACGAATTTCACCGGCAAGCTGGTTCAGCTGGTCGGCCGACAGCTTGCGTAAATCCTTCGGTTCCTGAATAGAATCTAAGAGCATTACACCCCTCCTAACTCTGTCGTGCTAAAATTCTGGAAGCAATATACATGAGTAGGCTCCCATCGCCTTGTAAATCGCCAAGGGCAGCCAGGGCATCGTTAACGGCCTCTTCCGCCAGGGCGCGACTTTGGTCTAGGCCCAAGAGGGTCGGGTAGGTGGCCTTTTCGCTTTTGGCATCAGACCCGGTATGTTTCCCCATCAGGGCCTCATCGCCAACGACATCTAAAATGTCATCGGTGATTTGGAAGGCCAAGCCCAGGGCCTGGCCATAGCCGGTAAGGGCTGCCATACTCTTCTCGTCAGCCCCGCCTAAAAGGCCGCCCATCCGGCAGGCCGCCAAGATAAGGGCCCCGGTTTTATGCCGGTGGATCCACTGCATGTGGTCCAGGTCAATCCGCTTGCCTTCACTGAGCAAGTCTTGGCCCTGGCCGGCAACCATCCCGCGAATGCCGGCCCCTTCAGCCAGCTCCCGCATCACCGCTGCAGCGAGGGGAGTATCCCCGCAGGCTTTGGCAATAAGGGAAAAGGCTTCAGTCAGTAAGCCGTCCCCAGCCAAGATGGCCATGCCCACACCATAAACCACGTGGTTGGTCGGCTTGCCCCGGCGCAGGTCGTCATCATCCATCCCCGGTAGGTCATCATGGATGAGGGAATAGGTATGGATGCATTCAATGGCTGCTGCAACGTCCAGGGCTTTTTCGTCAAGGTGCCCGCCGACGGCCTCGCAGGCCGCCAGGACCAGGACCGGCCGCAGGCGTTTGCCGCCGGCCAGGAGGCTGTAGCGCATAGCCTCATACAGGCGGTCATTGAAGGCATCTGTCGGCTGAAATAAACCTTCTAAATGATTGCTAATGAGGGCCGTTTTTTCGGCCAAGGCTGCTTTACTCATGGCTATCCCCCTCAGGTTCATCTATCGTCTGCAAACTGCCATCCGGCTGCAGGACCTTTATTTTTTCTTCAACGGCATCTAGTTTTTTCTGGCAAAGCATGGCCAGGTCCATCCCCCACTGATAATGTGCCAGGGCGTCTTCCAGGGGGATGTCCCCCTTTTCTAAGGCATTCAAAACGGCGTCTAATTCTCCCAGCGCCGCTTCGAAAGTCATATCTTCAGGTATCGACTTATTCATGATAATCCTTTCCCTCTTCTTCAGGAACGGGCCCCAGGCTCCGGGCCTGGATGGTCCCATCTGCAAATCGTAGATAAAAGTGTTTATCTACCGGAAGGTCTGCCGGGTGACTGATCACCTGGCCGCTGTCATCTGTCGCTATAGAAAAACCCCGAGCCACCACTGCCAGTGGGTTTAAGGCCACCAGGGGGCCAATCCGTTTTTGTAGGGCCAGGTCTGCCCGATCCAGGACCCCCTTCATCCCCCGGTCCAGGGCCATAAAGCGTTCATCGAGGGCCTGGGCATAAGGGGCCAGGATTTTTTCCGGCTGGCTAAAGGCGGGTCGCCGATAAGTCTGGTCCAGCCGCCACCGGGCTAAGCGGACATCCCGGAGGAGGGCCTGGCCCAGGGCCCGGCGGCGGGCCTGGAGGCTATTTTGCAGGTCTGCCTGGTTGGGCACCGCCTGCTCTGCTGCAATGGACGGGGTCCCGGCCCGGAGGTCCGCGGCAAAGTCTGCCAGGGTCACGTCCGTTTCGTGGCCGATGGCGCTGATAATGGGCACCGGGCTGGCGGCAATCTTCCGCACCACCGGTTCCTCATTGAAGTTCCAGAGGTCTTCTTGAGACCCCCCGCCCCGGGCCAGGATAATAAGGTCCAGGTCATCCCGCTGGTAAAGGGCATCCAGGGCGGCACAAATCGAAGCCGCCCCGGTCGGCCCCTGGACCGTAGCCGGCGCCAGGAGGATTTTCACATAGGGGGCCCGTCGCCGCATAACCGTTAACATATCCCGGATAACGGCCCCTGTTTCAGAGGTCACCAGGCCAACCCGGGCCGGGTAGGTCGGGATAGGCCGACGGTCCGCCGCTGTTTTAAAGAGGCCCTCCTTGGCCAGCTTTTGCTTGAGTTCTTCAAACTGGATGGCCAGAGCCCCGGCCCCTTCGGCCAGCATCCGGTCGACATAAAGCTGGTAGGCCCCGTTTCGTTCAAAAACCGTCACCTGCCCCCGGACCAGAACAGTCATCCCATTGGCCGGGGTAAAGGTCAGGCGGCTGACCTGGCTCCGCCACATGACACAGGTAATAGAGGCCTTGTCGTCCTTTAAGGAAAAATAGCAGTGACCACTGGGGGCATGCCGCTTAAAATTAGCGATTTCCCCGCTTAATACCAGCTGGCGGAGGTTGGCATTTTCCTCAAAGCAGCCCTTGATATAGCGGTTGAGTTCTGATACCGTCCAGGTCTTACTCATCAGCCGCTCGTCCTTTAGCAATAGAATCCAAGGCCCCGTTGATAAACTTGTAAGCCTCATCGTCACCGTATGTTTTGGCCAGTTCCACCGCTTCATTGATGACCAGGGCCGGGTCAGCCGGGTCCGGCGCGTACTTGAGCTCATAGGTTCCCAGACGGAGGATGGCCCGGTCACAGGATGCCAGCCGGTCCAGCCGCCATTTATTGGCAACGGCTCGGATATCTTCATCAATGGCCTCCAGCTGGTTGGCAATGCCGGCTAAGTGGCCCGCTAGGGCTTGGCCGTCTAGGGCTAAAAGGTCTGCGGCCTGGATATTTTTCCCCAGGGCCCCTTTTAAGTCTGCATCATCCAGCCAGGCGGTCATGACCTCTGACTGGTAAGCCGCCAGGTCTTCTTGGCCCAGGAGGGCATTGACCATAGGGCCTTCCGTCAGGAGCTCGCCAAAGCGCTTGGCCTTAAAATAGTCCCGGGCCACCACCATGGGGGCTTTTTCATAAAAAAAGGCTTGCTCCGCAATATCTGCCAGGAGTTCCTGGATGAGCCGGTCTTGCCAGTCGGGCCCGGCCGCCTTATGCAGGGCCCTAGCGCTGGCCTCAACATAGGCGTCAAAAAAGGCACTGTAGGCCTCCATATCCAGGCTGGGCGTGGCTTTCTGCTCTGCCGCGATGCCATAGCCTTCATAAAGATCGGCTAAGAGGTCGTACATGGCGGCCTGGGTCTTGAGCCGGTCGCTTTTCGGCGTATCCAGGCGGTCATATAACCAGGTACGCACCGCCAGCAGGGGGTCGGTCTCGGTTAGGTCAACAGCTCTAGCCAGGTCTGCCAAGTGAAACCGGGTCGGGTATAAGTGGTCTAAAATCCCTGTATCCTCTGCACCGCTTTCCTGCTCTGCATAGAGGCAGAGAAATGTCATCAAGCGTGCTGCCCGCTTATCTTGGTTCATCCTTTACCAGCCCTTCCCTCATCTGTGTCATTGTGGTTATCGTTAAACTGGACCCCCTGCACATGGACATCTACCCCATGTAGCAGGACGCCAGTCATATTCTTCACTTGTTCTGCCGCTTCCTTTTGGATAGTATAAGCCAGGTCCGGGATGGGGATCCCGTAGTCAACCGTAATGGCGACCCCTACCCGGGTGGCGCCATCGGTGGTTTCCACTTTAACGCCCTTGGTCGCTGACTTTTTCCCCAGCATCTCGGTGATGCCATCGGTCATCCCGCCGACCATGGCCGCCACCCCGGGCGTACCGCTCACAACTAAAGCAACAATGGAGGCGATGACATCATCATCCATACGAATGTCGCCATACTTGGTGGTACGGACCTGTTCGCCGGAAATTTCCTGTTTTTTATCCTTTTTTCCTTGGGTGTTTCCGTGTTCGCCGCTCATTGGCGAGCCTCCTTTCTCTCATTCTTACAGTATACCATGAAAGGTCAAATCATGGCAGTAGCTAAAGGCCGATGTGGCAAAAACTAGCCGCCCAATGGGCCTAGGCGCCTGCTTGACGACATATTTTTAAGCGCAAAAAAGCCCTGCCGGAGCAGGGCTTAATTTTAACTTATTCAGCGTCTTCTTCTTGGTCCAAGAGTTGACCAAAGACATCGCCTAAGTTGGTAGAAATGTCTTCATTCACTACCGGTACATCACTCTTAGGGCGAGATTCACGGCGAGGCTTTTGTTGTTTCGGGGCTTCGCCGGCCGGACGTTCTTTGAGTTCTTTGATGGACAGGCTGATCCGTTTGCGGTCTTTATCCACATCGAGAATCTTAACGTCCACTTCTTGACCCACTTTAAGAACATCTTCAACTTGTTCAACATGTTCCCAAGCGATTTGGGAAATGTGAACCAAGCCGTCTACGCCGTCTTCCAGGGAAACGAAGGCACCGAAGGGTGCAATGCGGACGACTTTACCATGAGCGGTAGACCCAACTTCATAGCGTTCATCAACATCATCCCAGGGGTTGGAGAGTAATTTTTTCAGGCTTAAGCTGATTTTGCCTTTTTCTTCGTCTAAGGCAAGGATGTAAACTTCGATTTCATCGCCAACATTGACCACATCGGTCGGTTGTTTGACGCGACCCCAGCCCATTTCAGAAATGTGCAGTAAGCCGTCTACGCCGCCCAGGTCAACGAAAGCACCAAAGCTAGCAATCCGTTGAACGGTCCCTTTACGGGTTTCACCAACTTCGAGGGTCTTCCAAAGTTCTTCCCGTTTTTCTTTTTCTTCTTCTTCAATTAAAGCCCGGCGAGAAAGAATGATTTTACGGTTTTCCGGATTCGGATCAAATTCGATGATTTTGAAGCGGTAGGTGTTCCCTACAAATTGCTTGATGTCTTCAACGTATTTGGTGTCAAGATGAGAAGCCGGAACAAAACCGCGTGCGCCGATATCAACGATGACACCGCCTTTAACATCATTAACGACTTTTGCTTCAATGATTTCGTCGTTATCGAATTTTTCTTGTAAGGCATCCATCGCTTTTTCTTGATCCGCACGTTTCTTGGACAGAACCATGTGACCTTCATTGTTTTCCATCTTGATGACCATGACTTGAATTTCATCGCCCACTTGGACCAATTCATTCACGTCCGGGTCTTTTTGGAAAGACAGTTCCTTCTTAGGAATGACGCCTTCGGATTTGCCTCCGACATCTACCATCACTTCGTCCGGGGTGATTTTAACCACAGTCCCGGTGACCACATCATACAGGTTGAGTGGATCCAGTGTACCGTAGCCTTGTTCTAACCCTTGTTCCATCGTTAATTCTTCCATCTTGTCAATGACCTCCCTAATTATCCAGTCAGGGGTCGAGGCCCCTGCTGTTAAGCCTATTAAATTGACACCGTCAAACCAGCTTGCCTGTAAGTCAGCGGCGATTTCCACATGGTAGGTGGTGACGCCTGCTTCTTGGCAAATGTTCACTAGTTTGTTCGTATTGGCGCTGTTATAACCGCCGATGACAATCATCGCATCCGCCTCACGAGCGAGCTTGCCGGCATCATATTGCCTGTCTCGGGTAGCGGCGCATATGGTATTGCGCACCACTAAATCTGCCAAGTCCAGGTCTTTCAGTATTTCCACAGCGGACTCAAACCGTTCCGTTTTTTCTGTGGTTTGACTGACCAGGCATACCTTTTGACCGGTGAGATTGAGTCGCTGAAGTTCTTCAGGCTCAAAAAATACCTCAGCCCGATCACCGGACCAGCCGACAATACCTTGTACTTCCGGATGGTTGGCATCACCTAGTATGAGCACTTGGTAGCCGTCCTCGGCGTATTTTTCCGCCAGTTTTTGAACGGCTCTGACTTTCGGACAAGTGCAGTCAAAAGTTGTCAGTCCGCGACGATTTGCTTCTTCGCAAACCGCCGGCGTCACGCCATGGGTGCGAAAAATAACACTTTTCTCTGTTATATCGTCATAGTCATCGTAAGACCGAATCCCCATGCTTTCTAAGCGCTGCACCTCTTGGGGGTTATGGATCAGCGGTCCCAGGGTTGCCAGGGGCCCCTTACCTTCCTCAATGAGGGCTTCACCTTTTTCAATCGCATGACGAACACCGAAACAAAAGCCAGCATTCGCTGCAATACGGATTTCCATCTTCCGACTCCTTATTAGCCAACTTCAAGTACACTATTCTATTATACCCAAGAAATCTTAAGTTGCCAACGGTTATTTTCGAATCAAGCCTAAAATATATTCAGAAACTTCTTCAATTCCCATATGACTACTGTCCAGGTAGACGGCATCTGCCGCTTGAACCAGGGGTGCGACCGCCCGTTGACGGTCTTTTTCGTCCCGGTCGGCAATTTCTTGGGCAATGGTTTCAAAGGAAACCTGGTCACCCTGGCTGGCCAGTTGGTCCACCCGGCGACGGGCCCTTTCTTCAACACTGGCAGTCAGGAATATTTTCAGGTCTGCTGCCGGCAGGACAACGGTGCCGATATCCCGGCCATCCATGACCACATCGGCCTGGGCTGCCAAGTCTTGGATGCGGTCAGTCACCAGCTGGCGGACTGGCGGCAGGGCGCTGTAGGCAGAGACCCTTTGGGAGACAGCGTTGTCCCGGATGGCCTCTGTCACGTCCTCGCCATTGGCCCAAACCTGCTGCTGGCCGGCCTGGTCCGTTGTCAGGTCAAGGGTCAGCTGGTCTAAGAAGGCAGCCAGGCCAGGGCCTTCTTCCGGAGGCTGGTCTTCCTGCAGGGCCAACAGGGCCACTGCCCGGTAGAGGGCCCCACTGTCAATGTAAACAAAACCCAGGTCACGGGCGATTTTTTTGGCAATGGTACTCTTGCCGGCCCCGGCCGGGCCGTCAATGGCTATTTGCATGAGCTCCCCTCCCCGTCAAAATAAGCTGCACAGGCCTTGGCTGCATGACCGGCCACATAGCCTGTTGAAAAGGCAATTTGCAAGTTAAAGCCCCCGGTATTGGCGTCAATATCCAACAATTCGCCGCAGGCATAGAGGCCTGCATGGCTGCGCAGGGCCATGGTCTTTGGCGCCACCTGACCTACAGCGATTCCCCCGGCGGTGACGATGGCTTCTCGCAGGGGCCGGGGGCCGGTTACCGTCAAGGGCATATTTTGCAACAGGTGGACCATCTTCAGCCGGTCGGCCCGGGTCAAGTCCAGCATCCGCTGAGCCGGGTCCAATTGGGCCTCGGCAATAAAGGGGCTGATGAGTTTCTGAGGCAGGAGAGGCTTTAAGCCATTGACCAGTTGCTTGCGGCCATCTTTTTTGATCATCCGCAAGAGCCGGTCATCCAACTGTTTCTCATCCAGGGCCGGCTTCAGGTCAACGGTGGCCTGGATGGGGCCCGGGTGGTCCTGCCAGTAGTCGACCAAGCGGCCGCTCGCGCTCAGGATAATGGGGCCGGAGACCCCGAAATGGGTGCACATCATTTCCCCAAAGTCACTGTAGATGACCTTTCCCTCAGCGGTAAAAATAATGCGGATATTCCGCAGGCTAAGCCCTTGGGCTGCCTGGACCCAGCCCGGCCGGCAAACCAGAGGTACCAGGGCCGGTCGTGCCGGCACCACTGCAATGCCCAGGTCTGCCGCCAGCCGGTATCCATCACCGGTCGAGCCGGTGGCCGGGTAGGAGGCCCCACCGGTGGCCAAAACCAGGGCCTTACCGGTATAGCTGCCGGCCGAGGTCCGGACGGTCCAGGACTGGTCCTTGTTCTGCACCACTTCTTCCACAGCCGCCTTGGTCTGGACGGTAACCCCTGCCTCTTTTAAGGCGGCCAGGAGCACATCGAGGATGCTCTGGGCCCGGTCACTTTCCGGGAATACCCGGCCCCCTCTTTCCACCTTCAAGGGACAGCCCCGATCTTCAAAAAAGGCCCGTACCTCCCTAGGCCCTAGACGGGCTAGGGCTGAATAGATAAACCGGGGATTATGGTGAATGTGTTCTATTAATTGGTCTTGGCCAAAGTCTGTGGTGACGTTACACCGCCCCTTACCGGTGATGAGGAGCTTTTTACCTAAATGCGGCATTTTTTCTAAAAGGGTGACGCGGGCGCCCCCTTCAGCTGCGGCAATAGCGGCCATCATACCGGCCGGACCACCGCCGACTACCAGTACATCTTCCATCCTACACCTCACCTCGTCTGCGGCCTTGCCAGTGCCGCAATCAACCATGATATTTAAATGATTGTAGCACGCTTTACTATAACTCGCAAGATAAGACAAAAAGCCCCTGTCTGTCGACAGGGGCTTGGCTCTTATTTCGCGTAATCAACATTTCTGGTTTCACGAATGACAACGACTTTAATTTGACCGGGGTACTGCATTTCCTGCTCAATCCGTTTAGAGATATCAAAGGCCATTTTGGCGCTTTTAGCATCGTCGACTTTTTCCGGTTTGACAATCACGCGGACTTCACGACCGGCTTGAACGGCGTAGGTTTTTTCTACCCCTTCAAAGTCAGATGCAATTTCTTCTAATTGAGTAAGCCGACGCAGGTAGTTTTCCAAGGTCTCGCGGCGGGCACCTGGACGGGCAGCAGAAATTGCATCCGCTGCAGCCACCAGAACACTTTCCACGCAGTTGGGTTCGACATCCCCATGGTGGCTGACGATGGCATTTAAAACACCCTTCGGTTCCTGGTATTTCCGTGCCACTTCAGCGCCCAGGGTCACGTGAGACCCCTCTGTTTCATGGTCAAGGGCTTTACCGATATCATGTAAAAGACCTGCCCGTTTGGCCAAGCTCACATCACATTCCAGCTCGGCTGCGAGTAAGCCGGCTAAGTGGGCCACTTCAATGGAATGTTTCAGGACATTTTGGCCATAGGAGGTCCGGTACTTGAGGCGACCGAGTAGCTTCACCAATTCCGGGTGAATGCCGTGGACGCCGGTTTCAAAGACCGCCTGTTCCCCAGCTTCCCGAATACTGGCATCGACTTCTTTCTGGGCTTTGGCAACCATCTCCTCAATGCGGGCCGGATGAATCCGTCCATCCACAATGAGTTTTTCCAAAGCCAGCCGGGCCACTTCACGACGAACCGGTTCAAAGGCAGACACGACCACCGCTTCCGGGGTGTCATCAATAATTAAATCGACACCGGTTAAGCTTTCGATGGTCCGAATGTTGCGCCCTTCGCGCCCGATAATCCGCCCCTTCATTTCATCATTGGGCAGCTGGACCACAGACACGGTTGTTTCCGCGACATGGTCAGCGGCACAGCGCTGGATGGCGCCGCCAATGATTTCACGAGCGATTTTATCGGCCTCGTCTTTGGCTTCACTTTCTTTTTCTTTAATCATGACGGCCAAATCATGATCGATTTCTGTTTCAACTTGTCGGAACAGTTGATTTTTCGCCTCTTCATTGGTCAAGCCAGCAATCCGCTCTAATTCCGCTTTTTGTTCTTCAATTAAGCGGTCAATGTCGTTTTTTGCCTCAAAAACTGCTTGTTCCCGTTCAAGAAGCTTTTCTTCCTTTTGTTCTAAACTATCTGACTTGCGGTCTAAAATATCTTCTTTTTGTACCAACCGCTTCTCAGTATTTTGAACTTCGGCCCGTCTTTCCCGGGCTTCTTGTTCCGCTTCGTTACGAATTTTGTAAGCGTCGTCTTTCGCTTCCACCAGCGCTTCTTTTTTAAGGGTCTCTGCCGATCGATTGGCGTCTTCTACAATCCGCTTGGCTTCTGTTTCTGCAGAGCCAATCACTTTTTCAGCGCTCTGCTTACGCAGAACATAGCCAGCGGCACAGCCAATAATCAAGGCTAAAAGACCAACAGCGATGATGGTCAATTCCATAAAGGCCTCCTTCCTCCGATTAGGTAGGCTCCTGACAAAAAAACAAACCGAGCTGCCTCGGTTTGTCGGTATCAATAATTGATCTTCCCGCCCTACGGGCAATCCAAAGGGATGCGAAAATACTTATTTACACCGCAGATTGCGGAGCCTCTTTACAATTTTACGAACTAGAACAAATATTGTCAAGCCATTATAACAATTCCTCCAACCCCCGGATCAGGTCGCTGGGAAAACCCTTGCCGGCCACATACCGGAGGGCCTGGACATGGGTCCGCCCCCTTTTGCGGGCTTTCAGGTAAAAGTGCTTCACAAATCTTTTTTCCAAATCAAGAGGCAGGTTCGCCGCCAGGGCAGCCTGAAGGGTGGCTTCATCAACCCCCTTGTCACGGAGCTCCTGGCGCAGACGCAGGGACCCACAGGGATGGAAGCGCAATTTATCCCGGATATAGGCGGCGGCATAGTCGGCATCGTCTAGGTAGCCGTAGCTGTAGAGCCAGGCCACCAGGTCCTCTATGTCCTCAAAGGCCAGGTCCAGCTTTTCCAGGTGAAGGCGCATTTCCTGCTCGCTACGACGACGCGGCGCTAAAAATTTTAGCGCCGCGTCTTTATGCCTCTGGCTGATCATAGGTCCTCCAGACTGTCATCATCTAAAAAGTCTTCGTCCAGGAGGGCGTTCATTTCATCTACAAATTCATTATCGGTAAGGGGCTCCTGGCTGGCCGGAGCGTCCTTGGTCTCTTCTGCAGCCTGGGGCTCTTCGCCACCAGCCATAATCAACTGACGAATTTCTTCCATAACCTCGGGGTTTTCTTCCAGGTAGACCTTGGCGTTATCCCGGCCTTGGCCAAGCCGTTCGCCCTTATAGGAATACCAGGACCCACTCTTGTTAATGATGCCCATTTCAGCGCCGACATCCACAATGCCGCCGGAAATAGAAATCCCTTCCCCGTACATGATGTCGAATTCGACCTTCTTAAAGGGCGGGGCCACCTTGTTTTTGACCACCTTAACGGAGGTCCGGTTACCGATTTGCTCGTCCCCTTTTTTGATGGCCATACCCCGACGGACTTCCAGGCGGACGGAGCTGTAGAACTTCAAGGCCCGGCCCCCGGTGGTAACTTCCGGATTCCCGTAGATGACACCAATCTTTTCACGAACCTGGTTAATAAAAATAAGGGTTGTTCCTGTCCGGGCCGTGTTGGCTGTCAGTTTCCGCAGGGCCTGGCTCATGAGCCGGGCCAAAAGACCGACATGGGTGTCCCCCATTTCCCCTTCAATTTCTGCCCGGGGGGTCAGAGCGGCAACGGAGTCAACGACAACAATATCAACGGCCCCACTACGGACCAGGGCGTCGCAAATTTCCAGGGCCTGCTCCCCGTTATCCGGCTGGGAAATCAAGAGGTTGGCTGTATCCACCCCGATATGCTCGGCATAGATGGGATCGAGAGCGTGTTCGGCGTCAATGAAGGCGGCCGTCCCGCCGGTTTTTTGGCATTCGGCAATGATATGCAAAGCAACGGTGGTCTTACCGGATGATTCCGGCCCGTATATTTCCGTAATCCGGCCGATGGGAATCCCGCCGATACCCAGGGCCTTATCCAGGGCCATGGATCCGGTCGAAATGGCTTCAATATCCAGCTTATCCTGGTCGCCCAGCCGCATGACGGCCCCGGCACCAAAACGCTCATCTATATCTTTAATCGCGCGTTTTAGAGCGGCTTCACGTCCGTCGCCTTCGACTCTATTTGCGCCTTGTTTCTTGGTCTCTTTTTTGGCCATTATATCCCTCCTAAGGTAATCGCATTGGCATCAACCTCCGCCCGTTGGGCGATGGCGAGTTCGACCAATTCCCGGCAGAGGGTTGCTAAATCTTTCCCACTGGCAGCCCACATTTGGGCATACATGCTGATTTCTGTGAAACCGGGCAGGGTGTTGACCTCATTGAAGAGGAGCCGGCCGCTTTCTTTTTCTATAAAGAAATCCACCCGGCAAAGGCCACACATATCCAGGGCCCGATAGATTTCCAAGCCGGTGCGGCGCACAGCTTCAGTGGTTTTTTCATCTAAATTAGCGGGGCAAACCGTCCGGCTGACCTGGCTTTCATACTTACTGTGGTAGTCGTAAAAGGCCTGGTCGGCAAGAATTTCGCCGGGGAGCGAGGCCACCGGCTGGTCATTGCCCATGACCGCCAACTCTATTTCTCTTTTTTCAACCGCCCGTTCCACCAGGATTTTCCGGTCATAGCGGGCAGCCTGGTCGATGGCATAGATAAGTTCATCCCGGCTCGTGGCCTTGTTGATCCCAATGGAAGACCCCCCATTAGCCGGTTTGACAAAGACCTCTGCCCCGGCGAATTGCCGGGTCAGGTCCTCTAAGATCTCGGTCTGGTCCTTCTGCCAACGCTTGCGTAAAACGGAGGCATAGTCTGTCTGAGCTATGCCGTGACATTTGGCAATATCCCGCATGTAGACCTTATCCATCCCAACGGCTGAGGCACCAACACCGGCCCCGACATAGGGCAGGCAGCACATATCCAAAAAGCCCTGGAGTCGGCCATCCTCCCCGTAGGTTCCATGGATAATGGGGAAAACTACATCCAGTTCACAAATGGGCTGGAGGTCAAATAAGCGGTATACAGTGCCGCCTGGCCTGGGCATCATGGCCACTTCACCGGGGGCATTTTCAACCGGGTCAAAGGTCAGGATATCTTCTTCAGCGATGGGTCCATACCAACGGCCATGCCGGGCTATGCCAATGGCGACCGGATCAAAGCCAGCCTCCCGCAAGCCCCTCATCACAGTACAGGCAGACTTCCGGGAAACCTCATATTCTTCCGAGGGACCGCCAAAGAGGACACCAACCGTCAGCGGGGCCGTCATTAGGCGACTCCTTGTAAACGGAAGATGGCATAGACCGTGATAACCATGGCCACCACCAATTGGACAGAGGATCCAATGGCCGTCCCAATTAAGGACCCGGCCGCCGCCCGCAGAGAATGGGGCAGGGACCTTTGCCGCTTATATTCCGCTAAGATAGCCCCCACAATCCCGCCTAAGAGGGTCCCGGGGATATTCAGAAGGAGGCCACCCACCACCGAGCCCACCAGGGCCCCGATGGTCGCCATATTGGAAGCGCCAAACTTTTTCGCCCCAATCATGGCCCCGCCATAGTCCAGCACCGAAGTCAAGACCGCTAAAATGCCAACCACCACAACAAACACCGGTGAATAGGCAGTCCAGCTGTCAAAAAGTCCATAAACCAGGATACCGGCAAAGATCAACCACATACCGGGCACCATCGGCACAAAAGTACCAAGGGTCCCTACAACCAGTACAATAATCAGTAGCCATGCATAGACATCCATCTTAAGCCTCCAATCTTTGGCAAGCAAGCGTCACTGCATATACAACATGTGCATAGGATAATCCACCTTGCATATACCCAATATAAGGGGCCCGCAAGGGGGCGTCAATGGATAATTCAATCGAAGAGCCCTGGGTAAAGGTTCCACCGGCCATGATGACGGCGTCCTCATAGCCGGGTAGGAAGGCGGCTTCCGGGTGGACATAGCTTTCTAGGGGCGAGGCCGCCTGGATTCCTTCCGCAAAGGCCAGGAGGGGCGCCTCTGCCCCAAAGCGGATGGCCTGGATAATATCCGTCCGCCACTCAGCCGGTCCCGGCGATACCGCAAAACCGCGATTTTCCAGCATAGCTGAGGCGAAGATGGCCCCTTTCAGGGCTTGCTGGACAATCAGGGGGGCCATGAAGAGGCCCTGGAAGGCCGGCCGGTTAAAGTCCAGGGCACTGCCCACTTCAAAGGCAATGCCCGGCGCGGTCAGCCGGGTCGCCGCCCGCCGGACCAGGTCTTCCCGGCCGGCAATATATCCCCCACGCGGAGCCAAGGCGCCGCCCGGATTTTTAATCAGGGACCCGGCAATAATATCTGCACCGGCAGCCAGGGGCTCTTCTTCTTCTACGAATTCTCCGTAGCAATTATCTACAAATATAATGATATCAGCGAACCGATCCCGAATCAATGATGTGATCCGCCGGATTTTTTCAATATTGAGGCTGGGCCGCCAGAGGTAGCCTCGCGACCGTTGAATGGAGATGACCTTGGTTTGGGGGCCAATAGCCGCCAGGATTGCCTGGTCATCAAAGTCGCCATCTGCTGTTAAAGGAACCACCCTGTGCCGGACCCCAAGGGCCTTGAGGGACTGGGGGTCATCACCACTTTCACCAATAATGGTCTGGAGGGTGTCATAGGGCATACCGCTAATGGAGAGCAATTCATCGCCCGGCCCTAAAAGGGCAGATAACACGGTGGCGATGGCATGGGTCCCACTGACAATATTGGACCGGACCAGGGCACTTTCGGCCTGAAAGACCCGGGCCCAGACCTCTTCCAGCTTGTCCCGGCCAATATCCCCATAGCCATAGCCGGTTGAGCCATGCAGGTGGAAGTCGCCGACGTTTTCCGCTTGAAAGGCCGCTAAAATCCGTAATTGGGCGGCATTGGTCATTTCATCCACCCGGGCGTAGGCTGCTGCATACCGTTCTTCGATTTCACTGATTTCTGCCAGGGCGGCCTCCTTGATGCCGCATTGCTGGGCTAATTGTCTCTGAAAAGCATTCATTGTTGGGGCAGGTTCCTTTCTATTCCTTAATCTTGATCATCTTCCGGCCCTTTAATGTAGGGGCCAAAGGGGCCGGCCAGCCGGTCCCGGTCCCCGCGCAGGTAAAAGGAAATACCTGCTTCAGTGGCCGAGAGCTGGGATACTTCGCCGCTTTCATGGGCCAGGGCCAGGAGCCGAGCCCCTTCGGCGCTATTGGGCAGGCGGACAGGCTGGGCAAAAAGGCTTTTTTCCGCCAGCGGCCTGAGGGCCTGCCAAAAGGCGTCAAAGCCCTGGCCGGTCTTGGCTGAAAGGGCCACCACCGGCTCATCCTTAAAGAGGCCCCCAAGGTAGGGGCTTTCGTCCAGCTGGTCAACCTGGTTGGCCACATAGAGCATAGGAATCCCCTCCCCACCCAGATCCCGCAGGAAGTGGTTGACTACCCGAATCCGGTCCTCATAGCCTTCGTCGGCGACATTAAAAAGGTGGATGAGGACATCGGCCTCTTTGACAATTTCCAGGGTCGCCTTAAAGGCAATGGTCAGTTCCGGGGGCAGGTCTTCCATAAAGCCCACCGTGTCAGCCATAAAGTAAAGTTCTCCCAGGGGGGAGCTGACCCGGCGGGTCGTTGGGTCGAGGGTGGCAAAGAGCCGGTCTTCAGCGTAAATATCGCTACCGGTCAGGGCATTTAAGAAGGTGCTCTTGCCGGCATTGGTATAGCCCACGATAACCACAAAGGGGTGGGGCTGAGCTTCCCGGGCAGCCCGCTGGACCTGACGTTCAGCGCTGACCTTCTTGAGGTCGCGCTGAACCTGGGCCAAGCGGCGCCGGATGTGCCGACGGTCTGTTTCCAGTTGGGTTTCCCCCGGTCCCCTGGTCCCAATCCCGCCCCCCAACCGGGACAAGGCGGTCCCTTGGCCGGTCAGGCGGGGAAGCAGACGGGCCAGTTGAGCCCCTTCTACCTGCAGCCGCCCCTCCCGGGTCCGGGCCCGCTGGGCAAAAATATCCAGGATGAGGGTTGCCCGGTCGATGACCTTCCGGTCAAGGGCCTTTTCCATGGCCCGGGTCTGAGAGGGGGTCAGGTCTCGGTCAAAGACGGCTACATCAATATCTGCTGCTGCCATATAGGCCGCTGCCTCTTGGGCCTTGCCCTTGCCCAGCTGCCGCTGGTCGCCCCGCAGCTTTTGGGATAGGGTATCGACCACTTCCAGGCCGGCGCTATCGGCCAGGGCCAGCATTTCCGCCTGGCGCCGGGCGATGAGGTCCGGCTGGCTGCCTTCCGCCGGCAGAAAAATCAGCAGGGCCCTTTCTTTCTCGATACTCAAATCCCCGGGCGGCTCCCCGGCTTATTAATAGGCAGTCCTTCCTGGCACAGGGGGCAGGCGTCGGGCTGGTAGGTGCCGGCTTCCAGGGTGATAAGAGACCGGTGGGGCACCGTGAGCTTCAGAGTATTCCCATGGGTCCGGTCAATGATGGACGCTGCCCCAATGACATCAGCGCCCAGGCCTTGTAAGAGTTCCACCACTTCCTGGGCTGACCCGCCTGTGGTTAATACGTCTTCCGTCACCAGGACCCGGAGGCCCTTGGTCACGTGGGGCTCAAAGCCCCGCCGCAGGGTCATAACCCCTTCCTGCCGTTCTGCAAAAATCGTAGGCACATTTAAGGCCCGGCCCACTTCATAGGCCACTAAAATACCGCCAATGGCTGGTCCAACAACCATTTCCGGCTTTTCATCCCGCCAGAGGTCGGCCACCTGCCGGCAGATTTGCTCTGCCAGGGCCGGGTGCATCAAAAGCTGGGCACATTGAACGTATACGTCGCTATGTAAACCGCTGGAGAGTTTAAAGTGGCCCCTTTGATAGGCGCCGGTATCTTCCAGTATTTTTAAGGCTTCCTCTTGTTTCATTTCTGCTCACCTTCCCTTAGGTCTTGAAGAATCTGTCGGGCCGCTTGCACTGGGTCTGCTGCCTGGCGAATCGGTCGACCGACGACAATAAAACTGGCGCCCTTCTGGGCGGCTTCAGCCGGTGTTAGAACCCGGCTCTGGTCCCCTGTATCTGCCCCTTTCGGCCGGATGCCCGGGCAAACAGTGACAAAGGGTTGGGGGATATCTTTAAAGAGGGGGAGTTCCCGGCCGGAGCAGACCACCCCGTCCAGGCCGGCGGCCTTGGCCAGCTTGGCCAGGCGGGGGACGGCTTTTTCCGGCCCATCAGGGATGCCAATGGCAGCCAGGCCGGCCTGGTCCATGCTGGTTAAGACGGTCACCGCCACCACGGTCGGCACAGTGACGCCGGCCGCTTCGGCCCCTTCCTTGGCGGCCTCAGCCGCCCGCTGCATCATATCCGCCCCGCCCAGGGCGTGGACGGTCAGGAGGTCTACACCGGTGCCGGCTGCCCAACGGACAGCCTGGTGAACGGTATTGGGGATGTCATGAAATTTTAAGTCCAGGAAAACCTTCCGCCGCCGCATTTTCAATTCAGATAAAATCCGGCCGCCGGAATTCAGGTAGAGCTCCAGGCCGACCTTGTACCAGCGGACGTCATCTTTCAGGTCATCCACCAGGGCCAGGGCTTCCTCTGCTGTATCAAAGTCCAAGGCTACAATCAGTTCAGTTGCCACCTGTATCCTCCTTCCAAGCGGCCCCGACCAGGTCGGTTATGGCCGCAACTTGGTATTTTTCGCAATAGGCCCGGAGCCCTTCAACCACCTGCATGGGGGCGAGGGGGTCGGCAAAGGCTGCTGCACCCACCGACACCATCCGGGCCCCGGCCAGGATATACTCTAAAGCGTCTCTGGCCGTATCAATCCCGCCCATGGCGAGGATGGGGATATCCACCGCTTGGGCCACCTGCCAAACCATCCTCACCCCGACCGGGCGGATAGCCGGGCCGGACAGGCCCCCGGTGACATTACCCAAGACAGGCCGCCGCTTATCGACGTCGATGACCATCCCCATCAGGGTGTTGATCATGGCCAGACCATCTGCCCCGGCCTCCTGGAGGCCCAGGGCAATTTCAACGACATCGGTCACATTCGGCGACAGCTTCATAAGCACCGGCTGGCCGGCAGCCCCCTTCACCGCCTGGCAAACGGCTGCTGCCTGGCTGCAGGAGGTCCCGAAGGCCATGCCCCCGGCCCGCACATTAGGGCAGGAAATATTCACTTCCAGCAAGGCCACATCCGGGCAGGCGGCCAGCTTTTCTGCCATCCGGGCGTACTCATCCACTGTGTTACCGCTGATATTGGCGATGATTTTGGTATCGGAGGCCGCCAGACGGTCGCGCATCCGGGGCAGGATATCTTGAATAAAGGCGTCTACGCCGGGGTTTTCCAGGCCAATGCAATTGAGCATGCCGGCCGGGGTTTCGACCACCCGGATTCCGGGGTTCCCCTGCCGGGGCTGGAGAGTCAGCCCCTTGGTGGTCACTGAGCCCAAGTCTTCAACAGGCACAAAGCTGCCGTATTCAATGGCAAAGCCATAGGTGCCGGAAGCGGTTGAAACGGGGTTTTTAAAGGGAATTCCACAGAAGTCTACCTGCATATTAACCATGGAGGTCCACCTCCTCAGCCCAAAAGACCGGTCCATCTGTACAAACCTTGGCATAAGTGGCCGTTGGGTCCGGGCGGGCACAGGTGCAACCCAGGCAGACCCCGACGCCGCAGGCCATCTTCCCTTCCAGGGAGAGCTGGCAGGCCAGGTCCTTGTCTAAGGCCAGGCGCTGGACGGCTGATAGCATGGGCAGGGGCCCGCAGGCATACAGGCGGGTGTCCGGGGCGAGCTCCTGCAAGAGGGTGGTCACAAAGCCCCGGGTCCCGGCAGACCCATCTTCCGTGGCAACCGCCACCTTCAGACCAGCGGCCTTAGCCCAGTCTAGGCCTGCCAGGGCAGCCTTATCCCGGCCCCCGACATAAAGGGTCAGGTCACTGACCTTATCCTTTAAGCCTTTCGCTAAAAAGCGGAAGGGAGCATGGCCAATCCCCCCGGCGACCATGGCAACCGGCGCCCCCTTGGGGTCCAGGTCAAAGCCATTGCCCAAGGGGCCAATCAGCTCTAGTGTATCGCCGGGCTGGAGGGCGGCCAGGGCCCGGCTCACATCCCCCACTTGGAGGATGGCCAGGGCGATTTCATCTGCCCGAACCGCATGGATGCTGATGGCCCGTTTTAAAAAGTTGGCCCGGGGCCGGCCCAGTCCAACCATGACAAACTGTCCCGGACGTGCCGCCGCCTGTATGGCCGGCGCCTGGACCCAGACCACCAGCTCCCGACCCAGTTTGCTTATTTCTGTAATGGGGTAGGGGCCGAAGTGTTTGTCACTCATGCCTCTGCCCCCGGGGCGACGATTGCCCCATCCCGGTAGACCAGGCGGCCGGCCCGGAGCACATGGACGGGCCACCCGGAGAGGGTTTCGCCTTCATAGGGGCAGTTTTTCCCCTTGCTGTAGAAGGTCTCAGGCTCTACTTCTTTTTCGGTATTGGGGTCAAAGATGAGGATGTCCGCTACCCGGCCCGGAATGAGGCTCCCTCTTTCCAAGCCCAGGAGGTCAGCAGGCCGCGCACTCATTAGCCGCACCAATTCACTTAAGGATAGCTGGCCGCTGCCGACCAGGTGGGTCCAGGCCAGGGGGAAGGCCACTTCGATAGAGGAAATCCCAAACCGGGCCCGGACAAATTCACAGTCCTTCAGCTCAGCTGCATGAGGGGCATGGTCGGTGGCGATACAGTCGACGGTCCCATCCTGTAGGCCGGCAATCAGGGCGGCATTGTCTTCAGCCGTCCGCAGCGGCGGGGCCACCTTGGCAAAGGTATTATAGCCCCGAACCTTTTCTTCAGTTAAAAGCAGGTGGTGGGGGGTCACTTCACAGCTGACCGGCAGGCCCTTGGCCTTGGCCTGGCGCACCATGTCCAGGCCCCGGGCTGTAGACAGGTGCTGGATATGCATCCGGGCCCCGGTCAGTTCGGCCAGCATAATGTCCCGCATGATGATGACATCTTCGGCCTCTTTGGGGGCGCCGAAAAGGCCCAGCTCTGTGGCCACCTTCCCTTCATTCATCACACCCCGGTCTCTCAGATAGGGGTCTTCACAGTGCTCCATGAAGAGGACATCATAGGCCTTGCCATAGTCCATGGCATTGCGGAGGACGCCGGCATCCATAACCGTCTTCCCGTCATCGGTAAAGGCGGCAACCCCGGCCTCTTTCAGCATGCCGATTTCGGTGATTTCCTTGCCCATTTCCCCCTTGGTAATGGCTGCTGAGGGAATGACATCGGCATAGCCCAGGCGGCGAGACTTTTCCTGGATGTAGGTCGCCATGGGTACGTTGTCAATCACCGGCTTGGTGTTGGGCATGCAGACCACCGTGGTAAAACCGCCGGCAATGGCCGCCTTACTCCCGCTTTCCAGGTCTTCGGAGTCTTCATCGCCCGGGTCACGCAGGTGAACGTGCAGGTCAATTAAGCCTGGAATGACATAGAGCCCTTCCAGGTCCACGACCTCTTCACCGGCTTCTGCCGGCAGGTCCGGCCCCAGTTCGGCAATGGTTTCTCCTTTGATGCGAATATCGGTGACGCCGTCGATGGCTTGTCCCGGGTCAACCAGGTGTCCATTTCTTAGTAGCATGCTATGCCTCCTCAGTCATGATTTTCAGTAATGCCATCCGGATGGCCAAGCCATTGGTGACCTGCTCATTGATAAGAGACCGGTCGCCATCGGCTACCGATGGCTCTATTTCTACCCCGCGGTTAATGGGCCCCGGGTGCAGGACAATCACGTCCGGCTTGGCCAGGGCCAGGCGGCGAGGGTTCAATTCATAAAAGTGGGCGTACTCCTCTACAGAGGGGAAAAGACCTGCATCCTGCCGTTCCAGTTGGATGCGCAGCATCATGATGACATCTGCATCCCGGCAGGCCGTTTCCATATCCGGGCACACAATAACGCCCTCATCGCTAATGGCCGGCGGTATAAGGGTACGCGGCCCAGCGACCCGGATGGTGGCCCCATACTTCCGGTAAAGGGCTATGTTGGACCGGGCCACCCGGGAGTGGAGGATATCGCCAATAATGGCGATGGTCAGCTTTGAAAAATCGCCTTTATGGTCACTAATGGTCAGCCCGTCCAGTAAGGCCTGGGTCGGGTGGGCATGGGTGCCATCACCGCCGTTGATGACGATAGCGTCTACATTTTCGCATAAAATTTTATGGGCACCGCTGGCCGGGTGGCGCATAATAATCCCATCCGGCTTGAGGCGGTTTAGGGTCGCCGCGGTATCCTTTAAGGATTCTCCCTTTTGCACACTGGAGGCACTGGCGACAATATTAACCACCTCTGCACCCAGGTACTTTGCCGCTAGTTCAAAGGAAGTCCGGGTGCGGGTACTGTTTTCATAGAATAGATTAATGACCGCCCGTCCATCCAGGTCATCCCGTTTCTTACGTGAACTCTGCAACCGGTCGCGCATGTCTCGCGCGACGGTAAATATATGGTCAATATCCTCAGGGGTCAGTTGAGCGATACTGAGCAAGTGCTGACCGATCATTAGCAGCCTCCTCATTTTTTGATAAAAGTCCGAGCCGCCTGGCCCGGACCTACTTTTATTATACTGTTCATGACCTGCCCCTGCAAGCATTTTACAAGCCCGGCCCAAGGGGCTCCCCTTGCACCCCTGGCCGGTTCACCTTATAATATGGTTTGACTATACTGCCCTCGAAAGGAGTCTACCATGAAGAGTATTATCCGAGATATCTCCCTCGCCCCTGCAGGCTACGATAAAATCAACTGGGTCAAGGCCCATATGCCCATATTAAACACCATTGAGGCCCGGTTCAAGGACCAGCAGCCCTTTGCCGGAAAAAAAGTGGCCATCTGCCTCCATTTAGAGGCCAAGACGGCCTACATGGCCCTGGTCATCCAGGCCGGTGGGGCCGAAGTGGCCGTCGCCGGGTCCAACCCGCTCTCGACCCAGGATGACGTTGTCGCCGCCCTGGTCCAAGAAGGGGTAACGGCCTTTGCCACCCACGATTGCAGTCCGGAAGAGTACCATGACTATATCCGCCGGCTGGCTGAGTTTGAGCCCGACCTCTACATTGATGATGGCGGCGACTTCACCCAGCTCCTCCATGATGCCTATGCGGGCAAGCTAGACCATATGATTGGCGGCTGCGAAGAAACCACCACCGGTATTGTCCGGCTCCAGGCCATGGCCCGGGAAAGTGCCCTCAAAGTGCCCATGGTGGCTGTAAACAACGCCCAAATGAAGCACTTCTTCGATAACCGCTACGGCACCGGCGAATCCGTTTGGAACGCCATCATGCGGGCCACCAACCTGGTGGTTGCCGGCACCACCTGTGTGGTCATTGGCTATGGCTGGTGCGGCAAGGGGGTCGCCATGCGGGCCAAGGGCCTTGGCGCCCGGGTCATCGTTACGGAAGTAGACCCCATCAAGGCCATCGAAGCCATGATGGACGGCTTCCGGGTCATGCCCCTAGTAGAGGCCGCCCCTCTGGGCGATGTCTTCATCACCGTCACCGGCAACCGCCACGTCATCGACCGGGATGCCTTTGAGCAAATGAAGGACCAGGCCATCTGCTGCAATGCCGGCCACTTTGATGTGGAAATCAACAAGGAGGCCTTGGCCGATATGGCCCAGGACTGCCGCCGGGTCAAACCCAACATTGACGCCTACAGCCTGGCTGACGGCCGGAAAATTTATCTCTTGGCAGAAGGCCGCCTGGTCAACCTGGCCGCCGGCGATGGCCATCCTGCAGAAATCATGGACCTCACCTTCGGCCTCCAGGTCCTTTCCTTAAATAGCCTGGTTGAAAACCGCCCGGCCCCGGGCCTCTATCCGGTCAGCCCGGCCATCGACCGGGAAGTCGCCGAAATCAAACTCCAGGCCCTGGGCGTTGAGATTGACCGCTTGACCGAGGACCAGGCCGCCTACCTCAACAGTTGGTCCCTCAATGATTAGTGGATTTGACCGCTTCGTTGCCCTCGACCTAGAGACCACCGGCCTGGAAAAGGATGCGGAAATCATTGAAATCGGCCTGGTCTTTGTCAATGGCGATAAAATCGTCGACCAATGGCAGACCTTCGTCAAGCCGACCAAGCCCCTATCCCGGGAAATCACCCGGCTGACCGGCATTACCCCCCGGATGCTGGAAAATGCCCCCAGCTGGGCGGACATCCGCCAGGACTTGGCCGACAAGCTGGACGGCCGCCTCCTTCTGGCCCACAATGTCCCCTTTGACCGGGGCCGGCTGGCCTATGCCTTTGGTGAGGACCTCCCCAATGACTGGTTAGACTCCCATGATATCGCCAAGCTCTTCCTGCCGACCCTGACCAGCTATAAGCTGGTGGCCCTGGCCGGCGAGCTGGGCGTTGACGACCCCGGCCACCACCGGGCCTTAAACGATGCCTACGTCGCTGCGGCAGTCACCCAGCGGCTCTTTGCAGAAATCCGCCGCACGGACCCCTTTATCCTGGAAGACATGGCCAGCGTCCTTGAAGCAGACACCCCCCTCCGCCGCCTCCTGGAGGCAGCGGTTTCGGTCAGTGCTGCACCTGCTGAGGAAAGCCCGGAACCAGCTATCTGGGCCGATGCCCCGGCCCCGGCCCTGGACTTCGCCCATGCCCGGGATTTTTTCGCCGCTGACGGCCTGCTGGCCCAAGCCCATAGCGCCTATGAAGAACGGCCTGAACAGGGCCAGATGCTGACCGTCATTGCCCAAGCCCTGGAAAAACACAAACACGCCATCATTGAGGCCGGCACCGGTACCGGCAAGAGCTTCGCCTACCTGGTCCCGGCCCTCCTGTGGAGCTACGAAAACGACAGCCGGCTCATTGTCTCAACGGCAACCATCACCTTGCAGGAACAGCTTTTCCGGTATGACCTCCCCTTCCTCCGCCAGGCCCTGGGCTTTCCCTTCCGGGCCACCATCAGCAAGGGCCGGACCAACTACCTCTGCAAGCGCCGGTTTTACCAGCAGGTCAAAAATGCCGACCAAGTCAATCCGACCGAGCGCCTCTTTCTCAGCTCCCTGATCCGCCACCTGGACCGGGACCCCTCCGGCGACCGGGAGCAGTTAAACCTGAATAAAATGGAGCACCAATACTGGCAGGGTATTGCGGCCACGGCAGATACCTGCCTAAACCGGCGTTGCCCCCACTTTAACGACTGTTATTACTTTAACAACAAGCGGGCCGCTGAAAAAAGCCAGGTCATCATCGTCAACCACTCCCTCCTCCTTCAGGATATGAAGCTGGAAGGCGGCCTCCTGCCCCAGTATGACCAGGTCATCATTGACGAGGCCCACCACCTGGAAGACGAAGCCACCCGCCAATGGACCGACACCGTAGACCTGGAACTCCTGCGGAAATCCATGGCTGCCCTCAAGCGACCCCAGGGGATTCTCAACCGCCTGAATACCAAGGCCAAAACCGCCCCGGAACTTGTTTTTGACACCGTCGAAATCGAAGAAATGGTCACCGGCCTAAGGGCCGATGCCGAAAGCCTGGAAGACCGGCTCAAAAACCTCATCGACTTCGCCGTCAAACTGCCTGAATTAGACCGGGTATCTGATAAGCGGTTAACCGACAAGGTCCGCAACCAAGCCTGGTGGCAGGACCTATCTGCTGACCTGGCCGGCCTGGTCAACGCCCTGACCGCCTTTAACCGCACCGGCAGACGGCTCCTGGACCGGGTCCGGGAGGCTGAAGACCTGGAAGCCATCGCCAAAGAGCTGGGCTTCGCCCTGGACACCTTTACAGAAGCCCTGGAATGCCTGGCCCAAATCCTGGACGGCCAAAACACTGACCTGGTCCACTGGGTGAAAAGTGTCACCGCCGGCTGGGGGAATAACCTCCTCCTTTACAGCGCCCGTATAGACATCGCCCCCCTCTTAAAGGAAAAGCTCTTCAACGCCAAGGAAAGCGTCATCCTGACCTCGGCCACCCTGGCCGTCAACCGGCAGCTGACCTTCACGGCCGACAAGTTTCTCCTGGACCCGGAGACCTACCTAGCCTTTATCTGCAGCTCCCCCTTTGACTACCAGACCCAGTCCTTTATCGCCATCCCCACCGACCATCCCGATTATTCAAAGGTCAGCGACATGGACTATTCTTATAATGTCGCCCGGGACCTCACTGCCCTTATCCCGGCCGTTGATGGGGACATGCTGGTCCTCTTTACCAGCTACGCCATGCTCAACCGGGTCTACTTCGCCCTTAAAAAGGACCGCCGCCTGAGCGACTACACCATCCTGGGCCATGGCCAGGACGGCAGCCGGTCGAGTATTATTGCCACCATGCAGAGCAAACGTAAGACCGTCGTCCTTGGGGCCTCCAGCTTCTGGGAAGGGGTCGATGTCCCCGGCGCCCACCTGCGCACCGTGGTCATCGCCAAACTTCCCTTCGCCCCGCCAACCATGCCCGTCGAAAGCGCCCGGGCCGAACGGCTCGAAGCCCAGGGGAAGAGTGCCTTTAATAAACTCAGCCTCCCCCACGCCATCCTCCGCTTCCGCCAGGGCGCCGGCCGCCTGATCCGGTCTGCCAAGGACCACGGCGCCGTTATCATCCTGGATAACCGGCTCCTAAGCAAAAACTACGGCCGCCAATTCATCGGGTCTCTGCCCGACCAACCCCTTATCACAGATAACATGGAAAACATCTGTAACCATCTTAAAGACTGGTTCGAAGAAGATACCGAATAGATGAATCGCAAGCCATACAAAAAGCGTGCTTATCCACATGGATGCACGCTTTTCTTGTATAGTTCTATAGCATTCCAGCGGCGGCCTTAGGCTTCCCCTTCAGGCTTGTCCTTAATAAAGGTGCCTTCCCGGAGTTCTGCAAAGGCGGCGTCTAATTCTTCCTGGGTGTTCATGACGATGGGGCCGCCCCAGGCGATGGATTCATCCAGGGGGTAGCTTTCGAAGAAAAGGACTTCAATGGGCCCATCGGTCGTTTTTAGGGTGAGGGTATCCCCTTCAGCCAGGCGGACAGCGGTTTTTTCTTCAACCACGACGTCCCCCAGGCGGGCATCCCCTTCCAGCAGGAAGACGGTTTGTGACCCCTTCGGGTCCAGGGGTAGGGTCAGGGAAGCACCGGCTTCCAGGCGGATGGATAAGAAAGTCAAGGGGTGGTGATGGCCTTGAAAACCTTTAACCCCCTGGTACTGGCCGCCAATAATAGCGACTTCCCCACCTTCAACAGGGACCACCGGGCACTTGTCGGCCGACAGATCATGATAGGCCGGCGGGGCCATCTTTTCCTTTTGGGGCATGTTGAGCCAGACTTGGACCCCCAGCATCCGGTCACTCGGCTGGGGCATTTCTTCGTGCATGATGCCGGACCCGGCAGTCATCCACTGGCTGCCACCGTCTATAATCCGGCCCTTATTGCCCAGGCTGTCCTCGTGAGTGATTTCACCCCGACGCAAGTAAGTGATGGTTTCAATACCCCGGTGGGGGTGCATGGGGAAGCCGGCTATGTAGTCATTGGGGTCTGTTGAATCAAAGGAATCCAGCATAAGTAGGGGGTCATAGGCGGTCGCCGTCCGGTTGGACAGGACCCGGACCAGGCTGACGCCGGCGCCATCTTTGGTCCGCACCCCTTTTTCTCTATGTATTATTTTTGCCTCCATAAATATCGCTCCTCTCTCATTATTTTTTTGTATAAACGGGTAGGCACCCGAACTCGCTTGCCTACTTAATTTATAGATACCCCATTCAGGGCGTTCATAAGCAAAGGCCCTCCAAGTGGGAGGGCCTTGAAAGATTATCAGTCTATTTTAAAAGGGGACGCAGGTCAGCCACCGGGTCTGGGCTGCCATAGGGGACCCGCCCGGCTTCCTGGGCCAGTAAAAAGGGGAGGATGCTCTTGGCAACGTCATACTTGCTGGTCAACCGGTCTATTTTGGGGTTGTACTTTTCCCGGTACTTTTCAATCCGGCTTTCTTCAGCGGCAGACAGGTTATCATCCTGGTAGGTCTGGTAGAGCAGGCCTTCCACCCACTTTTCATCATCATGGGCATCGATGTCTTCTAATTCAACCAGGATAAGGGGAACGTCCTCTCCATGGTTGGCTAAAAAGGGGGTGCTCTTGAGGTAGTTCAGCTCTTTAGCACATTGGGCGCTGGTCATGGCCGCCTGGCTCATAAAAAAGATGATTCCTTGGCACTTGGGGCTGGCCAGGGCCTTAAAAATAGAGGAATTATAGCCATCGCCCTGGATAAGGTTGGCTTCTGTGTCAATCCAGAGGTTGGCCCCGGCAGCCTGTAGGCCGGCGACGGTTTTGTAAACGGTCTCCCCTTCCCGGGTGGAGTAGGAAATATAATAATAGGGCTGGTCCAGGTCACAGGGGGCAATAGCAGCTGCTTGGTCAGATAAGGCTTGCTTGGTCATAGTCGTCTCCTTTACACAATGCATTTCTAGCTTTACCTATAGGCTTACCCCTTTATTCGACCCCTTAAAAATAGTAAGAAAAAAGCGCCGGCTCTCGCCGACGCTTGGTATCAGTCGTTGGAATACGGTAGTAAGGCCATTGCCCGGGCGCGTTTGATAGCGACCGTTACAGCACGTTGGTGCTTGGCACAGTTACCGGTAATACGACGCGGTAAAATTTTGCCGCGTTCCGTCATGTATTTTTTCAGACGGTTGCTGTCTTTGTAGTCGATATGATCGACTTTATCGACGCAAAAATTGCAGACTTTCTTTCTGGACCGTCTGCCGCGTTCTCGTCTTGCCATGAGAATCTCCTTCCTTAGTTAAAAAGGCAGGTCGTCATCGTCAAAGGTTACTTCCTCACCGAAGCCCCCCTGGGGTGCAGCCGGCCGTTGCGGAGCAGAAAAACCACCAGTCCCCTGGCTGAAGCCGTCTTCTTGAGAGCGGCCGCCAGCTGCGGAACCTAAAAATTCAACGTTATTGGCTTGTACTTCGGCAGTACGACGACGGATGCCGTTATTATCATCATAACTGCGAATTTGCAGTGAGCCTTCAACAGCGACTTGGCGGCCCTTACTCATAAACTTGGCCACGTTTTCAGCTGTTTTCCGCCACACCACAATATCAATGAAATCGGCTTCTCGCTCACCACTCTGGTTTGTAAAAGGTCTATCTACTGCCAGTCTGAAATTACACACAGGAATACCACTTTGCGTATACCGTAATTCGGGGTCTGCCACCAGGCGACCGATCAGAATGATTTTATTCATGGAGAATCCTTTCTTGAGTCAGACTATTCGCCGACACGGGTCACGAGATGACGCAGAAGACGTTCGTCGATCTTCATGAGACGATCCACTTCGTTGACTGCGGCACTGTCACCGTTAAATTTAATGAGGACATAGACACCATCGGTGTATTTTTTGTCGATGGTATAAGCCAAACGACGTTTGCCCCATTTATCAACGGCCGTTACTTCAGCACCTTGATCGGTCAGTACTTTACTGTAACGATCGATGACTTCTTGGGTGCCTTCTTCAGGGACTTCCGTTTTGACGATAAACAGCAATTCATATTCGCGCATTTTGCACCTCCTCCCCCCGGACTAACGGCTCTGCATCAAAATTTACAGAGCAGGGATTACAATCATAAATTATAGCACGTCATAGCCTGAGATGCAAGGCATCGACTGCCTATTTTTTCTTTTAACTCTTTAAATTCATAATAACAACCCCACAGACAGCTAGGGCAATACCCAGGGCCTTTAAAGGCGTCATGCTTTCATCAAAGAGCAAAATGCCGGCCGTCACCGATAAAACATTCACAATAGCCGTGGAAAAGGGCAGGATAAAGCCCAGGTCATTATTGACCACTAGGCTTGTCCATAATAAAAAGCTAATGCCGTACATCACTAGAGCAAAAATCATGGTTATATTAATGTGCAGGTTAAAAGACCCATTTTCCAGGGCAAAAACAATACCTTCTTGGCTAAATTTCATCAGTAGTAAGCCAGTCATTGTAAAAAAGATATAAGCGACAAATATCCCCATACGAACCCCCTTCGATCTCATAGTGCCTCTCTTTCATCGTCCCCAATCTGGCCGGGCCGGCTCATCAAGGCTAAGAAAAGAAATGGAAAGATGAGCCCCTGAAACCATATATAACGAAAATCCTGGGCCGGCATCGTTAGAAAGACAATAATAAAATTACCAAGCCAAGGAAGATGCCAGGCCAGTCCCTGCCGTCGATACATTAAGGTGTAGGCTAAAAGCATGGTTAAGCCTAGCAAGTAAATGCCGCCTCTCCAGAAGAAAGTATCTATTAGAGCATAATCCGTAGTGGTCGAAGCCCAAGTCACTAACCGGTCATAGGCCTGATTTTCATCTCGACTAATGCCATAGGCCTTGGTAACATTTTCATCAATAGCCAGGGTATAGCGATTATTATAGCTTAAAGGGTCCGGCGGTACGCTCCAGCTAAGTAGCCCCAGGTTAAACCGGTCCCCCAGGATCACTGTCGGCGCCTTTTCAAGAGCCTCTATATACCAGTGTAAAGATGAACCTGTACTAATAGGTGACAAGTTTTGAATATAGCGACGCACATATTGAATATAAATATCTGAAAAATAAGGGTTATAGTAGGTCCGCCATTGGTCAGGAGAGGCCACGCCTGCCATAGCCTTCCGTGCTCCTGCTGGTAAATCCCGCTCTCGTTCAGCTACATACATAGCCCCCAGGCCTTGGTAAATAGGCCTTAATTTCATCCCTGCAGGATTTGGATCCGCATCCAGCACTTTCGGCAGGGGCCCTAAAACAAGTGCAATAATGAGCAAACATAAGCCGAGGGCCATAAGAATGCGTCCAGCTCTTTTCTGCTCATACCTGACCATATAATAGAGGCCATAAAGTAGACATAAAGCGAAGGCCAAAACCCCATTATAGCGGAGAAGGACTATCAGTAATAACCCCAGGCAGAAAGCCCCCCATCCCTTGCCCGTCCGAAGAAAGGCTTGGTCCGTTCCGGCTCGGTAGAGCATCAGGGTCATCCATAAGAGGGCAATGGTAAAGGGTATATCCTTCCAGAGGGTCATCAGGTTAATCCCTGTTTGGGGCATCAAGACCAGGGCTAAAATGACAAGATATAAAACGACTGGGCGCAGGCGATTTTTCATGAGTTCACCGGCAAAGGCAGTTGTCACCAAACAAAAGAAAAGAATATGGCAAAGGCTTTGGGCGGACAAGCTACCAGTAGCCATTAAAAGGCCCTTGAGCAAGAGGGTATGGGCGATAGGATGCCAAGTGGTGTAACCGATGCTGCCATCTATCTGCTGCAACTGGTTGAAGGTGTCATAGGACATACTTCCCGGTGCTAAAGCAATATAGTAGCCGGCTAAAATCATTCCCTGTAAAACAAAGATGGCTGCCATATGAAAACGACGGTAAGGCGTACTTTTAGAGCTACAAAGCAGGAGGGGTAAATGCCGCCAAAGTAAGAAAGTATCCCGTGCGGTTATCCCTACTATGATGTAAAGCCCTGAGAGTACAGGCCAAAGGTCTAAAGAAAGCCAGTATCCCCCAGGTTCATAAAGCAGGCCCTTTCCAAAGAAGCAGAAAGTGGCGATGCCCGTTGCCAGTAAAAATATAATGACCTTAGCCACTTGGCCTTTAAAAATGGTCTGCGGCCCTGAGATATATCGAAAGGCCAGGGTCAATCCGATCCAAACCAGTAGGGCTAGACCTACCCGCCAGAGAGGGGTATAGACATGATAAGCTGCGTAGTAGGCACCACAGCAAAGGGCCAGGATTTCTAAAAACCAAAGGACCAACATCCCAAACACACGCTTAGCTGATGGTGTCGGAAACAGTTTGCTTGTCGTCATTCCTTATCCCCCCGCTTATTTTGCTGCCGCAAGCTATACTCCAGCAGGGCCAGCTCTTGAACGGTCCGTACAGTTTGCTGTCTTAATTTGCTCATGGTGACATAATTAAAAAATCCCACCATCACCAAAAATAAAACAGCACAGAAAAAAACAGCGTTCATTGGGCTGGCGACGCCAAGTAAAAAAGCCAACCCATCAATAAAGGCCGGGAATAAGGTCAAAAGAACCGTAACCAATAAACAAAAAAGCCAAGGGAAGGTGATCCGTAGCATTAACTTCTCGCGTCTAACAGCCTCTCCATAGACCAGCAGAGATGCCAAGCAGGCCAAGAGGATGATCACTTGCAAGCGCAATTCCATAATAATACCCCCTATGCATTCGGCTTTAGGGCATCAATAAAAATAGCCAGCGTCACCTTTACCATATAGTAAACACTCCGTAAGGGAGTAATGGAGGACCGACCTTGCTGACGCGCCCTCATTTTCACTGGAACTTCTAGCACCTTGTAGCCACGCCGTAGTATCAAGGCTAAGGTTTCCGGCTCAGGATAGTCACTCGGGTAATAGGCGCAAAAGTCTTGAATGACCTGCCGGTTGACCAACCGCATACCGCTGGTGACATCATAAATCCGCCGCTGGCAGAGCAAGGCGATTAGAGATGACAGAAAACGGATCCCTAATTTCCGCATTCTGGTCGATTGGAAGCCCTGCTTATCAATAAAGCGTGAGCCAATGACCATATCAGCACCGCTTTCAAGCTGAGCGTCCACCAAAGCATCCAGATAGCTGGCATCATGTTGCCCATCTCCGTCAAATTGAATGGCTAAGTCATAATCATATCTTTCTGCAAATAAGTACCCGGCTTGGACTGCACCACCAATGCCTAAATTATAGGGCAGGTGCAAGACAGAATAACCTTTCTCTTCACAAAGCTGGCGGGTGTGGTCTGTCGAACAGTCATTAACAATAATATAATCAAAAGTGGGTGCATGAACCTGGATATCGGCAATGACAGCCTCTAGATTGTTCGCCTCATTATAGGCCGGAATAACGACCAGTTTTCTCATATCCACACCCCTCTCAACTCCCTTTTATTATAACACGAAAGGATAGCCCCTCCCTACCCTACCTTATCTTGTTACCAAACTGTTTCCTAACTAATTAGGCTTATAGTCTTCTTGCAAAAAAAGCCGGCCCCTTGCCAAGGCAAGGGCCGGCTTCTGTCTCATTTATACCCGGTGACGCATCAGCATGTCTTCCCGGAGCTGCCAAAGCTTGTAGGTGAAGTCCACATAATACTTGTGGGGGTTTTCAAACCGGGTGACTTCTTCCCAGAGGGTATCCAGTTTTTCCTGGCAATAGGTCCGGATGGCTTCGACAGAGGGCCGGGCATAGACCAGCTGGCCCTTTTCATAGATGGGTACTTGCAGACGTTCGGCCCGGAAGTTGTCGACCTCTTTCCGTTTCCAGATGGCTTTCGGGTCAAAGAGGGTAAAGGGCTCATCTTCCGGGATGGTCTCATCGGCCAGGGAGATGACATCGGCAATGGCCTTACCGGTATCCCGGTCAAAGAGCCGCCAGGTGCATTTAAAGCCGGGGGTGGTGATTTTATCGACGTTTTCGCTAATCTTAATCCGGGGCTCCAGGGCGCCGGTTTCATCGGCGACGGCCACCATCTTGTAAACCCCGCCAAAGACCGGGTCACTCTTGGCGGTAATGAGCCGCTCGCCGACGCCAAAGGAGTCCAGTTTGGCCCCTTGCAGGAGCAAGTCCCGGATTAGGTATTCATCCAGGCCACCGCTTGCCACAATGGCGCAGTCTTGGTAGCCGGCCTCATCCAGCATCTGCCGGGTCCGCTTGGACAGGTAGGCAATGTCCCCGGAATCAATCCGGACCCCCTTGGGCCGGTAGCCGGCAGGCACCACCACTTCATCAAAGACCTTGATGGCATTGGGGACGCCGCTTTGCAGAACATCGTAGGTGTCGATTAGGAGCGTGCAGTCCTGGGGGTAGACTTCTGCATAGGCCTTGAAGGCTTCATATTCGGAACTGAAAAGTTGCACCCAGCTGTGGGCCATGGTCCCCAGGGCTGGAATGCCCATTTCCCGGTCAGTCCAGGTATTGGCCGAACCGACAGCCCCGGCAATATAGGCTGCCCGGGCCCCGTAATTGGCAGCGTCTGCCCCCTGGGCCCGGCGGGACCCGAACTCCATAACAGCCCGGCCCTGGGCCGCCCGGACAATCCGGTTGGCCTTGGTGGCAATCAGGCACTGGTGGTTCAAGAGAAGGAGGGTCATGGTTTCAAGCATTTGGGCTTGAATCACCGGCCCACGGACGGTCACCAGGGGTTCGCCGGGAAAGACCGGCGTCCCTTCAGGTACGGCCCATACATCACAGGCAAATTCAAAATTAGCCAGGTAGTCTAAAAAGGCTTCGTCAAAAAGGTTCCGCTGGCGCAGGTAGGCGATGTCTTCCGGGGTGAAATGGAGTTTTTCCATGTAGTCAATGACTTGGTCCAGGCCAGCCATAATGGCAAAGCCGCCCTGGTCCGGTAGGGTCCGGAAGTAGGCATCAAATACAGCCACCCGGTCTTTCAAGCCCTTTAAGAAATAGCCGTTGCCCATGGTGAGTTCGTAAAAGTCCATCAGCAGGGTGAGGTTCCGTTTATCCATTCTCTTCTCCTTTTTGTTACAGCCAGATGTCGAAGGGGGCTGAATGAAAGATGGCTTCCGGATCATGACGGTATTCCTGCTCCATAAGGGACAGTCCGGCATCGACATCACTGGTACGAATCAACTTGTGATTCAGGTGGGCAATAAAGGTACTGCGGAGTAATTCTTCGTCTAAGATGGCCTCAAAAACGTATTGGAGCTCTTGCAGGGGAAAGGGTTCCGGCAGGAAGCTGAAGGCAAAGTCAGTCCGGTAGAGCCGGTCCCGCAAGGCAAAAATCCCGGCAGTGATGACCTCCGCATGGTCAAAGGCCAGGTTTTCCACTTCGCCGAGCGGCTGCCGGCGCCAATTGCCCTCGGCATCCCGCCGGATATCGATCTGGGCCTTGATGCTTTCTGCCCCGGCGGTCAGGCCAACCTTGCCGATAAAGGCCTCGTCCCGGGCTTCCAGGTCAAAGGTCAGGTCAAACCACCGGGCCTCGGCTGCATCATCGCCGGCAGCCGGCTCTTGGGGAAAGTCATAGGGCAGGATGGCCAAGTGGCTGACGGTGATGACCCGGGTCCGGGGGTCCCGGTCCGGGGCGCTGTAGCTGGCACACTGGCCATAGTAGGCAGCTTTGAGGCCGGTTTCTTCATATAGTTCCCGGGCGGCACAGGCGGCCAGGTCTTCGCCCATCTCACAAAAACCGCCGGGCAGGGCCCAGCCCCCGGCATAGGGGGGGCGCTTACGCCGGATGAGTAAGAGTTGCAGCCGCCGAGGCCCCCGGCTCGGGGTCAGGCGAAAAAGCAGGGTATCTGCACTGACTGAGGGCCGGTCATAGGCGGAGGCATCGTAATTTTCCAGGAAGGCCTGGTCTTCTTTGGTCAGCTTCATTGGCCTATACCCACTCTTTAATGTCTTCGGTCGGGGAAAGTTCCCAACCATCAAAGATCCCGATAAAGTCTTCCATGACTTCAAAGCAGTCATAGGTCTTCTCGGTAATGGTGGCGTAGGTCAGGTCATGGTGGGCCATGATTCGTAAGCCCATGCTCATCGGCTCCAGGGCCTCGACATACATATGGTCATCGATGATTTCAAAGCCCATCAGTTGAAAGCGGGCTGCGGCCTGGGCCCGGGCTGCCCCGTCCTGGAAGTAGAAGTAATAGCTGACGGCATAGGTGGCCGTCATATCCAGACCGGCTGCTTCCAGGTTAGCCAGCATATGCCGGTTGCGGATGTGCATTAAGTCCATATCCGATGGGAAGAGGGAATTAAAGAAGAACCGCCAGGGGCCGTCTTTTTCCGTCATAAAGTTGAATTCATAGTCGCTGTGCTTGGCAGCCAGACCACCAACAATGGGCGGCAGGTAGTTTTCATCCTGGCCATAGAAGTACATCATCCGGGTCCCGGCATAGGTCACCGAGCCCACAAAGCGGGCATGGCCTTCATTTTCCATCTGTTCAACGATTTCCTTCTCCAGGCTCAAGAGGGCATCCCGTTCATGGGCCTGGTAAAAGCCATCCTCACCGGGGTCCTGAATTTCCACCTGGATGCCCAGAAGCCAATAGTAGGCCGGCACCGGGGCAATTTCCCTTAAGGCCAGGTCGACCTGGACCAGGGCATTGTAGTCGTCTACCTGGGTGACATACAGCTCATAGTGACGGTCACTGTCCATCAGTTTATCATGGCGGACAGGCTGGTCATCAGCAGTAGAGAAGGTAATCATATCTTTAATATCTTTATTATCGCTCATAGGCACTCCTTATAAACATGTAGTCTAAAAAGATTATAACCCATGCCCAATGACCCGTCAAAAAAGAAAGGCCGGGACCAACCTATACCCGGATCAGCTATTGGGTCCTGCCGGCTGGCCGGTTTTTCCTGCGCCCCTCCCCTTCTATCGGCCTTTTGGCCCCTGCCAGCCCCGGGCGGAATCTCGAAAGCCGTCTTCACCTTGCGCAAATATTCAAAAATTTTATCGCAATCGACCAGCCCGGGCCGCCAGTCCCCAGCCTGCTGCGTTGACAAATCTCGCCCCTAAACCCTATACTTATGAAAAGACCCAATGGGCATCCTAAACGAGGAGGATTCTATGAGCGAACAAAAAACCTTCTATATTACCACCCCCATCTACTATCCGAGCGCCAAGCTTCACATCGGTCACGCCTACAGCACCACCATGGCCGATACCCTGCGCCGGTATAAGGACATGCAAGGCTTTAAGACCTATCTTCTCACCGGTTCCGATGAACACGGGATGAAGATTCAGCGGGCGGCTGAAGCAGCCGGCACCACCCCCCAAGCCTATGTTGACCAGATTGTTGCCGGCATCCAAAAGCTCTGGGACCGGTTGATGATTTCCAATGACCAATTCATCCGCACCACCATGCCCTTCCACCACAAGGCCGTACAAAAGTTCTTCCAAAAGGTCTATGATCAGGGCGATATTTACCTGTCCAGCTACGAGGGCCACTACTGCACCTCTTGCGAGACCTTCTTCACCGAAACCCAGGTGGGCGAGGACCACACCTGCCCGGACTGCGGCAAACCGACCGAATGGCTGGAAGAGGAAAGCTACTTCTTCAAGATGAGCAAGTATGCGGACCGCTGGCTTCAGTACATTGAGGACCATCCTGACTTTATCCAACCGACAGCCCGCCGCAATGAAATGATTAGCTTTGTCAAGCAGGGCCTGGAGGACCTCTGCATCTCCCGGACCAGCTTCGACTGGGGCATCAAGGTCCCCATCAATGACAAGCACGTCATCTATGTCTGGTTTGACGCCCTGCTCAACTATATTTCCGCCCTCGGCTGGGGCAGTGAAGATGACAGCCTCTACAAGACCTTCTGGCCGGCCAATGTCCACATGGTTGGTAAGGACATTGCCCGCTTCCATACCATTATTTGGCCTATCATGCTCATGGCTGCCGACCTGCCGATTCCCAAGCATGTCTATGCCCATGGCTGGCTCCTGGTCGGCGGCGGCAAGATGAGTAAGTCCAAGGGGAATGTGGTCGACCCCAATGAGCTCCTGGACAAGTACGGCGTGGACGCCATCCGCTACTTCCTCCTCCGGGAAGTAAGCTTCGGCCAGGACGGCAACTACAGCGAAGAAGCCCTGGTCCGGCGCATCAATACAGACCTGGCCAATGACTATGGCAACCTGGTCAGCCGGACCGTGGCCATGATTGATAAGTACTTCGATGGCCAACTCCCGGCCGCCACAGAGGCCGGCGATGACCTGGACCAGTCCCTCCGCCGCCTGGCTGCAGAAACCGCCGCCAGTGCCGCCAGCCACCTGGATAACCTCCAGTTTCCCCTGGCCCTGGAAGATATTTGGCAACTCATCCGCCGAGCCAACAAATATATCGATGAAACCAGCCCCTGGCTCCTGGCCAAGGATGAGGCCCAAAAAGACCGGCTGGCAACGGTCCTCTACCACTTATACGATAGCATCCGGATTGTGACCACCATGCTGACCCCCTTCATGCCGGCCCTACCGGCCCGGTGTGGCGCCCAGCTCAACTACGACTTCAGCCAAGAGACCTGGGCCGATGCCGCCCTCTGGGGCAAGTCCCAAGCCGGCACCCAAGTCCACAAGGGCGAGGCCCTCTTCCCCCGGATTGACCCCAAGTCCCTGGATTTACCGGTCGAGCCAGCCCCGGCAGCGGCACCAGCAGCTGACCAGGCCCCCGGCAAGCCGACGGTGACCTACGATGACTTCGCCAAGCTGGACCTCCGCCTGGCCAAGGTCCTGGCCTGCGAACCGGTGGAAAAGGCCGACCGCTTGCTAAAATTCCGCCTGGATATCGGCACAGAGGAAAGAACCGTTGTCTCCGGCATCCGGTCCAGCTATGAAAATCCTGAAGACCTGGTCGGCAAACAGGTAGTTATGATTGCCAACCTGGCCCCGAAAAAAATCCGGGGCATTGAAAGTCACGGCATGCTCCTAACCGCTGCCAGCGACGACGATGCCGTTCTGGAACTTCTGCAGGTGGCTAAAGAGATGCCCGCCGGATCGGAGATATCCTAATGGCTAAACTCTTTGACTCCCATGCCCATATCCTGGACCCGGCCTTCCAGGAAGACTTTGACCAGGTCCTGACCCGGACCCTTGAGGCCTGCGGCGCCATTATGAATGTAGGGTGTGAAAGCCTGGAGGACTTTGAGAAGACGGTCCAACTGGCTGAAAACCACCCCACGATCTTTGCCGCGGTGGCCCTCCACCCAGCCAATGAACCGGACCGAACCGAGGCCCTCATGGACCGCTTGGCCGACCTGGCCCGCCACCCCCAGGTCCGGGCCATTGGTGAAACCGGCCTGGACTACTACTGGATGACCTCCGGCAAGGAGGCCCAGATGACCCTTTTACGGGACCATATCGACCTGGCCAAGGCCGTGAATAAGCCCATCATCATCCATGACCGGGACGCCCATCGGGACTGCCTGGACACCCTCTGGGCCAATGATGCCCAGTCGGTTGGTGGCGTCTTCCACGCCTATAGCGGGTCTGTCGAAATGATGGAAGAAATCCTGGCCCACAACTTCTATATCGGAATTGGGGGCGTGGTTACCTTTAAAAACGCCAAAACCATCAAAGAAGTGGCCAAGGCCGTCCCCCTGGACCGGCTGGTCATTGAAACAGACTGTCCCTACCTGACCCCGGCCCCCTACCGGGGCAAGCGGAATGAGCCGGCCTACACCCGCTATGTGGCCGAAGCCATTAGCGACCTGCGCGGTGAACCGGTGGACCGGATCATCGACCAGACCTGGCACAATGCCTGCCGCCTCTTTAAACTGGATCCCGAGGACCTGAGCCTCTTAGACCAGTAATAAATACCCCCTTTGTCACCGGCAAAGGGGGTTTATCTTACCCTTTCAGGGTATGTAGTCATTGATGAGGAGGATGAGATGATGAAAAAATATGATGTCATCGTTATCGGTACCGGATCCGGTAATATTATTTTAGAGGCCGCCTTAAAGAAAGGCCTATCCTGCGCCCAAATCGAGCGGGCCAAGTTTGGCGGCACCTGCTTGACCCGGGGCTGTATCCCCACCAAGGTCATGGTCACTGCTGCTGATCGTCTGTATGAAATCCGTGATTCAGGCGAGCTGGGCATTGAAGCCGGCGCGCCAAAGGTCAATTGGGAGGTCATCAGCCAGCGGGTCTGGCAAAAGATTGATGAAAGCAAGGACCTCCACCGCTTTTACCTGAATGAAAAAAACCTGGATGTCTATGAAGGAGAAGGCTACTTCACCGGAGACCATACCCTGAAAGTCCGTCTCAACGCCGGTGGCGAATCTGAAGAAATCACCGCCCCTAAAATCTATATTGGCGTCGGTGGGCGAACCAATATACCGGAGATCGAGGGGCTAGACCAGGTCCCCTACGCCACCAGCGAAGACTATTTTGGCCCGGCCTGGCCGGACAAACCCTACAAGGACGTTATCGTCATTGGTGGCGGGGCCATTGGCTGTGAGTTTGCCCATATTTTCCGGGCCTTTGGGGCCAAGGTCCAGCTGGTCCAGCATAATGTCCGCCTCCTGCCCAAGTCGGACGAAGAAATGAGCGCCGCCATCCTGAATAACCTCCGCTTAGACGGGATTACCGTCTACCTGAACAAAAAAACCCCCAAGGTCAAGCCCAAGGGGGACGGCCTGACCCTGACCATCCGCGACCGGGCTGATGACAGCCTCACAGATATTGACGCCGACCTGCTCTTTATCTGCCCGGGCATCATACCCAATAGCGACAGCCTGGCCCTGAAAAATACCAACATCGAGACCAATAGCCGGGGCTGGATCCCCACCAATGAATTCTTAGAAACCTCTGTCGAAGGGGTCTACGCCTTCGGCGATATCAACGGCCTCCACCAATTCCGCCACAAGGCCAATTATGAGGCGGATATCCTGGCCCATAACCATTTCCTGGCGGAAGATGACGAAGACCGCCGCTGGGCCCGGTATGACCTGGTCCCGGCTGTAACCTATACCCATCCGGAAGTGGCCGATGTGGGCCTGACGGAAGCCCAGGCCATAGAAGCCGGCCACCAGGTCCGGGTGGGCCGCTGGCACTATTACGAAACCGCTAAGGGCTTTGCCCTGGGCTACAACCCGGATAGCCGGGCCAAGGCCTTTGCCAAGCTCATCGTTGACGCCCAAGACGGGACCCTCCTGGGGGCCCACGCCATCGGGCCCTATGCCTCAGCCCTGATTCAACCCTACCTGAACCTGATGAATGCCGGGCCTACCCCCCTGGAGGCCATCAATGAGGTCATCGCCAGCCCCGAAACCGAACAATTACGGTCTGCCGGCCTGGTCCGCGACATGGACCCCCATAAGCTCCGGACCGTCCGGGAAACCATGGTCCCCCATCCCTCCCTGTCTGAAGTGGGCATTTGGCCCTACTATGACTTAGAGGCCCAGGAAGACAAGGCATAAAAAAGAGCGAGTACCCAGCCGGGTACTCGCTTTTGTTAGCCTTTGATACGCTTGATTAAGGAAAGGCACTTGTTTTTCACCTGAACGATGGGCCCCAGGACCCGGTCAAGTATCGTCGGCTCCGGCCGGAGGCTTTCCTCCGGCGTCGGCTTGCGGCCAACGTAAATCGTCGTGGCCCCAAAGCCGCAGGACCGGGTATGGACATCGACCAGGCCGGCTTCCTTGTAATAGCGGCAAATGGTCCTCCGGTTGGGGAAGGACCGGAGGGATTCGGCCAACCAGGCGTAGGGGCTATACTGGTCCCCGACCAGCCGGCGGCTGACCAGCCGGTCTCCGAGCCAGGGTACCACCTTGTAATAATAAAAGTTAAAGAATAACCGGGCCGGTGGGAAGAGGGGCCGGCTGACTTCAATACAAACCACCTTGCCGCCGGAGCGGACAGCCCGGGCCATTTCCCGGATGGCCCGGGGAATATCCGTCACATTCCGCAGGGCATAGCCACAGGTGGCCGCGTCAAAAGAACCAGTGGATACCGGCAAGTTAAGGGCATCCCCTTCTTTAAAACTGATGTTGTCAACCTGGCGCTGGGCCTGTTTTTCTCTGGCCGCAGCCAGCATTTCCCGGGAGAGGTCAACCCCGACGCTTTCCCCGTAGGGGCCGGCTAGCTTGGCCAGTTGGAAAGCCATTTCCCCGGTCCCGCAGCACACATCCAGGCCGCGACCGGCCAGGGGAAGGTCGGTGTACCGCATGACCCGCCGCTGCCACATGGGCAGCATGCCCCAGGTCATGAGCATATTCATCCGGTCATAGTCACCGGCAATGGTATCGAATACTTGGTTCACAAAGGATGCCTTTTCTGCACCGTTCACAATAAGCCTCCTTCTTCATTGAGAATAAACTGGTGGGTTTTGATATCTACTGCCAGGCCGGCCTCATTTAAGGTCAGCGCTGTTGCATTAAAGACCCCGGGCCAAGCCGGAGCCTGGCGGTAGCGGCTGGGCCGCTGGGTGGTGAACCGGGTCTTGGCCAGGTCAATATCCAGGCCAATGACGCTTTCATAGGGACCGGTCATCCCTACATCGGTCTGGTAGGCGGTGCCGGCCGGTAAGAGCCGGGCATCTGCTGTGGGCACATGGGTATGGGTGCCTAGGACCGCACTCACCTGACCGTCCAGGAAGTAGCCCAGGGTCACCTTTTCGCTCGTGGCCTCGGCATGGATATCCACCACAATGTGCCGGATGCCCTCGGCCTTGATATCCGCCAGGACCCCTTCTATACCTAAAAACGGAGAGGGCAGGGCGGAGCAGAGGGCATTGCCCATGGCCGCCAGAACCGCCACCTGGTGCTTACCTGTATCCACCAGACACCAGCCCTGGCCCGGTGTGCCCGGCGGATAGTTGAAAGGCCGGACCAGGCGGCTGGCATCATCGATATAATTATAAATATCATGATTATCCCAGGCGTGGTTCCCCAGAGTGACTACATCCACCCCAATGGATAGCAGGGCCCGGTATTCCGATTCCGCCAAGCCGTTCCTGACGGATACATTCTCCCCATTGGCAACCACCAGGTCAAAGGACCCCTCTCGCCGTAACCGGCGCAGAGCCATCTCTGCCAGGTCGATGGATGCCGGCCCCACCATGTCTCCTATAAATAACAGCCTCAACAGGCGCCTCCTTATAAATCTGCCAACAAAAAAACGCACCCACATCCATACGGCGAGTGCGTCGACGTTAGGAAACGACAGGATTCGAACCTGCACCCTAGGTGCCACAACCTAGCGTGATACCATTTCACCACATTTCCTTTCGACTTACCAATATTATAGCAGTATCTTTCACTAATGGCAATATTATAAAATAAAATGAATATTTAAAAAGTGACCAGGCTATGCACCTTGTAACCCTCTAAGAGGTCTCGGCCATTCAGGTAGGTCAGCTCAGATACAAATAAGAAAGAGGATACCACCCCTCCCAATTCTTCAACCATCTGGGCCGTAGCCTTGGCGGTGCCCCCGGTTGCAATGAGGTCATCGACAATTAAAACCTTGGACCCGGGCGGAAAAGCATCGGCGTGCATTTCGATGGTTGCCTCGCCATATTCCAGGGTACAGGTGGCCGACACCGTTTCCCGAGGCAGCTTGCCTGCCTTACGAACCGGTACAAAGGGCTTGCCCAGCTCATAGGCCAGGACCGGGGCAAACATAAAGCCGCGGGCCTCAATCCCAATAATGACATCAATGGCTTCGCCTTCAATGGCCTTGAGCATTTCATCGATGGCCAGCTTAAAGCCGTCAGCATCGCCTAAAACAGAGGTAATATCACGGAATAAGATGCCTTCCGCCGGGAAATCTTCAATGGTGGTATAGTATGATTCAAGGGTTCTTTTCACGGGACCACTCCTCTCTGCCCCCATCATATCAAATGACGAAAGCCCCTGCAATGACCAGTCAGGGCATAAAAAAGGCCTTACCGCCAGCAGGCAATAAGGCAGAACGTGACTCAGTGCTCACTTGAACCATCAAGCGCTCCCATGCACCAATTCACGAGAGGGGGTATCTTCATCTGCGGGATTAAATAAGGGTCACTTGCCGTCCGCAGGCCGGTAAGTATAAGTTGAGCAAGTCCTGACTGGCTATTTTCAAGTAGCCGGTCGGGGTCCCGTCTGTGCAGCCTAAGGTAGGGGCAGCCAGGCAGGCTTGGTCAATGACCAGCTGGACTTCCCGGGCGGCGGGCCAGACGGCACTTAAAATGGTGGTCCCGCCAACATCGGTCCCCAGGAGGGACTGGAGTGCGCTGGCCTTGGCAAACTGGGCCCGGGCTACACCTAGGGCCTGGCTAAAGGCCGAGGCCTTGTAGGGGGCCTCCCCCGGCAACACGTAGAGGTAATAGGCTGTCTCTTGCCGGTTGGTCAGGAGCAGGCTCTTGACGATTTTTGTGGCCAGGCGGTCTTCAATCGCCGCACAGTCTTCCATCCGGATGGCTGCTTCGCAGGCCACCCGCTGGTAGGGCATCTCTAGCTCCTCTAAGAGGGCGTAAATCCGCTCCTGAACTGGCGTTAAGGGGCCAGTGGGTGGGCTGGTGACAGGATCGCTGACAAACATATCAAGTGCTCCTTTTCCCTTGTCTTCTTGTTTATTTTACTTTATCATAAATTAGTGCATTAAGAAAACGAATGTTTATCATTGCTACTATGCGTTTTTATCATGAGGTGCTGGTGATGGATAAAAACTTATCGAAGTACATGGCCCTGCTGAAGACCGTAGATACCGGGAGTTTTACCCGGGCAGCAGAGGCCTTGAATTACTCCCAGTCCGGCATTAGCCGGATGATTGCCGACCTGGAAAAAGAATGGCAGGTCTACCTCTTAGACCGGACGACCGCCCCCCTGTCCCTGACCCCTGAAGGCCAACAACTGCTGCCCTATGTCAAGGCCCTCATCGCAGACTACGATGACTTACAGGATGAGGTCCAACGCCTGCATGGGGTCGAAAGCGGCCATATTCGGATCGGCACCTTTACCAGCGTGGCCATCCACTGGCTCCCGGCCCTGATCCAGCGCTTTCAGGCCGATTACCCGGGTATAGACTATGAAATCATGCTGGGCGACTACCCGGAAGTGGAGCAGTGGCTCAATGAGGGCAGCGTCGACTGTGGCTTTTTACGCCTGCCCTATGAGGGTAATTTTGACTATATCCCCCTCGGCCATGACCACCTCATCGCCGTCCTGCCCCCGGACCACCCCCTAAGCAAGGGCGAGACCGTTTCCTTAAAGGCCATGAGCCAGGAACCCCTCCTCCTCTGGCAAAAGGAAGGCAAGACATCAGAGGTGACGGTGCTTTTTGAGGCCAACGGGCTGACCCCGAATATCCGCTTCACCACCTATGACGACTATGTCATCATGGCCATGGTTGAAAGCGGCATCGGGGTCTCCATCATGCCCCAGCTGGTCCTGGAGCGGTCCCCCTACCAGCTGGTCACGCGAGAACTGGACACCACCCTGACCCGGCAAATTGTCCTGGCCACCAAGGCCAGCCGGCGCCAGTCACCGGCGGTGGAACGCTTTATCAGCTACCTACAAGCTGCCCAGGAAGGCCTCGGCGAAGAGACCCCAACCGCCAAGCCATAATTGCAAAAGCCTCAGCCGTCTACTATAATAACCAGGAGATAGAATGCCTCACGTTGAAAGGATGAAGTATAGATGAAACTAGGGATTGTCGGTCTGCCGAACGTCGGCAAGAGTACCCTCTTTAATTCGCTTACCAAGGCCGGCGCAGAATCGGCCAATTACCCCTTTTGTACCATTGACCCCAATGTCGGGATTGTCACCGTACCGGATGAACGGCTGGACAAGCTGTCGGCCATCAGCGGGAGCCAAAAAATCCTGCCGGCAGTCATTGAATTTGTGGATATTGCCGGGCTGGTGAAAGGCGCCAGTAAGGGCGAAGGGTTGGGCAACCAGTTTCTTTCCCACATTCGTGAGGTAGATGCCATTGTCCATGTTGTCCGCTGCTTTGACGATAGCAACATCATCCATGTGGATGGCAACATTGACCCTGTCCGGGACATTGAAACCATCAACCTGGAACTGATTTTTGCCGATATGGAGGCTGTTGACCGCCGGCTCCAGCGGACGGCCAAGGGCCAAAAGACCCAGGACAAGGACCTGATTGCTGAAGACGGCTGCCTAAAAGCCCTCTATAGCCACTTAGAAGCCGGCCAAAGTGCCCGCAGTTTTGAACCGGATAACCCGGACCACCAGGTCTTTATTGACCGGCTCAACCTTTTAACCGCCAAGCCCGTCCTCTATGCAGCCAACGTCGCCGAAGATGATTTAGCGGACGAAAATGCCTATGTGGCCGCTGTCCGCGACCATGCCGCCCAGGAGGGGTCTGAAGTCTTTGTGGTATCCGCCTCTGTGGAACAGGAAATCGCCGAACTGGACGATGATGAGCGCCAGGAATTTTTAGATGACCTGGGCATCTCTTCCGGCGGCTTGGACCGGCTCATTGCCGCCAGCTACAAGTTGCTCGGCCTGATCAGCTACCTGACCACCGGCGAAAAGGAAACCCGCGCCTGGACCATCACCAAGGGCACCAAGGCCCCCGGGGCCGCCGGTAAAATTCACTCCGACTTCGAAAAGGGCTTTATCCGGGCCCAGGTCATCTCCTATGATGACTTTATCCTCTACCAAGGCGAAGCCGGGGCCAGAGAAGCCGGCAAACTCCGTCTGGAAGGTAAGGACTATGTGGTCCAAGACGGCGATGTCATCGAATTTTTATTTAATGTATAATTTTTGTAGAAGCCGTCCCTAGAGGACGGTTTCTTTACTATCCACTACTTTCTAACCAACCTGGCTATTACCAAATGATAATCAGGCCACAGGCTCAGGACAATCATGGTATAATAGCTATTATCCCACACAGGACCATAAATACCTGCAGCCCCTCTCTTGCCAATCTAGGAGGCACCTTGTATGGAGTACGCAAAATTATTAAAATGGCTGATTGATGTATCTGACCAAAAGCTGCAAGACATTGCCAACCTTTTATTTTATGATTTCTCTTACATCAGCAAGTGGATTAACGGCAAGTCAATCCCCTCCATCTCTTCCGTCTCTGCCATTCACAATGAGCTAGCCTCCTTGTTCTCCAGCATCCTCTTTAATTCCGATAAAAAAGACACCCTCTCTGCAGTCTTAGCCAAAAATGCCAATTACTCCACCCAATCCATGCTGAATAAATCCCTTTATAATGGCCTAACGGCAGCTTATTTTGAGACCTACAGAAAATCCAATGTTCCGCCTCTTGAGACCTCGGAAGACCATCAGGTTATCGTAGGCAAGAAAAAAATAGCCGGCTTTTTATATGCCCTTTTTGCTGCAGACCTAGACCTCGAACACATCGAAGTCTTCTCCACCCTGCCCACTAACCAATCCATCACCTTATTGGACTGGTTTGATCAATTATGGCTCTTCGGCCTAAAGGCGCCTGTTACCTTAAACTTATTAGTAGATGCCCTCCCCCAAGCCCCTGAGCAAGAAGACTTGCTATGCTACATCAAGGCCCTGGGCCTCTTATCTTATTATGACTTAAATATTTTCACTTATACCGATACACAAACAGATAGTCCCTACCTCTATGTGAAGAATAAATTCGTCGTCTTTTTCCAATCCTTTTATGATGGCCAGCCCCTGATGATTACCTTCTCTAAAAATCCGGACTTACTCAAGCACCTAAACCGCAACAATAACCGGCTCTTTAGGTACAGCAGCCCCTTATTGAAAACTATTGATAACTTCGCCTTTGAAAAGTCTCAATACGAACAAAACCTGGCTGGCGATAAAGCTAAAATCTTCACCTCTTATATTGACGGTTGCTTGAGTGACACCCTCCAACTGAAGCAGGTTCTCAGCAAAAATAAGGTCAACCAAAAACAAGCGGCTATCCTGGATAACCTCTTGGCCTTGCAGGGCTACGCCTTTTCCAATAAGCATTATGAGATTACCTTTAACGTCTCATCGCTCTTGGCCTCTATAGAAAGTCGAAAGGTCTCTGTAGGGCCCTACTACCTAACCCTCCCCAAAACGGCTTATAAACGCTACCTAAAATCTCTTAAAGAAAACCTGACCCACTTAGACCAACATACTTATGCGGTAATTGACACCCAGTATATGACCAACTTTAACTGGGACTATTATATGTCCTTTATCTTGAGAAAAAACAGCTTTATCATGAAAAAACTGGACCCCTTTGATACCACCAGGTTCAAGTACCTGGTTTCCTATGACCCTTCTGTCTGTCGATTCATCAGCCAGCTTCTAGCTGCCCTCCAACAAACAACTTACGTCCGCAATATCTCTATAGAGGATATCAAATCCCTCATCGCCTCTAAACTCCTCGCCTTAGAAATATTGGATAAAGCCACTTCTCCGTCCCCCTAAAATCTCTATGCCTATAAGCCTGGCCAATCCTAATAATCCCCTATAGCGAACCGACCCAAGACCAGCTTGGACCAGTTCGCTATAGGGGATTCTTTTCTAAGTGCTATTGAATAAAAAAGGAATGGGACAGCACCCCTGTCCCATTCCTTCTTACACTTGATTATTTTAATTTCTTCCAGGATTCACTTTTTGCTTGATCAGCCCTGTGGTAGGTATGACTGTTGATGGCTTCTACCATTTCATAGTAGTACCATTGACCTTCATGCAAGTCAGGGAAGTGTTTGGTCTGTGCAGCTATTTTTGCCAAACCTTCTTTATCGACCTTTCGGTTGAATACGGCGTTCAATATGCTGGCTGCTTCTGCTCTGGTAATCTTTCGTTCAGCTTTGAAGCTGCCGTCTGGATAGCCGCTAATCCGGCCATTAGCGTAGGCCTGGGAGATGGCTTGATAAGCCCAGTGGCCTCTGACATCGGCAAAGGGAAGGTTATCTGTGGTGTTTTGCTTGTCAATCTTTTGGATGACTTTGGCAAACTCTGCTCTGGTTATGGGGGCATCCGGCCGGAAGGACCCGTCTTCATACCCACCCATGAGGCCCGCTTTGACAACGGCGTTGATGGCATTATTGTACCAGCCGTTGGTATCGGCAAATTTTGGCTTACTGGTATCAGATAGGTCATAACCCATTAGGCGGGCAACCATCGCAGCCGCCTCAGCCCGCTTAATATTCCCATCGGGCCGGACGGTCCCATCTTCGTAGCCAAAGATGTAGGCCTTGTGGTCTTTCAGCTCTTCTACTGTGCCTTTGTCATCTTTGGGGATGATAAAGCTGGAACCACCACCGGAGGTGCCTGGTGGTGTGGCTTTTTCACGGATGGTTTGGGCGGGGGTTAGGTTACCGGTCTTGCCGTCTTTGCTGATAACGACGGAACCATCGTCTTTGACGTCGATGTCGTTATCGGTTAAGCCTAGGTCTTTGTTGGCTTCTTTGATGGCATCTTTGACCGCTTGTTTTTCCTCGTCTGTTAAGGCGGACGGGTTCTTGACTTCGGTCTTCGCCGGTTCTTTTACATCTAATGCATCTTTAGCTATTACTAACGCTGTGCCAGGAACTTCTAAAGAACTTCCATCAGCAAACGTTACGGTTGTCGTTCCATCAGCACCTGCTGCTGTTCTAAAATTACCAAATTCCTTCACTTGATGCAGGTTCTTTTCAACTAATTTGCGTTCAACTTCTATTTTTTCACTTGCCGTCAAATTACTTACATCATCAACTGCCGTTTTTTCTGGTAATACGAGCTTAATTCTATCCGCAATTGTTTCTTTCTTTTCAACCGTTTGTTCTGGTTTTAATTCACCAGTCTTACCATCTTTGGTCACGACAACAGAGCCATCGTCTTTCACGTCGATGTCGTCATCGGTTAAGCCTAGGTCTTTGTTAGCTTCTTTGATGGCGTCTTTAACCGCTTGTTTTTCCTCATCTGTTAAGGCAGACGGGTTCTTGACTTTGGTCTTCACTGGTTCTTTTACGTCGATTGTGGACACTAATTGCTTAACAGTTGTACTAGCTTCTTCAGATTTTTCTTTTCCAGCCTTTTCAGCTACAGCTGTTATTACAGCACCTTCTTCTAATACTTCACCATCTGGTAAACTAGCTCTCCACTTACCATTTTGGTCTACGCCAGTTCTTGCTTGTCTTCCACTTGGGAATGTAACTATTATTGACGACCCTGTTTCGCCCCTACCTTCAACATCTATTGAATCAGTATAAACATCTTTAATTACTGGTGCTTTAACTTTTGTATCAACTGTTGCTACTGTTGCTTTTGCTTCTTCAGAAGTATTGCCAGCCGCATCTTGAACCACTGCCTTGACCTCTGTATTGTCTTTCGCCTTATTGGCAGGAATGGTAACGACACCAGTTTTCGGATCAATCGTTAAATCGGAATCTTTCGGTAAAGTCCAATTGCCTTGATCGTCTTTTCTTGCGGCAACAGTACCTTCTACCCCTGTCACTTCATCCGTATAGGTGATCATCACAACATCGGTATCTTTATCAGCAGGCGGTGTTACCGTGACAGAACCATCTTCATTTGCCACGACCGTAGGCACAGCTGGTGCGGTAGTATCTTTTTTTACAGTTACGTCTGCACTTAATTGTCCTGTATTAGCACCTCTTGTAATTGTCACATTCCCTTTATTGTCTACTGCAATTTGATCATCTTTAAGATCTTTGTTTGCCGCTTTTACTTTTGCTTTAACTGCTTCTTGTTCAAGTCCAGTTAAATTGTCAGGATTTGCGACTTCTACCACTTCCGGATTTTTAGCATAAATTCGATTAATGATATACGCTTTTTTACCTTGGACAACTTCTTGTGTGCTTGTTCCTTCATCAAACAAGAAAGTATAGCCCTCCGCTTTATTTGGGTTCTCTTTATCATACCCTAATTCAGCTTCTTTGATATTTTTCCCGTCAAGACCTAAGAATTTTGACGCCAATTGTAATCTGTAGACATTAGTAATTGTTACAATATTGCCCTCTTCTTTAGTATCTGTACGGACAAATTCATAGCCTTCAATATCGGATACACCGTCATCGTCTGGATGATTGCCATCTTCTTCTTTTAATGTGATGACTCCTTTTTTAGTTTCTTGAACCCACTTTGTTTTGTAAACTCTGTCAGCTGCTTCAACTTTTTTAACTTCTTGGTCTGATGGGTTTTTCCCTTCCTTTGTAGCAACTACCTTTATTTCATCATTTTCTTTTGGCTCTTTACCTTCTGGTAATGTTACAGTGAATTTTCCGGTATCATCAGCTTTTCCTGTTGCTTTTGTTCCATCTGGTAGAGTTATTTCTACATCTGCATTTGGTTCTGTTCTTCCTGTGATTTCTTTATCGCCAGCATTTACAGTGTCTACCATTGGTTTTTGTGTTTTTTCTACTACAGGTTCATCAGCTTTTGCTACTGTTGCCTTTGCTTCTTCAGAAGTATTGCCGGCCGCATCTTGAGCAACTGCCTTGACCTCTGTATTATCTTTCGCCTTATTGGCAGGAATGGTTACTACACCAGTTTTGGCATCAATCGTTAAATCGGAATCTTTCGGTAAAGTCCAATTGCCTTGATCATCTTTTGTTGCGGCAACAGTACCTTCTGCCCCTGTCGCTTCATCAGTATAGGTGATCATCACAACATCGGTATCTTTATCAGCAGGCGGTGTCACCGTGACAGAACCGTTGTCGTTTGCAACAACTGTAGGTTTAGCTGGTGCTGTCGTATCTGCTGTAACGGTTTGTGCCGGTTTTAATTCACCAGTCTTACCGTCTTTGGTTACAACAACGGAGCCGTCTGCTTTGACGTCGATGTCGTCATCGGTTAAGCCTAGGTCTTTGTTCGCGTCTTTGATGGCGTCTTTAACGGCTTGTTTTTCTTCTTCCGTTAAGGCCTTCGGGTTCTTGACTTCGGTCTTCGCTGGTTCTTTGACGTCAAGTGTTTTGCTTTCGGTAATGGTTTGTTCTGGTTTTAATTCGCCAGTCTTGCCGTCTTTGGTTACGACAACGGAGCCGTCGGCTTTCACGTCGATGTCGTTATCGGTTAAGCCCAGGTCTTTGTTGGCTTCTTTGACGGCGTCTTTAACGGCTTGTTTTTCATCGTCTGTTAGGGCAGCGGGATCTTTGACTTCAGTCTTGGCTGGTTCTTTCACGTCTAGCTTTTTACTTTCGGTGACGGTTTGGTCTGGTCTTAAGCTTCCAGTTTTACCGTCTTTGGTTACGTCGACTGAACCATCGGCGTTTACTGTGATTTCTTCATCCTTTAGCTCTGGATTGGCTTTAATCACTGCTTCCTTCACTTTGTCTCTTTCTTCTTTGCTTAAGGCAGCAGGATCTTTGACTTCGGTCTTTGCCGGTTCTTTTACGTCTAGCTTTTTGCTTTCGGTAACGGTTTGGTCCGGTTTTAATTCGCCGGTCTTTCCATCTTTGGTGACGACAACGGAACCGTCTGCTTTGACGTTGATGTCATCGTCGCTTAAGCCTAGGTCTTTGTTAGCTTCCTTAATGGCATCTTTAACGGCTTGTTTTTCGCCCTCCGTTAAGGCGGTCGGGTCCTTGACTTCAGTCTTGGCCGGTTCTTTGACGTCCAGTTTGGTATCTTTTTCTACTGCAATCTTCGCTGTAGCCGCTTGTTCAGATTTATCGGGATATACGACGACGACGGGAATGTCTACCGTCTTACCTGCATCAGCTTCAACGGGAGTATAGGTAACGATTCCTGTCTTTTCGTCAATGGTTGCACCTGTTGGTGCACCTTCTCCTAACTTAAAGGTCGTTCCTTGCGGTTTTACAGCATCTCCGCCCTCGGCCTTTTTAAAATTCGGGTAGTTAGATTGTGCCGCTTCCCCTACTTTTACCGGATCTGTGGTAGCGTATTCGGCTTTGTACTTTTCGTTATCCTTTTGAACAACAGGATCACCCCAAACGGCGTAAACGGTTTTTGCTGCGGTGACATTGTTGAGGATTCCGTCTTCGGGTTGGGTCGCACCTGGTGTGCTTGCCCAACCTTTAAATTCTTTGCCTTCCAATGTCGGGTTTGTCGGTGGCGTTACACCGTCGGCAATATCGTCGGTTTTGGTTTTGTTGCCGTCGTCAAAAGCACCGCCGTTGGCATCAAAGGTCACGAGCTTTTCTTCCGACCAAATCGCGTAAACGACTGCGTGCGTTGGTACAGCTGTCGTTGAGGTGAATTTTTCCGCATCTGTTAAAGCTTCATAGTCCGCTGCTTTAACGATGGTTTTTCCTAATTTAGTCTTTCCAGTTTCTGTTGCCCATCCTAAGAATGTTTTACCCTCTGCGGTTGGTGCTTCTGGGAATTTATCTCCCGTTGCAGTATTTGCTCCTGCTCCTTCAAATCCGTTGGCAGCATAGCCATCTTCTTCAAAGAATTTTTCATTATCTGGCACCACTTTAATAGCTTGCTTTTTGCTATCCGCAAATGCGCCGTCTGTGGTGTCAAATAAGACTCTTGTCTTTACTCTAGACTCAATCCAGTCGGAGGGAAGGGCGGAACCATTTGAATCATTAAAGATAAGCTTCATATCTTTTTTAAGCTCGAATCCACCCGTCATGCCGCTGCCATCTTTAAATTCGCTCAATTGTGCTAAGTTGATGTCATATAGGTAAGCATCGTAATCTGTTCCATTAACATTTACAACCTTTGTGACATCTTTGCCAACTATTTCACCATCTTTATTGTACTCATTGCTTTCAGCATCTGCTTTGCCAACATAAGTGATATTTTCAGGATTGATATAGCGCATTCTAACTTTTGCGCCTTCGTATTTTGAAAAACCAAGGATATTCGTGGTCTTGGTCATAAACTTCGTTGAATCGGTTTCAACTCTCGGATCTTTATACCAGTCGTCAGTTCCCTCTGCATAGTCGTTCGTATAAATGTCTTGATAAGGTACATAGGTTGATTTTTCAATACCAATTTGTGATAGATCTTCCGTATGATCGACCCAAGCAAGATTTGTATACTTTTCATCTGACTTATTTAAATTGATATATCTAAAGTAAGATGTTAGATTTTCTTGTTTAATACCATTTTCATCATATGATTCGACAACAATATCTGTTCCTGGTTTTAATTTTTTCGTATCAATCCAGAAATTACCCCCAGTACTTACCGTAGCCTTGTTAGGAAGACCAGCCATCACCTTATCTTTATCATTATAATTCCATAATGTTTTTGGTGTGAAGTCCAGTTCTGATTCAGTTCCATCAGCAAGCGTATATTTAAGCTTGAAACTACCTTTTTTACCCTCTTTATAAAGGTGCATATTGATATTTCTATCTTTTTCGAGTTTTAATGTCGCAGCACCCCCATTTAATTTAGACCCGTTTTTCATTTCCATGAAGTTAAGGGGTCCTGTGTGCTCTGCAGTGTCAGGTAAATAGATTCTTAATTTTTCGCCAGTTGAAATTTTTGCCCCTTCACGTAGGGTAAATTCATAGACTCCATCGGCAATTTCCTTCACTCTTTCAAATCCATCAGCAGAACCTTTATATCCTGCATAGTACCCTTGCATTCTTCTTACAAGGGCTTCATCAGGATTGCCTACTTGGAACATAATTTGTCCGCTTTCAGGTTTTTGTGCCGTGTCTAAGATATAAGACTCCCCTGCTGGAACGACATAATCACTGTCGTAGTCTTTTTCGAATATCGTCCAACCTTTAGGATTTGTTTCAACCCAACCAGTCATCGTTGAGAAGTTTACTTTTGTTGTTCCCGTCGTTTGGAAAGTTTCTTGGAATTTTTCCTTATCTACAACATAGTCGATAGCAGTGAAATAAAAACCATCTAAGCTGATTTTTTTATTCATCTTATCTACGGACACAACTTTTACCCCATCTTTGGTAAAGTTGGATTCGCCGATTACGATATAAGCAAGTTTTCCATCTGGAGAATAATTAATGTCCTCTTTCTTAATGGGCACACGAACCTCTTTATCGTACTCTGTTCTATCCGATTTGAGTAAGTTGGTATAGGCGATATTACCTTGAGGATCCTCTTTAAAATACTCTACAAATCTAGCATCAAAGACTTGCGCAAAACCAGTCGGCTTGTCATCTGTAGTATTTCCCGGTGCTGACCCTCTTTCTCCTTGGTACTGGGTTCTAACAAGTCCAAGATTTGAAGAGTCCGCATAACCGTCTGGGTTTGCGATAAATTCAGAAAGGAAAGACCGTTGTACAGCAAGGTAGTCCCCCTTCTTTTGCATAGGTCCTTTTTTGAATAAGGTATCAATCTTATCTTCTAAAGATACGGATGTGGTTCTCGTATAGGTTGAATAGTCGAGAGAGGATTTCCCCGGTGCAAAGGCATAAATTCTTTGATTCTTAGCGTCAACAAGGCGCATTTGAATTAAATAATTCTTTTTGCCAAGGGTATTTAAATTGACGCCTTCTTTTAAAACAAGATTTATTGGTAAATTATTCTTGTTTTGCGTTCTAGTTGCAATCATTTGTGCAACAGACAACAATTTTTCATTCTTGCCAGGTGCCGTCGTAAATTTATATTCCTCGCCTTTTTCTGTCACACCCACTGATTTTTCCCAGTCGATGGCATTGTATAAATCGTCATCAAACCTAAAGAGGGCTTGTTTCCAAACGGCAGAAACCGCTGCAGACTTTTCCATATAGGACAGTCTTAGATTGGTTCTGCCTTCTTCGTCTACAAAAGTTCCTTCATAGGTAAAGTCCACAATTTCGATGGGGTCCGAGGTAGTGACTCTAACGAGTTTTTGCTTTGGATTGGCTTGGCTGATACCCCAATAGTTCACGTCGTTTTCAGACATTTCGTCCTTATCCCAATTAAGAACATTAACTATATTAGCCGGGTAAGCCAGACTGGTATTAGTCGACGCTGAATTCACACCATTCCCTGCACTTAAAATTACAGGAGCAGGATCCTTAGCCCATACAGCTGCATCGCTAAAAATCGGTCCTGAAATAAGTGCTGCAGCTAAAGAAATGGTCACCGTCTTCCGGACTATCCCCTTCGTATTTCCTTTCTTATCTGCCATTTTTTCCTCCTAAAATCATCCAATATAACAAGGCAATCATACCTAAGCAGGTTACAGATATTGCTAATCATTCCTATTAGATATGGTAAGCATTTTACTACAAAAATATTCATTGAAGTAAAAGCGCTCTCATTTTTCAATATCATTGTTTTACTTTTTACGGAAGCAGAAAAATACCTCTTAAGGTAGGCTTTTCTTTCCATGTTCCTGATTGATACATCTATAAATACTACTTGAATTTCAAGATTCTATTTCAAGTGATTAAGGTCTATCTCCAGGATGTCTGGTTTCCTGCCATTTGCCTACTTGCTCGGAAAAACAAAAAGGCAACCCGATAAAACAAGTCAGAAGACTTTTTTGTCGGGTTGCTCCTTAGGAAATCATTTTAGCTATATCGGTTCAGGCGTACCGAAAGGTCCACTCTTTACTTAACCCGCTCCCAATAGGCCGGGGTCTGCTTTTCCGCCTTTTGTAGGCCACAGCCCCGACAATGACCGCAGGCCTTCCCGCAACCAGTCGTCAGGGGTACTTTTTGTATATAGCCCAGGCGTTCATAATAGGCCAGCTGGGCCTCAACCCTTTCCAGGGACATGCCCAGGGTCTCCGCCACCTCCAGGCTGGTGCAGAGGCCAGGTTGGCCCAATACATCCAAGATAGACATAAAATCCCACCTTTAGAAAAATAAGCTTGAAATATGGTAGGTCAAGGCCGAAAGGACCAGGGCTGTGGCCACATAATAGAGGGCAATCCGCAGGGTCCACTTTGCCGAATGGGTTTCGTGCAAGGTCGCATTCAAGGCCATCAGACAGGGCACATTAAAGGTCACAGCAATGATAAAGGCCAGGGCCTCGGCCTTGGAAATCGAAGCCGCCAGCAGATGCCCAATATGGGCATCTGCCCCGGCGCCGGTGGTGGCCTCAAAAATTGACCCGGTATGGGAAAAGAGAACGCCCGTCACGCCCAGGACTGCCTCTTTCGAAATCATCGAGGCCAGGAAGGCCAGGAAAGTTTGCCAGCCCATACCGAAAAAGCGGGTTACCGGCTCAATGGACTGGCCAAACCGGTACAGGACCGTCCCTGTCATATCTCCGTCAGCCGAGTAAGTCAGGGCCCAGAAGAGGGCCGAAACAAAAAAGACAACCACAAAGGCTTTTTTAAAGACATCGAAGGACCGGACCAGGGTGGTCTTCAGTAGGCCCTTCCAACGGGGCTTGTGATAAGGCGGCAGCTCCATAATGAGCCCTGTCCGCTCTGCCACCGGGCTCAGGGTCCGGCCAAAAATCATAGCCGTCACCTTGATATGAATAAACATAATGATAAAGATCAGCACTATCACGAGAAAGCCGCCCACCCCACCAAAAAACGCCGTCGCCAGGGTCGGCACCACCGCGAAAGTCGCCCCGCAGGGAACAGCCCAGGCCAGGGCAATCGTTAAAATCCGCTGGCTGTAGGAATCAATGACCCGGGTCCCGGCTGCCCCGCCAATGGTGCAGCCAAAGCTAACCAGCATAGGCATGATGGACTTGCCCTGGAGACCCAGCCGGTTCATGGTGTGGTCAAAGACATAGGAGACCCGGGCCATATAGCCCACCTCTTCAATAAGGCCAAAGACCAGGTTAATGCCAAAGACAAAGCCTGCCATGGAAGCCACCCAGCCAAGCGTCGTCATCAGGGTCCCGTTAATAAAGGAGGTCAGGACCGGAGGTAGGCCCGTCTGGATAACCAGGGGCTTTAAGAGCAGGGGAAGGCTGCCGCCCAGGACCATAATCGGCGCCGCCACCAGCATAGAGGCCATGACCCCCAGGAGGACAATCCCTATAGCAATAGCCTTGCCCCATTTTTTAGAAATGGCCCAGCGGTCAAACCGGCCCAAGACCCGCCGCCGGCTCTGGGACCGGTCCACACAGTCGGCCAAAAGGGCCTCAATCCAGGCAAACTTGCAGTCGCCAGTGTAGAGGCTGCCATCCGGGTTGGCCGTCAGAAAGGCCTGGATACCCTGGCTACCGGCCTGGGCCAAGGCCTCAGCGATGGGCCGGTCCCCCTCCAGGAGCTTGGCCGCCAGCCAGGTCGGCGAATAAAGGTCCAAGCCCTCTGCCGGCACCAGGGCTAAGGCCTGGGCATAGGCTGCCTGCTGACTACCTGTCTGAAAGCAATCCACCAGGGCCTCGTCTGACAGGTAACGGGGCCTAGCGACGCCTTCCTCCAAGGCCAAATAAAGGGCTTCATAGCTTGCCGGATCAGTCCCCACCAGGGGCAGGACCGGG